>JBARZF010000734.1:0-15297 GCA_049649675.1 Rivularia sp. (in: cyanobacteria) | reverse complement strand
ATGAGCGTAAACCTGCTTGCGGAGATTATAAGCTACTCTTAAAGCAGCTTTCGCCATGTAGATATCTTGTACTGATTGAAAAAATCCTCTAACTAAGAAAACCCCCGCCAAAATAACCGCAAGCTTTGCTATTTCTAAAACATTTCCTTCTCCAAAGGGAGTTGCTAACTCTTCTACAAGCTTAATTAATCCCAATGTCGCAATAACGTATCCGATAATCCCCACAAAACCCTTGGCGATAGTTTGCGATTGGGGACGGATATAAGGTAAAAGTTGCCAGTAGTTTGACCGATTCAAGCTGAAAGTCCCAAAAATTTGATTTATTAATCTTCAGACGGTATCAGCTTTGGGGTAGTTTCTCAAATATAAAAATGGGGATTGGGCATGGGGGATTGGGGATTGGGGATTGGTAATAGCGAGAGATGTATTTATTTTTGTTTCTGTAAGCGTTGG
The DNA here is from genome assembly GCA_049649675.1 of Rivularia sp. (in: cyanobacteria). Taxonomy (GTDB): domain Bacteria; phylum Cyanobacteriota; class Cyanobacteriia; order Cyanobacteriales; family Nostocaceae; genus Rivularia. The sequence continues at coordinate 14,844 of JBARZF010000734.1, read as the reverse complement.
ATTAATTCTGCTTGTTTTTTCTCTCAATAATTTTGACCTCTCTCCAAACCTCTCTCCTGCAAGGAGAGAGGCTTTGAAATTTACTATGAGTCTACTTTCAAGTTCCCCCTTCCCTCCCAGGGAAGGGGGTTAGGGGGTTAGGTTTCACAAGCTTGTAGAATACGATTCAAAACTCGATCAATATTATCCCTTACTTCTTCATTTTTAATTCGCAACAAACGTAATCCCCTTGCAGATAAAACTTTATCTCTTTCTGTATCATATTCAATTTGGTTTTCATGAATTTTTCCATCTATTTCTATTACTAAAGCTGTAGCATGACAATAAAAATCGATCGGAAATCCATCTATAATTTGCTGACGACGAAAGTGATAACCTTGTAAGCGATTTGCGCGTAAATGCTGCCAAATAATCTTTTCTTCTGGTGTCATATTACGCCGAAGTTCTTTAGCGCGTTGTAACTTAATTGATGTTATGTTTTGTCCAATAATTATGTTACGAGTTCCTTCGCTGCGTGAGGAAGACTTTTTGCTTATAGGTTTTTCCATTTAAAGAGATATGAAAATAGTTTTTATATACCCATTTTGGCTTGTGTAAAACTAGTTGTCTATGACCTCTCTCCAAACCTCTCTCCGGAGCAGGAGAGAGGCTTTGAAATTTGCTATGAGTGTCTACTTTCAAATCCCCCCTTCCCTGCAAGGGAAGGGGGTTAGGGGGTTAGGTCTTTTAATCCAACGATTTCAACCCGATCGCAATTTTACTATGCTGCTCAATCTGCCCCATCACCTGCTTCGCTCTTTTTATCACTTTTGCTGGTAAACCTGCCAATCTTCCCGCTTCAATTCCATAAGATTTATCCGCACCACCAGGTTGTACTTGATGCAAAAAGATAATTTGATCTGGCATTTCTTTCACCGTCACCTGATAATTAGCAACGTTATCTAAAAGCGAAGCTAATTCATTTAATTCGTGATAGTGAGTTGCAAAAATTGTTCTCGCTAAAAGTTCTGTGGCAATATATTCTCCCACTGCCCATGCAATCGATAAACCATCAAAAGTTGCCGTACCTCTACCAATTTCATCTAACAATACCAAAGATTTGCTAGTACCATGATTGAGAATATTCGCCGTCTCGTTCATTTCAACCATAAAAGTAGATTGTCCGGTAGCTAAATCATCCACCGCACCTACGCGAGTAAAAATGCGATCGCAAACGCCCAAAGTTGCCGATCTAGCTGGGATATAACTTCCAACCTGTGCCATTAATTGAATTAATCCCACCTGACGCAGGTAACAACTTTTACCGCTGGCGTTGGGACCAGTTAAAATAATTAAATCTGGAGAATTTCTATTATTATTATCATTATCACCATTTTCTTCCCTACCTAAATAAGTCGAATTTGGTACAAAGAAACCAGCGGGTAAAGACTGTTCCACTACCGGATGTCGTCCATCGATAATTGTAATTTCTCTTCCTTCAACCATTTCTGGACGACAATAACCTTGAAATACCGCTAATTCTGCCAAACCACACAACACATCGGCAGCAGCTACCGCACGGGAAATATTGCGAATAGTTTCAGCAAGAGATCCAACTTCTTCCCGCAACGCCACAAAGATGTCATATTCCAACTTATTTAAATCATCTCTCGCAGTTAAAATCCGAGCTTCCCTTTCCTTCAACTCCGGAGTAATATAACGTTCTTCATTAGTTAAAGTCTGTTTGCGAATATAATTATCGGGTACTTTTTCTGCTAAAGCACGAGAAACACTAAGATAATAACCAAAAGTCTTGTTATAACCAACTTTTAATTTAGGAATTCCCGTCCTTTCCCTTTCATCAATTTCTAAATTCGCAATCCACTTTTGGTCATCTTCTACTAATTCTTTTCTTTCATCCAATAAAGGATTTATTCCCTCCCTAATCAAACCACCTTCCTTAATTTGTATCGGTGGAGATTCGACAATATGAGCTTTTATCTTATTCGCCAATTCTTCCATACTTGGCGGAACTTTCTGCAAAGCTTTTAAAAAAGGAGAACGAGCATCCATTACCAAATTACTCAACTGCGGTAACTTCGATAAAGAATCCGCCAACGCCCACAAATCCCTAGCATTTGCAGTTCCAGATCCAGAACGTCCGCTTAACCTTTCTAAATCGTAAATCTGTTTTAACAACCCGCGTAAATCTTGACGCAAAGTTGTATTTTCCGTCAATTCCTGTATCGTATCTTGTCTAGCCCTAATCCCCTTCACATCCAACAACGGCTGCAACAACCATCTTTTTAAAGCACGTCCACCCATTGCCGTAGTCGTTCTATCCATAGCCCACGACAAAGAACCATGATAAGTACCATCGCGAATCGTCTGCGTAATTTCCAGGTTACGTCTTGTTGAATAATCTACAACTAAAAAATCAGTAAAAGCATAAGTTCGCAAAGGTTGCAAAGGAACCTTATTTTCCTTTTGCGTTTCCTCCAAATATTCCAACAAACCACCAGCAGCACGCACGGCTAACGGTAAATGGTCGCAACCAACCCCTTCCAGAGAGCGAAGCCTGAACTTTTGCAATAATCTACTTCTTGCTTCACCGCTCGAAAACGGAACCTGCGATCGCAATGAATAACAAAACGAACGAGGCAGACATTCGGGTAAACTATTAGACTTTTCACCAGGTCTTAATAACGCACCCAAGTCCGGAGCATTGGTAGGAAATAACACCTCACTCGGCTGCAATCGCATCAATTCTTGAGTTAAATTCTCTAAATCGTTGGTTTGAGTAGTTAAAAATTCTCCCGTAGAAATATCAGCATAAGCCAAACCCCAATTATCCCCCGCAATTACCACAGCAGCTAAATAATTATTCCGACTTGCCTTCAACATCCCATCTTCGAGCAAAGTACCGGGAGTTAATATTCTAGTAATTTCCCTCTTCACCAAACGACCACCAGTTACCTGAGAAGCATCTTCCACCTGGTCGCAAATTACCACCGCATAACCTTTTTCAACTAAACCAGTAGCATGACGTTCCCAAGAATGATGGGGAACACCACTCATCGCCACCCTTCCCACATCAGCACCAGCTTGCTTGCTAGTTAAAACAAGTTCTAACTCTTGAGCTAACGTGACAGCATCTTCAAAATAACATTCAAAAAAATCACCTACCCGATAGAAAAGTACCGCATGAGGATGTTTTTCCTTAGTTTCAATATAATGCTGGTACATCTGACTCAGCTTACTGATATCCACCGTGCGATGGTCGGTGATGGTTGTTGTATTTTGGTGTTTAGATGCAGTCATGGATATTGATGCTGATTGCAAGCTGACAATATATGATGATAACCCAAAGACCGAGATTATCCTGAGTTACTCAAAGTTTATTTAAGTTTGTAGTCAGGGTTTTAACGCTTTATATCAAGTTGACTATAGGTTGTTTGCTGCATTTTTTACAATTGCGATCGATATAATAGCGGGTTTTTCTCCATATAAATACGATTTTTAGTTCTTTAGAGTAAAATAAAATACTTTTTTGAAACGCAGAGGAGCGCGGAGGTAAACGCAGAGTGTCGCAGAGTTTTTTTTGAGTCTTTTACTTATGGTGTCGTAACCCAACACAACAATCTTAGATAAATAAAAATATCGCTCAGATGTACGGTAAAAAAGATTTTGGGTTGTTCAAGGGTTTAAATACGGTTTTAAATTTTTAGTTTTGGTATCAATTCTTTTTTTACTTAATAAAAATCAATATTTCCAAATCTAAATTAGCGGTTTGACCCTATATATTGTGATAAAAAATTACAAAAATATTCTAAGTTGAGAATAGCATCATTAATAATGCGAATATTGTCATTTAATTAACGAAATTACGTTGTTTGGTTATTTGTATAAAAATGTTGTCTAAATTTTAAAATATTTTTTGATATAATCTGTTAGGACCTGTATGTGCTATTTTTTAGCAAAGATTTATTTTTGTAGGTTGGGTTAGACACCAAAATCAAAGTTGATTGTTACAAGAATTTTAACTATGGTGTCGTAACCCAACATCAGTATGTTGGATAAATAAAAATATCTTTCCTCAGATGTACGATAGAAAGGTAGAAAAGATGTTGGGTTACGACGCTATGTAGATTCGGCAATTACAACTTTAAATAGTAAAAGCGTCTAACCCAACCTACAATAATGACAATTTATTCAAGTTTGTACTGCAAATTCTTCTGGATCGACTCCCCAATTTACCCAACTTATTGCTTCCCTCGCAGAAGTCATATCTGGTGGTACTCGTAAAAAATGAATATGTCCCGTACTCGGACAAGTCATTTTTAATAAATGCATTGGTTCAATATCATCTTGCGAAGCCCATTCATCAACTTCGATATAATTCTCAATCTTTAGTAAAGTGTATTCTTGCCAAGAATCTAATTCAACTGCTCCCAACTCTTCACAAATCCGATTGTAACCAATTCCCTGTACCAAAACTCTTCTCAATTCCGAGTTTATTTCTGACAACAACCATTGAGACTTCCATTCCGATGTCGGAATAGTACCGTATTTTTCTGGAATTATATAAAAGTTATTTGATTCAATCTTCACTACTTAAAAATAAAGACTCAGTTCTCTGCAATCGCAATGTTAAGTAGAAACTAACATTGCCGTGTAATCTACCTCTACAAAAAATATTTAGACTACCTATTGGTATTCTACTTAGTTCCGTGGTATGAACTTATCTTGACTACAAAATACTTAATCCCGATAGACTTACCGTAGATTAGCAAGGATAAACCAGAGTGAAGTTATTAAATGCAAGTCGGCTTAAAGGTTTGAGGTTGAGTTCTTTAAAGAGTTTCGTGTCTTTATTTTTAGTGGGAACAGTTTTAAGCTTTGCGATCGCAGCTTGTTCGGGTGGGAATGCCAATAACTCAGCTGGAGATTCCGGTGCAGTTCCCAATGCAAGTCCTGTTGCTGCGAAATCGCAAGATGTACAACTCACCTTAGCTTCCTTTGCGGTAACAAAAGCTGCTCACGAAGCGATTATTCCCAAATTCACCGAACAGTGGCAAAAGGAACATAATCAAAAGGTTACTTTCAAAACTAGCTACGGTGGTTCGGGTTCGCAAACTCGTGCGGTAATCGATGGCTTAGAGGCTGATGTGGTTCACTTAGCATTAGCATTAGATACCGAAAAAATTTAGAAAGCTGGATTGATCGATCCAGGTTGGGAAAAAGAACTACCGAATAACGGCATCGTTTCTAAATCTGTAGCTGCATTAGTCACAAGAGAAGGTAATCCCAAAGGCATCAAAACCTGGTCAGACTTAGCCAAAGATGGAGTCAAATTTATCACCGCAGACCCGAAAACCTCCGGAGTTGCCCGGTGGAATTTCTTAGTCTTGTGGAACTCTGCCATCAAAGCTGGTGCGGATGAAGCAAAAGCCACAGAATTTATTACAAAAGCCTATGAAACCGTGCCAATTATTACAAAGAATGCTCGTTAAGCTACTGATGCATTTTTCAAGCGAAAACAGGGTGACGCATTAATTAATTACGAAAACGAGATTATTTTGGCACAGCAAAAAGGAGAGAAAGTATCTTACGTGATTCCCGACGTGAACATTTCCATTGATAACCCGATCGCAGTTGTCGATAAGAATGTCGATAAGCATCAAACTCGTGAAGTTGCGGAAGCTTTTGTCAAATACTTATACACTCCAGAAGCACAGGAAGAGTTTACCAAAGTGGGATTTCGTTCGGTAAATGAAAGTATAGCTCAGACTAAGCAAGTTAAAGAAAAATATCCCGCAGTTAAAACCTTGGCAACAGTTCAAGACTTCGGTGGATGGGATGCAGCACAGCAGAAATTCTTCGAGGATGGAGCTATTTTCGACAAAATTCAAGCCAAGAAGAAAGCGTAATTGAGTTAGGGACATCCAAAAATTAAATTACTCAATTCCTGCATCTAATAAGACTATCAGATTTATTCTCCCCCTGCTCCCCTGCATCAAGAGCTCCCCCTGCTCACCAAAGCAATTGATTATTTTTTTAATTGGAAGTCCCTTAAGAGTGAGGAGTTAATAACAATTATCTTCTCCTTGTCCCCTTGTCCCCTCATCCCCCATCCCCATGACAATATCACCCGTTCAAAGATTTCGGAAACCATCTGCTTGGAGAAATCTCAGTTCATTGTTCGCAAATAGCTGGGCATGGCGAATTAGTTTTGCGTACTTGACGGTTATGCTGTTGATACCGATAACCGCGATGTTTTTTTAAGCTTCTGAAAAATCCCCGGCTGAATTTTGGACTATTGCTACTAGCCCGATCGCACTTTCCGCTTATGATGTTACTTTTACTACAGCGCTGGTGAGTGCATCGATTAATGGAATATTTGGAACCCTGCTGGCTTGGGTACTGGTTCGGTATGAGTTTCCCTGGAAAAAGCTGGTCGATGCTTCCGTAGATTTACCGTTTGCTCTGCCGACTGCTGTAGCGGGTTTAACTTTAGCTACCGTGTACAGCGAAAATGGTTGGATTGGAGCGCTGTTTGTACCCTTCGGAATCAAGATATCTTATACCCGTTTGGGAGTTGCGATCGCGATGACATTTATTTCTCTTTCCTTTGTGGTGCGAACGGTGCAACCCGTACTGCAAGAAATGGAAAAGGAAATCGAGGAAGTTGCTTGGAGTTTGGGTGCAAATCAATTGCAGACATTTACGCGAGTCATTTTCCCTGCTTTACTGCCTGCGATTTTGACTGGTGTAGCTTTAGGATTCTCTCGTGCGGTAGGGGAATTTGGTTCAACGGTAATTATCTCATCGAATACCCCGTTTCAGGATTTGACATCTCCGGTTCGGAAAAAAACCTCTCTCCAAACCTCTCTCCTCGCAGGAGAGAGGCTTCATTCTCCCCCTTCCCTACCAGGGAAGGGGGTAGGGGGGTTAGGTTTTTATGTAACGAAGGAAACCATATAAATGTTTTCCGGAGATGTCTATTTGATTGCACCGATTTTGATTTTCCAGCGGTTGGAACAGTACGACTACGCCGGTGCTACCGTCATCGGAACAGTTATGTTGCTGATTTCATTGGTGTTGTTGTTGGCAATTAACCTTTTACAGGCTTGGGGTAGAAGATATGATCCGAAATAATTCTCAACCGAATCAACGAAAAAGTAGGGTTCCGAAAGTATTGATTGCGATCGCGCTGCTTTATTTATCCTTAGTTATCTACATTCCCACTGCAAATGTATTTTACCAAGCTTTCAAAAAAGGAGTGCAACCATTTTTAGCTAACCTATCCTAACCAAATTTTCTTCACGCAGCTTGGTTAACCTTGATCCTGGCATTAATTGTTGTACCTATAAATACGATATTTGGTCTTTGCGCTGCTTGGACGCTGACTCGCGATAAAATTCCTGGAAGAGCTTTTATTTTGAGTGTAATTGACCTACCTTTCTCAATTTCACCTGTAGTTGCAGGATTAATGATTGTGTTGCTGTACGGACGCAATAGTTGGTTTGGTGGTTGGTTAATAGAGCATGACATCAAGATTGTTTTTGCGCTTCCAGGGATGGTTTTAGCAACAGCATTTGTGAGTATGCCTTTTGTTGTGAGGGAAGTAATTCCGGTGTTAGATGAAATTGGAAAAGATCAAGAAGAAGCAGCGAAAATCCTTGGTGCCAATGGATGGCAGATGTTTTGGCGGGTTACAGTTCCCAATATCCGCTGGGGTTACGACGCTATATAAATTCCTAACCGAAACCTCAAATGATAAAAGCGTCTAACCCCAATTTCCTCATACTGAATTGCCATTGATGCTTGAAGAAACGGCATTTATTTAACCCGCTCTATATTGCTTGGGTGTCATCCCCGTAAATTGGCGAAACTTTCGACTTAAATGGCTGTGGCTGCTGAAACCACATTCTAAAGCAATATCTACAATAAATCGGTCTTTTTGTTTCAACAACAGTTTGGCTTTTTCTACCCGTTGTTGAAGTAAATATTGGTAAGGAGACATCCCGATTGACTGCTTGAACAAATATTCCGTCGCGCATTCCTCGTCCATATGAAATATGGGCGGGGTTAGCGACGGGCAGTGTATAACTATTGCGGCGACTCTTGAGATTGTATGTACTTTTTAAGAGTCTCCAATGGTGCGCCTCCACTAGAAATTACACAGTATGCACCAGTCCAAAAAACGGGTTTCCAATAATATTTATTAACGTGTTCGGCAAATTCTTTTCTTATTAGCCGACTAGAAATAGTTTTCAAAGTATTAACTAATTTAGATGGTGGAACATCTGGGGAAATATCAACCAACAGATGTACATGATCTTCTTCACCATTAAATTCTATTAACTCACTCTTTTGGTTTTTACACAACCTCTCAAATATAGATTTGAGCTTTTCGAGTATTTGAGAAGTTATCACTTTTCTTCTATATTTCGTTACAAACACTATATGTAAATTTATTTTATAAACGCAATGACGGTGAAAATGCAAGTCAGTTGACATCGTAAAACACTATATTGTATATTTCTTATATGAGTATAACCCGTCGCATTACATTTCGTCTTTATCCGTCTAACCCCCAGTCACAAATGTTGGGGTATTGGAGACGTATGCATAAAGATTTATATAATGCGGCAATAGCTAATAGAAGGAATCAATACAGTCAATTTAAGCATTCGGTTGATTATTACGAACAACAAAATTGTTTACCAGCTTTTAAAGACGTATGGACTGAATACAAACAGCTAGGTTCTCATGCATTACAAGCAACTTTAAAAAGAGTTGATATAGCCTATCAAAGATTTTTTAAAGGGTTAGGAGGATACCCCTCGTTTAAATCAATTCGACATTATTCTGGGTGGACTTACCCATGCAAGTCTGGTTGGAAAGTAATTAGTGATGGTAAAAACGGTCATTTGGAATTATCTAACTTAGGTAAAATCCAAATGCGCGGAAAAGCTCGAACTTGGGGAACCCCAACAACTTGTACAATAGTTTATCGACATGGTTTGTGGTATGCATCAATAAGCGTTCAATGCAATCCTCATAGAATTACTAGTACTGGCTCGGTTGGGTTAGACTTTGGATGCCTTACGGCTGTTGCAGTGAGCGACGGCACAAAGGTTGAGAACCCACGTTTTCTTGCTTTCTCAAGACAAAAAAATCGCAACCTTTCCAAACAGCAAAGACGCAAACGCCGTGCAGATCGTAAAGCTAAAATAAAACCTTCTGTACGGTGGAAGAAAGTATCACGATTAAAAGCAAAATTGCATCGTAAAGTTGCAAATCAACGACAAAATTGGGTGCATCAAGTCTCTACACAAATAGTAAGCAGTAATAGCTTGGTAGCGACTGAAAAACTCAGTGTTAAAAAGATGACTCGTAAAGCCAAGAAAGGCAATAAGAGGAAGTCTCAAAAAACCGGGCTTAATCGTTCCATGCTAGATGTTGGAATGGGGATGTTAAGGTCGGCGATTGAGTACAAATTATCGGAATGTGCCGGTTTATTTGTAGAAGTTCCTACACAAAAAGTTAAGCCTTCTCAAACCTGCCCGGCTTGTGGTCATCAGCAGAAAAAAGATTTATCAGAGCGAGTCCACAATTGCTCATGTGGATTCAGTTGCGGGCGAGATGTAGCTGCGGCTATGGTTATGCTTAATTGGGCAACGGGATTAGGAACTAGTCTCGATAAACACGGATTTGGCGGCTCTACTTCTACTCACTGTGGTGGGTTTAAGCAACTGTCGAAGGTGAAGTGTAAGAAACCTCGTCCATCGTCTTAGATGGGCGGGGTAGTTCATAGAATTGCTAATTACCAAAGAACAGAACATGAACATCAGAGAAATCAAAGCAATCGTGAACTTAGAAATGGATTAATAGGAATAATTAATAAGGCACTACCACCATATTGGCCTTAGTAATTAAAATATTCTAAAATAACCTAAAAATATTGCACAGTTGTCTAAAGACAACTTTTGCTATTAGCGGGGGAATTCCATTCTCCGGCTTTTTTGACATTTATGCAAGATTTTACTTTATCAGCCTCTTGCCATTGTTCATTATTATATAAATCTTCTGCTTTGAAATTTATTTAGAAATCTATTAGGAATGGCCGCAACTGGCATATTTTTTTGTAGGGGCACGTGACACTTATAGAAATTCTGAACGTAGTAATAAGGCTTGTGGTGTCACGCACCAACCACTGATTGTGACACTTGCGGCCATTCCTGTCTATATTTCCCCAGCAATAAAAACGTTAAATAATCTACCATAAAGATTCACTGTCTTCTTAATAATCGCGGTTTCACTATGTCTGTTAATTCTGTAGTTTCTTCTAAACCTCCCACTCCTAAATATCCGAAAATTTCTATCCCTCCTTTATTAGGAGCATCATTGGAAGAATTGACTGCTTGGGTACAAGAGCAGGGACAACCAGCTTACAGAGGAAAACAGTTACATCAGTGGATATATCAGAAGGGTGTTCGTTCCTTGGCTGATATTACTGTCTTTTCAAAGCAGTGGCGGGAATCTGTCGCGGAAATTCCTATAGGACGTTCTACTTTACGCCATCGTTCTACTGCTCCCGATGGTACCGTAAAATATCTTTTGGAATTTGCAGATGGGGAAATCATCGAAACCGTTGGTATGCCAACTTATAAGAAATGGGGAAAAAATCGGAACAGACAAGGAGAGAATCGAGGAGAATTAGAACGTTTAACGGTTTGCGTTTCTACTCAAGTTGGCTGTGCGATGGCTTGCGATTTCTGCGCTACTGGTAAAGGTGGTTATAAACGAAATCTGACTCGTAGCGAAATTGTTGACCAAGTTTTAACGGTACAGGAAGAATTTGGACAACGGGTTAGTCATATCGTATTTATGGGTATGGGCGAACCGTTATTAAATGTAGATAATACTTTAAGTTCTATTCAATGCCTTAATAAAGATGTGGGAATCGGACAGCGCAATTTAACTGTTTCTACAGTAGGTATTCCCGGACGTATTCGTAATTTAGCAAAATATCGCCTACAAGCTACCCTTGCAGTTAGTCTCCACGCACCAAATCAAGAATTACGAGAAGAACTTATTCCCAGCGCTCGTAAATATCCAATTGAAGAATTGTTTGCAGAATGTCGCGACTACGTAGAAATGACCGGACGAAGAGTATCTTTTGAATATATACTTCTTGCAGGTGTCAACGACCTTCCAGAACACGCGCATCAGCTATCGCGGCAGTTACGCGGATTTCAATGTCATGTAAATTTAATACCTTATAATCCTATTGAAGAAGCAGATTATCAACGTCCAAATTACGATCGCATTCAAGCTTTTGTACAAGCCTTAGAAAAACACCATACCGCACACAGCGTTCGTTACTCCCGTGGTTTAGAAGCAGACGCTGCCTGCGGACAGTTGCGAACGAGTAAGAAATAGGATGGGGAGATGGGGAGATGGGGAGATAGGGAGACAAGGGGATTATGACTTTTGACTTTTAACCTTTAACCTTTAACTTTGCTATTCCCCATGCCCTATGCCCAATTCTTATTTACTTGCGTAAATACCGGGAGCGTAAGCTTCAATAACTTTCCCGGTGCGGGTGCAGTTAATCATTAAATAATCACAACTTGCACAACTTGTGCGACATATTTGGCTTTCACAAATATAATGTCTTTCACATTTGCTACCACAATTGGAACAGCAAACTTTTTGTATTATTTCCATTTTTAAATCTTTGTTCTCGTGCTTTTGTTGAGAAGGCACTGTTTCTAATTCTTTGGTATTCATGTAATTAATTGATAAAATCTTATAGGAATAAAATCGAATATACTTTTTGCATCTGTTTGATTAAGGCAACAAACCTCGTATGTTTTTCTATTATCTTTTTACACAAACCATTCTCCATCTAACTTTAGATATAAAAACGTAGAATAGACCCGATCTATGTATTTCGATGAGGCGATCCTCGTTGCATATGCTTTGAGACTGCTTGATTTGAAGTCATTCCAGGATAAGCCAATCCTATTCATAATCGAGAAAACATTATTATTTTTTAATAAGTTAGATTTACAACAGACAAATGGTTCAAATAACGAAATATAAAGATAAGGCATTTATAGATTGAAGCCTTTATATAAAGGTGTAAATGGAAAAACTAAATGATTTAAGAAAATATTCCAAGATATTTAATCAAATTTATTTATTCTATTTGCCATCTGTGAGGGCTTTGTAATCATGGTTCCCCAAGCTTCTAGGCTGCGGATGATGTAGCGCTGCCTCATACAGAATTAGTATTACAGGTGCATAATCTTCACTTAACTCGAACCAAATAATAATAGTGGAAAGCTTTGCTAAACCTTTAACAATAGTTAAAAATGCTGTTGGTATCACCGCATACTTACAGTAGCAGCCCAGTTTACTGCTATTATTTCTCATGCATTTATAGCGATAAAAAATGAATAACGAAAACCACCGCGCTTACTGGCGGAAAAATGTAGCTTTAATTCGCAATCTTTTAATCGTTTGGGCTTTAGTATCCTTGGTATTTAGTATTCTGCTAGTCGAGCCTTTAAATACAATCCGTTTTTTTGGCGTACCCTTCGGCTTTTGGATGGCACAGCAGGGTTCAATCTTGGTATTTGTGGCGTTGATTTTTATTTACGCAATACAGATGGATAAATTAGACCGCGAACATAATATTAGAAGGTAGGGGAAAATGACGGTTGAAATTTGGACAATTTTGTTTGTTGGTGCTTCGTTTTTAGCTTACGCTTACATTGGTTGGCAGTCTCGCATTAAAGATACTAAGGGCTTTTTTGTCGCCGGACAAGATATACCTTCCCTCGCTAATGGTGCTGCGACTGCTGCTGATTGGATGTCGGCAGCTTCGTTTATTTCGATGGCGGGGATAATTTCGACTTTAGGTTACGATGGCTCAATTTATTTGATGGGATGGACTGGCGGTTATGTACTCTTAGCACTACTCCTAGCTCCCTACTTGCGAAAATTTGGTAAGTATACCGTACCCGACTTTGTTGGCGATCGCTATTATTCGCAGTTTGCTCGATTGGTTGCTGTAATAGCCGCTATCTTCGTTTCGCTAACTTACGTCGCCGGACAAATGCGCGGTGTTGGTATCGTTTTCAGCCGCTTTTTGCAAGTTGATGTCAATACTGGTGTAATAATCGGTATGGTAATTGTCGGCTTTTTTGCTGTATTGGGAGGAATGAAAGGCATTACCTGGACGCAAGTAGCGCAGTATTGCGTTTTAATTGTTGCCTATCTTATCCCTGCGGTTGCTATAGCCTTTATTCTTACAGGAAATCCGATTCCGCAATTTGCATTTGCCTTCGGCGATATAGCAGATAAGCTGAATGCAGTTCAAGTTGACTTGGGTTTTAAGGAATATACTCAGCCATTTGCGAATAAATCAATGTTGGACGTGCTGTTTATCACCATCGCTTTGATGGTCGGAACAGCAGGCTTACCCCACGTAATCGTCAGGTTTTACACAGTTCCCAACGTCCGCGCCGCTCGTTATTCTGCGGGTTGGGCATTACTATTAATTGCCATACTTTATACCACCGCACCCGCTCTTTCGATGTTTGCTCGCTACAACTTAATTAATTCATTGCACGATAAAACCGTTGTAGAAGTACAGCAATTAGACTGGGCGAAAAAATGGGAAAATACCGACTTATTGGTTTTTGATGATAAAAACGGCGATGGGAGGTTGCAGTTAACTCCAGACGAAGCAACCAACGAAATCACAATTGATAAAGATATCATAGTACTTTCTACTCCAGAAGTTGCCAAACTTGCACCTTGGGTAATTGCATTAGTAGCCGCAGGTGGTTTAGCAGCAGCTTTATCTACAGCATCCGGTTTGCTATTAGTAATTTCCAGTTCCATAGCTCACGACGTTTACTTCCGAATGATTAATCCTCATGCATCGGAAAGTAGGCGGGTATTCGTCGGTAGAATCATGGTAGGTTTTGCCGTAGTAGTCGCCGGATACTTTGGCGTAAATCCACCGGGATTTGTAGCGCAAGTAGTAGCATTTGCCTTTGGTTTAGCAGCAGCGAGCTTCTTCCCCGCCATATTCTTAGGAATATTCGACAAACGTACAAATAAAGAAGGTGCGATCGCCGGAATGTTAACTGGTTTAATTTTCACCACAGCCTATATTATCGGTGTCAAATTTCTCGGAATGCCGACATGGTTCTTCGGTGTTTCCGCTGAAGGTATAGGTACATTAGGTATGATTATTAACTTAGCTGTAACCTTAGTAGTTTCTCGTCTAACACCACCACCACCACCAGAAATTCAAGCCTTAGTAGAAGACTTACGCAGCCCAATTGTAGAAGAAAACACACCGACAGCGGTGCATTAAGGAGATGGGGAGAGAGGGGGACAAGGGGACAAGGAGATTGAAATATTAGAAGTCATAAAAAAAAGCATTTGTGTAGTGGGAGCGTCTCGCTCCCTAGCTGTTTTTAATAACCAATCCCTAATAACCAATTCCCAATTCCTAATAACCAATGCCTAACAACCAATTCCCAATCCCCAATTCCTAATAACCAATGCCCAATGCCCAATTCCCAATGCCCAATCCCCATCATTCCTCTACCCGATACCCCAATTCCGCCAATCGGATGCGTGAATGTCGCCATTTTGGTTGTACTTTGACAAATAATTCTAAATAAACTTTTCCTGCAATTAACTTTTGAATTTGTTCTCTGGCGGCGCTGCCAATAGATTTGAGCATTCCTCCACCTTTCCCAATTAAAATACCTTTTTGGGAATCGCGTTCGACATTGATTGTTGCAAGTACGCGGGTAAGTTTTGGTG
>JBARZF010000733.1:0-18895 GCA_049649675.1 Rivularia sp. (in: cyanobacteria) | reverse complement strand
CGCTAGCGGTTTCGAGCGAGCAAGATGCTCGCACTACGTTATGAAATCAATTCAAAATTCTACCCCCATTCCCCATTCCCCATTCCCCAATTATGATTAACCAAAATTCCGTTTGTGCAATAACTGGTGGTGGTAAAGGAATCACTGCTAAGTCGGCTATTAAGTTAGCTCAAGAATATAAATGTAAGTTTGTTTTGCTGGGGCGATCGCCTTTATCGAAAGCTCCAGAACCTGGTTGGATGAAAGATTGTAGCTCTGAGACGGAGTTGAAGCGGCAGATTTTGGAACAGCTTGTGGCTGGTGGTGAGAAACCAACGCCGATGATGGTACAAAAAGAATACCAGGCAATTTCATCTCGACGGGAGATTGAGCAAACCCTCGCAGCTATTAAGGAAGCGGGAGGAAAAGCTGAATATCTTAGCGTTGATGTCACCGATGAAAGTGTATTGCAAGAAAAGTTAGCTGAAGTTGAGCAGAGACTGGGTAAAATAACCGCAATTGTCCACGGTGCTGGTAATTTAGCTGATAAACCGATTGAAAAGAAAAGTCTCGCGGATTTTGATAAGGTTTACAATCCTAAAGTTAAAGGATTAACCAATTTATTAAAATGCATTCCTCCAAGTCAGCTAAATTCTTTAGTTTTGTTTTCCTCGGTGGTGGGATTCTATGGAAATGCCGGACAAACTGATTATGCAATTGCAAACGAAACTCTAAACAAAACTGCTTATCTTGTTAAGCAACAACATCCCGATTGTCATGTAGTTGCAATTAACTGGGGACCTTGGGATAGTGGTATGGTTAGTCCAGAATTGAAACGAGCATTTGCTCAACGCAATATTGAGACGATTCCCATCGAAGTGGGAACGCAAATGTTAGTTGAAGAATTAACATCGGAAAACCATGATGTTCAGGTAGTAATTGGTTCTCCTTTAACTCCTCCTCCCGTTGCTTTAGATTCCGAGTTAAAAAGTTACAGTATTCGACGTTATTTAAACTTAACTGATAATCCATTTTTACACGACCATATGATTGCAGGTTATGGAGTTCTTCCAGCAACTTGTGCTATTAATTGGATTGCGAATACTTGCGAACAACTTTATCCGGGATACAAATTTTTTAAGGTTCAAAACTATAAAGTCTTAAAAGGAATAGTTTTTGATGATAGTCTAGCTGAAGAATATATTTTAGACTTAGAAGAAATTGCCAAAAACAACGACGATGGAATTGTTTTTGATGCCAAAATCTGGAGTAAAAATCAAGCAGGAAAAACACGCTATCACTTTAGCGTGCAGCTAACTGTTAAACAGCAAATTCCAGAGAGTCCGCTGTACGATTCATTAGACTTGACACCAAGCAATCAAATCTTTACTTCTAAAGACCAAATATATCAGAAAGGAGGAGCAAGTTTATTTCACGGTGCAGCTTTTCAAGGAGTAGAAAAAGTCTTAAATATAAATTCCGAAAAAATTACCGTCCAGTGTAATTTAGCAACCGTAGATATTGAGAAACAAGGACAATTTCCCGTCCAAACCTTTAACCCTTATATAGTTGACGTACAAATTCATTCACTATGGCTTTGGGTACAGCATTTTCATAATTGTGGCTGTTTACCATCGGGAATTAAGAATTACGAACAATTTGCTCCTATCCCCTTCGACGAAACATTTTATATTTCCTGCGAAATCAAGAGCAAAACCGCAACAGCAGCAGTTGCTGAAGTTATAGCTCACGATGAACGAGGAAAAATTTACATTAGAATGCAAGAAGCTAAAGGAACAATTTTACCTTTGAATTTAATCAGTGAACAGTGAACAGTTAACAGTTAACAGTTAACAGTTAACAGTGAACAGTTATCAGTGAGCAGTAATCAGTTACCAGTTTTAAACTTATAATTCCTAACTCATAAGTCCTAATTTTTTTAAACCTATGGTAAATATTAATAATCAAAATAAGAAATTAGCTATAGTTGGTATAAATATAAATATAAATTCCTGTTCGTGGGAAGATTTAGATAATTTTGAACGTGCTATTTATGAGGGAAAAGAATATCATGTTTCCGCTGATTACAATATCAATATAAATATAAATATAAATGAAATAGTAAATAAAGCTCTTGAAGATGCGGGAGTCGAATCAAAGGCTAAAATTGCGGTAATTATTGCTGGCGATGAAGATAGTACGGCTAGTGTTTCGCAAGCAGAATTAAATAATTTTTCTTTTACTCATACGGCAACGTCAAAAACTGTTTTTAGCGCAATACAAATGGCGCAAAAGCTATTTTCTGCAAAAGAAGTAGACGCGGTGATGATTTTAGCTGTGGCTTCTTCAAAATCCCCTGGTTTGAATGGTGGATTAGTTCTAATTGATGCTGAATCTATAAAAAATCATCAACGTATTTATGCGACAATTGATGCGTTAATTATTCCCGAAAATTCTTCTCCGAAAGCACAAACAATAACCCAAACTTGTCAGCAAGCTTTTGATATTGCTGGGATTAAAGCTGAAGATATTGGTTATTTAGAAATTTCCGGTAGCAGTATTTTAGAGCCAAATCAGTTAGAAATTAAGGAGTTAGTTGCTGCTTATCAAACTTCTGACTCGGACTTAAGTTGTGCGGTGGGTAGCGTAAAAACGAACATTAGTAATGATGTTAGTTCGGAAATTGCTAGTTTAATAAAAACGGCTTTATGTCTTTACTATCGCTATATTCCCGCAGTTCCACAATGGTCTACTCCTAAATATCCAGATTTTTGGGGAAGTAGTATTTTTTACGTTCTAACTCAGTCAAAACCCTGGTTTTTAGGCGCAGAAGCTAATAAAAGAATTGCCGCTATTAATGGTTTTAGTAACGGCAATATAGCTCATCTAATTTTATCGGAAGCAGTGGTTGCTCAAGAACGTGACAGCAGATATTTGGAGCAAATGCCCACCTTGTTGTTTCCTTTGGCTGCGGATGATTTAACAACATTAATAGAACAAATCAAGGCTTTAGAAACAAAAATTCGAGAGAGTGATTCTCTTGCCGCTACCGCAGCACAAACCTTTACAGCTTACCAAAAAAATCAAAACGCAACTTATGCTGTAGGCATTGTTGGACGTAACCTTAAGGAATTACAGCGCGAAACAGAACGCGCAATCAAAGGTATTAAAAAAGCTTTTGAGACTGGGGGAGAATGGAAAACTCCTGTAGGTAGCTACTTCACTGCCAAGCCTTTAGGGAAAAAAGGTAAAGTTGCTTTTGTATATCCTGGTGCATACAGTTCTTATTTAGGAATCGCTCGAAATTTATTTCGCTTGTTCCCTAAAATCTGGGATTCTCCAGTAATTCAAAGTGTTTACAGTCGCGTGGCTGGGATTGAGAAATTCCTTTATCCCCG
Source organism: Rivularia sp. (in: cyanobacteria) (assembly GCA_049649675.1). Classification (GTDB taxonomy): domain Bacteria; phylum Cyanobacteriota; class Cyanobacteriia; order Cyanobacteriales; family Nostocaceae; genus Rivularia. Next base: position 15,518 of record JBARZF010000733.1, on the reverse strand, counting down.
CAGCTTAAACGCCTTAACAAAAAGACAGTTAGAAGAATTAGAACAGCAGTTAATAGATAACCCCCTTTCGATGTTGGAATCGGAAGTAGGTATTGCCGGATTGATGAGTGCTGTACTCAGAGATTATTTTAAGCTGCAACCCGACTGTTGCTTTGGTTACAGCGTTGGCGAAACTACTATGGCGATCGCTCAAGGAATCTGGACTGATTTTAAGCCAATTAGCAGCGGTTTGAATTCTTCGCAACTGTTTACCAGCAGATTATCCGGTGATAAAGATGCGGTGCGGGAATACTGGGGATTAAAAGACGAAGAAATAAAAAGCGATTGGGGTAACTACGTTTTGATGGCGGAAGTTTCCCAAGTTAAAGAACACGTTGCAAAAGAAAACCGGGTTTATTTAACTCAAATTAATACACCTACAGAAGTTGTGATTGCTGGCGATATCGCAGGCTGTCAAAGAGTAATTGCGGCAATTGGATGTAATGCAATTGCAGCGCCTTTCAACCATGTCATCCACTGCGAAGCGATGGCTTCGGAATACGATGAATTTGTTAAACTGCACACCCTACCTATTAACAACCAATCCCAGATAGATTTTTATTCATCAGCAAACAACGGAATTGTTGACTTGGATAGTGAGGTTATGGGTCATAATATCGCTAAAGTTCTATGTCAGCAATTTGATTTTCCTCGCATAGTTAACCGTGTTTATGATTCAGGTGCGAGAATTTTCATGGAAGTAGGGGCTGGGAATACTTGTTCGCGTTGGATTAAGGAAAATCTCAAAGACAAAGAACATACCAGAATATTCCTGAACCGTCGGGGAATTGAGGAACATACCAGTTTACTTAGGGGTTTAGCTCAACTTGTTTCTCATCGAGTTTCTTTAGATTTATCACCTTTATATGAATCTAATTCTTGCTTAGAATCCAAACTCAAAACTTTCACCCAGGGAGACGTTTGGGAAGGAGTGGAACCTAATTTACCAAAACCTCAACAACCTGTAAATATCTCTGACTCAAAGAATAAACAATACTACAGAAATCAAGAAATAATGGTTACTTTATCTCCACATTATTGGGGTTGTTTTAGTATGGAAGAATTACAAATTACCGCTAACTTTAACAGCCAAAATATCGATACATTAGATGTTGCGAAGAATCAAAAAGCAGATATAATAGAACGAGCAATACAAGGACAGCAATTATTTTCAAGTTTCTCAAAAAAGCAGAATGAACCGTTATTAAGTAAAAAGAAAAATATATCAGATTTTATTTACTCTAATGCCAGACAAATTAGCATAAGCAATCTACAATCTAGCCAATCGGAAGCTATATTTTTAAAAGGCAGACAATCATCATTTAATCAAATAGTAGAAATGGTTGAGCTTCATCTATCTCTATTGAATCGAGAAATAAAATAAATTTACAGAGAGAATAGGGAATCAGGGCAAGAAGAGAAGGGGCAAGGATAAATTTAGATTACTAATTATTAACTCCTAATTCTCAAATTTTAATTTATAAATCCTAATTCCTGTCAGCAATCCAAAATCTAAATTACAAAATTAAAATATAATGGCTAGCGTAAATACAGTTCCACAGAAAAATGCGAATTATCCGATCCAATCAGTTGAATTACTCGCGAATAATCAAAATATTGCTTTTGATGAAGTAGGAATTAAAAGCAAAATATTAACTTTAAATCAACCTTGTTACGTCGTTAGTGTCAAGGGAAAAATTGGATTTACTAATAATTTTGACGCGAATGAGCAATTAGAATTACTCATGGCATTGCCACCTCTGACGCTGCAACAATTAGGAGACAGAAGTTTTCTCGAATTCCACAAAGTAAAATACGCCTATACCGCAGGTGCAATGGCTGGTGGTATTGCTTCAGAGGAATTAGTCATCGCTTTCGGGAAAGCTGGAATTCTCAGTTCCTTCGGTGCTGGGGGTTTGAGTCGGGAACGTGTGGAATCTGCGATCAAAACTATTCAGCAAGCTTTACCAAAGGGGCCATACGCTTTTAACTTGCTTCATAGCCCCAGCGAACCGGCAATGGAACGGGGTTCGGTGGACTTGTATTTGCAATACGGAGTAAAAACCGTTGAAGCTTCCGCTTTCCTCGATATTACGCCCAATATCGTCTACTATCGCGCTGCCGGATTGAGTCTCAATAGCGATAATCAAATAGAAATAAATAACAAAGTCATCGCTAAAGTTTCACGTAGAGAAGTAGCCAGTAAATTCCTAGCTCCCCCACCAGATAAAATGCTTCAGGAACTGGTCAATCAAGGCTTAATTACCGAACTACAGGCAGAATTAGCACAAAAAGTTCCGATTGCTGACGATATCACCGTTGAAGCCGATTCTGGCGGACATACAGATAATCGTCCTTTGGTTTGTTTATTACCTTCAATACTTGAGTTGCGCGATGAATACCAGCAAAAATACGGTTATACAAACCCCGTGCGAATTGGTGTAGGTGGAGGTATCGCAACCCCACAATCAGCATTAGCAGCTTTTATGATGGGTGCTGCTTATGTGGTGACGGGTTCAATCAATCAATCCTGTGTAGAAGCTGGAACTTCTGAATATACCAAAAACCTGCTCGCACAAGCCCAAATGACAGACGTAACAATGGCACCAGCAGCCGATATGTTTGAAATGGGTGTGAAATTGCAGGTACTCAAACGCGGGACGCTTTTTGGAATGCGAGCTCAATTACTATATGAAATTTATCAGCGCTATGACTCCATCGAAGATATCCCTGTTGCAGAAAGAGAAAAGTTAGAGAAACAAGTTTTCCAGCAAAGTTTAGATTCAATTTGGGCAAGTACTCAGACATATTTAGCACAACGCAGCCCCAAAAAATTAGAAAGGGCTATTAAAAATCCTAAATTCAAAATGGCATTAATATTCCGCTGGTATTTAGGTTTATCCTCTCGCTGGTCAAACTTCGGAGAGAAAGGGCGAGAAACCGATTATCAGATCTGGTGCGGCCCCGCGATGGGAGCTTTCAACAATTGGGTTAAAGACACTTATTTAGCTCAACCGCAGAATCGGAAAGTAGTTGATATTGCCCAACATATTCTTAATGGAGCCGCTTATTTATACCGACTGCAAACTCTGAAATTGCAAGGGGTAGAATTGCCTGCGCGTTTTGCACAGTATCATCCTGGTTGAGGAGAGGGGGAGAGGGGGTAGATGGTGAATCCACTAAGAAAGCGGAGGTCCCCGCAGTACGAGAGAAGTGGTGAACCCGTTCATCGAAGATGTTCCCGAAGGGTAGGGGGAGATGGGGGAGACAAGGAGACAAGGGGAAGAAAATTCTTAATTCCTAACTCCCCTTCGGACCAATTCCCGATGCCCCATGCCCCAATGCCCAATTCCCGATGCCCCATGCCCCATGCCAACAAAGAATTACACGTTTATCATGCCTGAATGTTACTACAGGCTATTGAAATAGGGAAAAATAGTCATGGTTCAAAAGGAAGGTCAGCCTTTAAAAAAACCCCTCTCCCGGCGACTTCTGCATATACTTGTCGCCTTAACTTTGAGCGGTGGAGCGGCTGTCTTTCTTTACAGCTTGGTACAGCTTCGCTCTAATTCCGAACCACAAGTTGCATCTACTACACAACTAAGCGAACCAGTTACTATTGGGGTTGCAGCTTTGGGACGTTTGGAACCCCAAGGAGAAGTTATTCGTCTGTCCGCACCAACTTCAACTGGAACCAATCGAGTTAGCCAACTTTTAATCAAAGAAGGCGATAAAGTCACTAAAAGTCAAACAGTGGCAATTATGGAAACTTACGACCGCAGCGAAGCCGCTTTAAATAAAGCCAAAGTAGACGTTGGAGTTGCCAAAGCCCAATTAGCGCGGGTAAAAGCAGGCGCAAAATCTGGAGATATTCAGGCTCAAAAAGAAGACATCTCTCGTTTAAGAGCCGAATTAGAAGGACAAATTGCCACTCAAAAAGCAACCATTGCTCGTATAGAAGCCGAGGTTAAAAATGCCGAAGTTGAAAATCGACGCTATCAAGGACTTTACAAAGACGGCGCTATTGCTGCATCCGAAGCAGATACTCGCCGTTTGCGACTCGAAACCGCACGAGAACAACTTCAAGAAGCCAAAGAAACATTAAACCGGACAATAGAAACTACCAAAATTCAGTTAGAGCAAGCAAAAGCAACCTTGAACAGCGTACAAGAAGTGCGTCCAGTCGATGTACAAGTAGCAGAAGCCGAATTACAAAGTGCGATCGCCGCTGTCAAACAAGCAAAAGCTGATTACGAATTAACTGCGATTCGTTCCCCAATAGACGGTCAAATTCTCGATGTTAACGTTCGTGCCGGAGAAGTAGTTGGAAATAAAGGAATCGCCGATATCGGAAAAACAGGTCAAATGTACGTTGTAGCCGAAGTATACGAAACCGATATTCAAAAAGTGAGTATTGGTCAACCTGCTGTCATTACTAGTCCAGCCTTCAATGGAACCTTGGAGGGAACAGTTAGTCAAATTGGTTTACAAGTAGACAGACAAGACATTTTTGATGTTAATCCACAAGCAGACACAGACAACAAAGTAATAGACGTAAAAATCCGTCTCAAACCAGAAGACAGTGAAAAAGTAGCTAACCTAACTAACCTACAAGTACAAACACTTATTAAAACAGTGAACAGTGAACAGTGAGCAGTGAGCAGTTATCAGTTAGGAGTTAGAAGTTAGAAGTTATGAGTTGTGAGTTAAGAATTAGGAGTTAATTGTTTACGCTCTACCCCCTCTCCCCCCTCTCCCCCCTCTCCCCCTCTCCCCATCATGACCATTCCCGTTGCTTGGCTACAATTAACTCAACAAAGAGTACGCTTTCTGGCGACTTTGGCGGGTGTTTCCTTCGTCGTTATTCTGATATTTATGCAGTTTGGCTTTCAGGATGCACTTTACTCTAGCGCTACACAATTGCATCAAAATTTTAAAGGCGATCTATTTTTAATTAGTTCTCAATATAATGCTTTAACCTCTCAACAAAGCTTTCCTCGCAATCGGTTATATCAAACTTTAGCATTTAGTGGTGTAGAGTCGGTTAACCCTGTTTACGTTCAATTTGCTAAATTAAAAAATCCTTATAATGGAAAAAAGAATCCTATTTATGTAGTTGGTTTCGATCCAGCACAACCAGCTTTTAACTTACCTGAAGTAAATAGATTATTACCTTTAATTCAACTTCCGAATACAGTTCTTTTTGATGGAGCTTCTCGACCGGAATATGGCCCAATTGCTGAAAACTTTTCGCAAAGTAAAGATATTAAAGTCGAAGTATTTAGTTACAATGCTCCGATTGGTTATAAAGTTAAAATTGGTGGCTTATTTCCCTTGGGTCCTTCCTTTGGTGTAGATGGTCATTTAATTATGAGCTATTCTACGTTATTGCGAAGCTTTATCGACCGTCAAGCCAGCTATATAGATATCGGTTTAATTAATCTCGAAGAAAACGCCGATAAAGAAAAAATTTTAAAAAACTTGGAAGATAATTTACCTAATGATATTAAAGTTCTAACTCGTGAAGATTTTATCAAATTTGAAAAAGATTATTGGTCTTTACGCACCCCAATTGGTTTCGTGTTTAGTATGATGACAATCATGGGGTTAGTAGTAGGAACTGTATTTGTCTACCAAATTCTCTATAGCAATATTTCCACAAATTTAGTCGCCTTTGCCACTTTAAAAGCAATGGGATTTAAACATAAATATTTATTAAAAGTCGTATTTCAACAGGCTATATTATTAGCAATACTTAGTTATATTCCCGGATTAATTATTACCTTTGGTTTGTATGATGTAGCCAAAAATGCCACAAAACTACCAATAATGATGACTTGGGATAAAGGAATATTAGTAGTATCTTTAGTAACTTCAATGTGTATTGCCTCCGGTTTCTTAGCAGTACAAAAGTTACAAGCAGCAGATCCGGCGGATATTTTCTAAGAATATGGGGAGAGGAGGAAGCAAATAAATAATTACTCCCTAACTCAATATTCCTAATTCCTAACTCCCAACTATCCCCTACTCCCCTAATTAAGTACAATGTCTCAAGAGCCAATTATTAAAATCCGAAACTTAAATTATTACTACGGCGATAATTCTCTAAAAAAGCAAATTTTATTTGATATTAGCTTAGATATTAACCCTAGAGAAGTAACTTTTCTTACGGGACCATCGGGTTCGGGTAAAACTACTTTATTAACTTTATGTGGCGGTTTGCGTTCGATTCAAGAAGGAAGTTTAAAATTTATTGGGAAAGAACTTTATAGAGCAGGCTTCGAGCAATTAGTACAAGTACGTCGCCAAATTGGCTATATTTTTCAAGCTCATAATTTATTAGAATTTTTAACCGCAAGGCAAAATGTTCAAATGTCATTAGAACTACAATCGGTTCCCGAAGGAGAATCAATAAAAAGAGCAGAAGAAATGTTAAATTCAGTTATGTTGGGTAATCGCGTAAATCACTACCCTAATCAACTTTCAGGTGGACAAAAGCAAAGAGTGGCGATCGCTCGTGCTTTAGTTGGTAAGCCTAAATTAATTCTTGCAGATGAACCTACTGCTGCTCTAGACGGTAAAACCGGAAGAGACATCATCGAACTCATGCAGCGACTATCCATAGAACAAGGTTCGGCAATTTTGATGGTGACTCATGACAACCGTATTTTAGATGTCGCAGACCGTACTATTCACATGGAAGATGGTTTCCTCAAAGATATTAGCGTTTCTAATATGGTAACTGAAAAGTCAAAATCCATAATTCAAAAGACAAAAGTCATACAGCTCTCTGGAAAAAGAATAAAGATAAAAGCGAAATAGTTGTTATAAAGGAAGATGATTATTTGTTATTTATTACTTACTCAAAAGTTTCTTTTTATGTATATGGATAAAAATTATAATAAAGTGTATTTAATTATGTGAAATAGCTGGTATTCGCGATTTAATTTTAATGGGAAGCGGCTATTTATTTACATAATTCAATCTAGTTTTTAATTATTAGTCTAGTTTTAATAGCTAATAATATAGTTGTTAATGCACATAAAATAGCTTCTAAAAAAAATATATTCTCTGTAATTAATCATGTAGATTTAATGTCAACAAATGAATAAAATGTATTGTATAATTATGTTTAACAAAAGGGAATAGGGAAATTTCAATTAATTTAATTATCAGGCTACCGACGCGATCAAAGGTATTTATTATTAAATAAGCTCTAAAAACCCCCATGCTTATTTATTGAAGGCTATGGAGGCTACTTCTTATTTTTTAAATTTAAAATACCAGTTCTTCTAACTCTAAAAGATAAATAATATGAATAACATGCACAATCATTACCCCCAAGACATTGAACTAACTGTTGAAAACAGCCATCCCGCTCTAGGAGGACCTTTAACAGCAGATAACATCCAAAAGTGGTTAACTGAACTAATGGCAGAAGAGTTAGGATTTGATATTGATAGTATGGATGCCAAAATGGACTTCGATCAATATGGTATAGATTCGGTTGTAGCAGTTGGCATGGTTCAAAAAATAGATAACGTTCTGGGTCTAAAAATTACCCCACTTGACTTAATACAAAATCCAAACTTGGAGAAAATTTCAAAGTTTCTTGCGAACCAAGTAACTAGTCAACAACGAGAATTTTTAGAAATTTAGATATCTTAATATAATTCGGAAATCTAAATAATTCATAATTTAGGAATCAGAATCAATTAGTGGCGGGTTTGAATCCCCCACTGATTGTAAACCGCTAAATTTTTAATTTAGCGGGGGTCTTAAACCCGTTTATTCATCTGCCAGTCGTACAGAATTCCGAACCCAATTCTGACTCCTAAATACTGTTTTGATAAATACTATTTTGAAGAGAGAGATACGCTATGAATACTTCTGAACTAATTGGAAAAGTTTCAAAACTAGACATTCAATTACAACTTAGTGGTGAAAAGCTTAGAATTAATGCTCCGAAAGGAACTCTAACAACAAAACTGCAAGAAGAACTTTCTGAGAGAAAAGAAGAAATTATTGCGTTTTTACGAGAAAAAAAATCTCATAGTGAGATTTGTCAGAGTGCAGTCTATGACAGTCAATACTTGAGTCCAGCGACAATAGGTTCTTTAATAGGAGAAGGTTCTAATCCCGTAAATCGAGTACCTATTATCGATCCTCTAATAATGGCGAAGAATTTGAGAGTAACATTCAAACCATTGCCAAAATTGTTTCGAGATGAAGCTATCCAAAAGTTTAGAGAGGAACTAGAAGTAAAACTGCGAGAAGTTGGTGTTCTAGTTGAACCCTGGCTCGACGTTACAAGAGAGGCTGCTTACATAATAGATATTCCTTTTATCAATCAACAAATAAGATTTAAAACAAGAGCGGTAAAGTCGAATATTAATGCAGTTATTACTGTTGAACAAAAAGCGTCCGTAGCACAAAAAATCAAATCTTACTTTGCTGAAGGATTCTATCGAGTTTACTCTCGTTTTGTTTTGGGCAAACGTAAAATGTCAGCCGCACGCATCACTCAGTTACTAGGATGGGCTTTAGACCATACTATGGTTGAAGATCCTACAAATACCCAAACCATTGTACTCACAGATTTTAATGAAAAATTTAACGATCCTAATCTTGAGTATCAAGAAAAGATTCCTATGGGTGTAGAAATTTTATTAGCAACTCAATCTCAAATTGCGATTGGGGTGGGTAGTGAAAAAGTCTCTATTCTAAATATGAACCTTTCAGATTCCATTTATTCTATAGAGCAGATGGATCGATTTGTGACTTACTCACTTATTCCCAAAATTTACGTGCCAATTCTCCCGCTACCTATTAGTCGGTTTAAAGTAGGAGTATTTGATGTAGAAAAATCCGTTTATGCACAAAAGTTAGTCGAGCTTGGAAAGCGAATAGAACCAACAGGATTGCTTCCAGCAGGCTTTAAACTAGCTAGCACGATCAAAAGTAAGGCTCAAAAAGACTTTATTGACTGGATTGTAGATGGCAGAACAGGAGTCTCCTATGGCTTTGTTGCCTATGGGGAGAAACCACAATATTACGGTGAAAAAGAAGTATCCCTTCAAGAATGGCAATGTTTTTCATCGGTAGAAGGGTTTGATTTTCATGAAGTGCGTCAGAATAATCAGGGAAGATGGTACGTAAAAACCATTTTGGAAACGGAGACAAAATTTAAGCAAGTTCCAGATGTATGGTTTGTAAGTGGTCGTTCGGGATCGAACAAGACAAATCTAAATCCCGAAAGAGATATTTTAAGAGTGGGATTGATCCAAGGCCAATTTATCCTGCAATTGCCTAAAGGAATGGATCTGACAACATCGGATATTAAGCCTTCTTACGACATTTTCGTGATGGCTGCTATAGTTCTTGGTGCTGCTATATATATGCCGAAACTGATCGAAGAAAGGGGTTTGCCCATGTTTCACTTTCATGGATATCCATCGTTCGAGTGGTTTGACGTTGGGGAGTACGTTGCTGGTATAAAAAACCCATCGCTACCTTGTGGAACCTACGAGTCAGGAGTATTAAACTTCTTAGCAATGCATGACCTCGCTATACAGCATGGCGATAATGTCAAGTTAGCTAGCATTACCGAACCAGATCACGGTACGAATATCATCAGCAGCGATTTGGAATATCTATTAGCAAGATTGGCTTCCGGAATTCAACAGCAACAAATCGAACTGGGTGGTAAGCATTTCAATTCTCTGAAAGAAAAAAGTTAGAAGTTAGTAATTTTGAATTTTGAATTTTGAATTTGGAGCCAAGCTAAGTGACAATCATCGCAGGTAAGACAGTACTTATAACAGGTATGTCCCGAGGAATTGGCGTATTTATCGCCCGCGAACTAGCCAAAAAAGAAGCAACTATAGTTGGTGTTTCCCGTGGTCAAGAAGGACTCGATCAAATCTGTGCAGAAATTAATGCTATGGGGATTAAAGGGATAGGTATTTCTTTTGACATTAGCAAGGTAGAACAACTATCAACTTTAGTAGAAGAAATTGAAGAACTTGTCGGTTCGGTTGACATCTTAATTAATAACGCTGGCATAGAAATATATAGAGCCTTCCCAGATTACTCTCTTGCCGATATGCAGTCGGTTTTATCTATCAATTTACTGGCTGCTATGGAATTAACTCGTTTGGTACTGCCAAATATGTTAAGCCAAGGTAGCGGTCACATAGTCAATATTGCCTCCCTTGCAGCTAAAAAAGGCCACCCTTATGACAGTATATATTCCGCGAGTAAAGCTGGCTTACTGATGTGGGCTAATGCTCTCAGGCAAGAATTAGCCGGTACTGGTACTAGTATTTCCACTATTTGTCCTGGATATATTTCTAACTGTGGAATGCTTGCTGATACTGGTATACCTGCACCCACATTAGCAGGGATATCTGAAGCAGAAGATGTGGCTAAAGCAGTTATCCAAGCTATTGAAAAACAACAAGTAGAGGTAATTGTTAACGGCAATACGATCATGCAAAATTTTACCAAGCTGTTATTAGCTACAGAACAACTTTTTCCCCAGTTAGGAGATGCTGTCAATCAGTGTCTGGGGATAAATAGACTAAATCAAATGCGGATCAAATCGGGAAAACGCGGTTATTGATTATCAACTTTACGACTTTGTTGGTTGCATTAAGGAAACAAACTTTGCAATAATGCCTGTAATTCATGTAAAAAATCATCTGGTGTAATTGCGATCGCGCTTTGATAAACGGGTGATATTTATTTTAAAGAAGTATTTAAGGTTTGGGAATCCTCGCTTCTTTTAATCACTGCGCGTATGCCAAAATGATCTGAGAGAAATATTTTGTATCCAGTATTATCTACAGGTTCGTAAGCAAATAAATTTACATGTCCAGACACCCAGTTACAGCGAATATAACAGATACGATGCCAGGGAATATCACCATCAGCAGCCCAATGAGCCTTTATGTTTCTCACGGATACCGCTTGAAGAAACCCTATCTTCAAAACCAGCAATAAAAACATCACTCTCAAGACGAGAATCCCAAATATTTCGATTGTGAATCTCCCAGCTAGTTGCCATTTTTGGCTTTTATGATTTTGATTTAGACATAATAATTTTGGTAATTGGTAATTGTTAATTGGGCATTGGGAATGGTTAACAGTAGGAATTAAAAATGTAGTGGGAGCGTCTCGCTCCCTGCGGACAAAAAATCTCGCTCCCTCCTAATAATAAAGTTGTCTGCCCATCCCCCTCAACTCACAATCCAATCCACTCGATGTGCTTCAATAACCGTGGGAACTTCCAAACGATTTTTCATGCGGTAGAGTACTTTTTCTGGTACTCTTTCCGTTCTAGTTTTATTTCGTTGCAAAAGTTCTAACCAAGATGTTTCTAGATAAACAATGCGAATTTCTGCTTGATAAGCTGCAAATAAACTAATCAGCATTCGCCGTAATTGCTTGTTTAAGTTAGTTGCATTCCAGACAAAAGATTCTCCCGATCTCATATATTCTTTAGCGAGAGATTTCGCTGCATTCGCAACTTCACCTTGATTTTTTCCAGGTTCAACATCCATTTGGTGACGCAATTGATCGAGAGAAATAAGTTTATATTCGGGAAGATTTTCTTGAATCCAAGTGTCTTTTCCCGAACCGGGTAATCCTGACATCATTACTACTTGAAAACGAGTATCGTTATAAGCTTGATAATCGGGACTTTTATCTTCTCTTTGGAAATAAATAAACCTACTGTGGGCTGATGGAAATAAGCGTGGATTGGTAAAACAATCGTTTTCTCGGCAAAATTCCCTAAAAAAATCAATGCGTTCAAATAATTGCTTTCGATCGTGGCAATAACGTCCCATTACATCAGCTTCCGCTAACATAGCCAACATATCACAACGGATAATTTGGCTCGCTTTAATTACAGCTTGTTGCGGGTTTGATTTATCCCAAAACCACAAAGGTAAACTTCCATATTTCACCAAAGCCACTATTTCTTCTCGTTGTTTAAAAGGTACATTCAAATCCCAGAGAATTGCTTGCGCCATTTTTGCACCTTGTAACACGTGCCCCTTAGAGCTAATCGCCCCAGAATCTTCTATTTTCGTAGCATTTGGTTTAGCAACATCATGCAGTAAAGCCGCAGCAAACAGCACCGAGCGCTGCGTTTCAGATAGAGCTTGCCATTGAGGTAATCCAACCAATGCCTCACACACCAATTTTGTATGAGTCAGAACATCACCTTCAGCGTGATAGCGTGCATCCTGCGGACAATCGGCAAGCACTCGCAACCACTCAAACTTATCTTCTAATTCGCGCCAATTTATGGCAAAATCACCCTTAATTGGGCAATAAGGAAAAGTCCAATTCATAAATCAGTTAACAGTGAACAGTGAACAGTTAGGAGTTAGGAGTTAGGAGTTAGGAGTTAATAATTAAGTAGTGGGAGCGTCTCGCTCCCTGCTTATATCAACTTTGTTTCTCCCCATCTCCTTGTCTCCCCTTCTTTCCCTCTCTTACTCCCTGATAACTGTTCACTGATAACTGCTCACTGAACAAGTCAACACCATCACATAACTGATTCGGAATTATTGGACGGTTGAGCCAATGTCCATCCGATTGTTGAATGGTAGTTAAGAAGCTCGATCGCACGTATTTATAACGCTCTACAACCGCATTTTTTGATTCGACTTTGATGTACAAACCTTCCATTACAGAGCTTCGATCGGTTTGTTGCAGGGAGTGTTCGACATCTAGTCTTTTTTGCAAACAAATTTTTTCAAAGTTTTGTAAATGTTCGGAGGTTTGATAATGGGATTTTCCCAAGAAACTAATTAATTGCTCGTAGGTTTGAAGTTCTCCTGCAAACAGCACGGGTACGGAAACTAACGGTAAATCTGCTAATAACTGTTTTCTTTTTGCGGTACTCAAAAATACCTGCTTTTCTAAATCAAGTACGTCGAATTCTAAGAAATAATGGGGTAGAGCATCATAAAACACCGTATGTTTTGCATACAGCCATTCTCCGTAAAGAATGTAACGACTACCCAATACTTCCCAAAAACTAGCAATGTGAGTATTAGCCCACTGCTTAAACAAATTGAAGTGCTTTTCTCGCGCTCCACCTGTTAAGTAATGTCCCCGACTTTGCAGTTGGATTTGTCCTTCAGCACTGAAGCTAATAGCAGCATTCGCACCATCAACTTTTTCTTCAACCACTACATAGCGCTGCTTAATTTCCGCGAAAGGGATATCATTTAAATCTTCATCCCCAGGCTGGAGTCGCGAACCCTGAATATGATGGGTACGCGGATATTTATATACTTGTTTCATTTCTTTTAACTCTTAGTAAGTTCAATCAAAATTCAAATCAAATATTTCGCAACGAATGAAAATAGAAGCGTCCAAAAAGACAACATTCGCGCTAAAACATAAACTTGAGTGACTTGAAGAACTACATATCCCGTTACCGTGAGTTGATATTTTTATGTTACATCATAATACAGATTTAGTTCAAAGGTTAAAGGTTAAATAACTTCTAATTACCAATTATCAATTACCAATACCCCATGCCCAATCCCCAATCCCCAATCCCCAATTACCCATGCCCAATTACCAATAAATTAATTTGTATAAATTGAACGGTAATAAGTGTTACATTTCTTTATTATGGGGAAAAAGTTCGCAGAAGAATTAATCAATGCTTTCTCGTATTAAAGATTTAGCAGCAGAATTAGCACCGCGTTTAATTGAAATTCGTCGCCATATTCATTCTCACCCGGAACTCAGTGGTGAAGAGTTCCAAACAGCAGCTTTTGTTGCTGGGGTTTTGTCTTCTAACGGTATTCATGTAGAGGAAAATGTTGGCAAAACTGGCGTGATTGGCGAACTCGAAGGTAGTGGCTCGGATAAGCGTATTCTGGCTATTCGTACCGATATGGATGCTTTACCGATTCAGGAATTAGCATCTTTGGATTATGCTTCGCGCAATCAAGGAATTATGCACGCTTGCGGTCATGATGTCCATACGACGGTGGGTTTGGGTACGGCAATGATTTTGTCGAAGTTATCACAAGAGTTATCAGGAAAAATACGGTTTATATTTCAGCCAGCAGAGGAAATTGCTCAAGGTGCAAGCTGGATGGTTGCAGATGGAGCAATGGATAATGTAGATAGTATTTTGGGAATTCACGTTTTTCCTTCTATAGCTGCGGGTTCTGTTGGCATACGTTATGGTGCGTTAACCGCAGCAGCAGACGATTTAGAAATTATTATTACTGGTGAATCGGGACATGGGGCACGCCCTCATCAAGCAATAGACGCTATTTGGATCGCCGCACAGGTAATTACTACATTACAGCAAGCAATTAGCCGCACGCAAAACCCCCTACATCCGGTAGTATTGAGCATCGGAAAAATTACTGGTGGTAGAGCGCCGAACATTATAGCCGATTCCGTTCTCTTGCAGGGAACAGTGCGATCGCTCCACCCAGATAGCCGCAAGGAATTACCAAGTTGGATTGAAAATATCGTCAAAAATGTTTGCGATACTTACGGCGCTAAATACAAAGTTGACTATCGTAAAGGGGTACCCAGCGTCCAAAACGATTTAGCGCTTACCCAAATATTGCAGTCAGCAGCAGAAGAAGCATGGGGTGGCGATCGCGTTGAAATTTTACCGGAGCCTTCTTTGGGTGGAGAAGATTTTTCGATGTATTTAGAAAAAGCACCGGGTTCAATGTTCCGTTTGGGTGTGGGTTTCACGGATAGAGAAGTAAATCACCCATTACACCATCCCAAATTTGAAGTTGACGAAACCGCAATTATTACCGGGGTTGTTACTTTTGCTTACGCTGCTTATAAGTATTGGGAAATTAACAGCGATACTACTGCAACTTTGGCTCCTGTTGCAGTTAACAGTTAGCAGTTAACAGTTAGCAGTTAACAGTTAACTGTTAATGTAATAAAAAACTCCATTCCTTTGTAAAGGGGTGGAGTTAACTAAGAGGATTAACTGTTATTAAGGCTGCAACTAGATACGGTTTCTTTGCTGCTATCATTTTTGATTCCATATCCTTTTTCTTTTAAAAATTTAATCAGTTCGCGAGTTCGTGGTTTGTTAGCGCTTTCATCTAAACCTAACAACAATTTCAGATATTTATTTAATCCTTTTGATGCTTCTTTCTGCAAATTTCTGATTCTAGCATCAAGTTTTTCTTTGTATTGAATCAATTCTTCTTTTTTAGGTATTCTATTCTCATCATATATAAAAGCTATTTCGCGCCCCGAATATCCACGAAGACACAAACATAAATAACGCTTTTCAAATCTTGTTAGTTTACAATTCGGTTTAAATTCACAATCTGCTATACAAAGACTAGACAAGTCTAGACATTGTTTGACGTTTCGACGGGAGCATGGGAGCAGTTATCCCTTAACGTCCAGACACGGCTTAGCCGTCCGCGCATAATTTTCTAAATTTCTAGCCG
>JBARZF010000732.1:0-3727 GCA_049649675.1 Rivularia sp. (in: cyanobacteria) | reverse complement strand
GGTTTCGGTTTATTAGCTGCTGCTTTGATGGTTGCACCTGGTGCGGCTTTCGCTAATTCTCAATCTCAAAATAGCAATCAACAAACAGTTCAAAATGGTACCGCAATTGACGGTAGTGTAAACGCTCAAAGTTCTGAATCTCTTAACGTACAAGAGCAAATTCAAAAAACGAAAGACAAAGTAGGTCGTCGCGGTGGTCGTTTCGGTCACTCACGTCGTCCCAGTCGTCCTAGCTACTGCGGTGGTAGCTACAACGGACAATCCCAAAATTCTTCTCAAGGAACTGCTCAAAACGGCGTAGCTGTAGATTATTCTGACAATGCTCAATCTGGTAGCAGCGTTAGCGATCAAAGACAAACTGCTTCTAACAGTCGTGCTTGCCGGTAACAGTTATCAGTTAACAGTGAACAGTTAACAGTGAACAGTTATCAGTGAACAGTTATCAGTGAACAGTTATCAGTGAACAATAAAAAGTTTTCACCCGAAGCGATTGTGGAAGGTTAATTGATTGGTAATTGGTAATTGTTCATTGATCTGTGCAATGTGATTTCGATTCAATACAACAACACACAACACTATTACACGAGGTTTAGACAATGTTTAAGAAGTCATTGGGTTTCGGTTTATTAGCTGCTGCTTTGATGGTTGCACCTGGTGCGGCTTTCGCTAACACTCAATCTCAGAATAGCAATCAGCAAACAGTTCAAAATGGTACCGCAATTGACGGTAGTGTAAACGCTCAGAGTTCTGAATCTCTTAACGTACAAGAGCAAACTCAGAAAATTCGCGAACGTGTAGGTAATCGCGGTGGTCGTTTCGGTCACTCACGTCGTCCCAGTCGTCCTAGCTACTGCGGTGGTAGCTACAACGGACAATCCCAAAATTCTTCTCAGGGAAGCGTTCAAAACGGTGTAGCTGTAAACCATTCTGACAATGCTCAATCTGGTAGCAGCGTTAGCGATCAAAGACAAACTGCTAGTAACAGTCGTGCTTGCCGGTAACAGTTAACAGTTAACAGTTATCAGTTATCAGTGAACAATGAACAATGAACAGTAATTTGTTTTCACCCGAAGCGAGTGTGGAAGGTTGATTGGTAATTGGTAATTGGTAATTGGTAATTGTTCATTGATGGTTGACAATCAATTCAAATTTTTGAGGTTTTAAAAATGCTAAACAAATATACAGCTTTCGGCTTATTGGCTGCTGGTTTAATAATTGCTCCCGGTACGGCGTTTGCTGATTCTCAAAGACAAGAAAACGTACAAATTACTACTCAGCAAGGTACGGCGATCGGCGGTAGTGTAAACGCTCAGAGTGGAGAAGCTTTGAGTATTCAAGATCAAGTTAAATTACGCCAGCGCAATGCTTTCAAGCGTTTTCGTCGTAACTGTCCCGGTAGCTATAGCACTCAGTCACAAGCTTCTACTCAAGCATCGGCTCAGAGTGGTGGTGCCGCTTATTATTCTGACAATGCTCAAGCAACTACTAATGTTAGCGAACAAAATCAAGTTGTAGTATCTAGCACTGCTTGCCATCGCTAATATTAACGCCTAACCCCCAACCCCATAAGAGCAAGGTAAGGGGGGCAAGAGAATATATCTGAAAGTCTTGTGGGATGGGCAAGGATGCCCATCCGTGTCTACTTAACTTTTTTTCTAAGAATTACAACACGCAACACGCAACACGCAACACTAATAAGGTTTATAAAAATGATCCAGAAAATTTTTACGCTCTCGTTACTAGCTACTACTCTGATTGTTGCACCAAGCGCAGTATTTGCAGGACAAGGAGCTACTCAAGAGACAAACCAAGAAGCTACTGTAATTGGTTCTGGTAGTCGAGTAATTCAAAAAGGTAGACAGGTAAGCATTCAGCGTCAAGAAAGAATAGGTCCCCGCAACCGCAGATGTGGTACAGATTCCCAGTCACAGCATTCAAATCAGCGAATAGATCAAAATGCTGTTGCTGTTGACGGTGGTTTTGTTAACCAAAATGCCGATCAAAAAAATATTCAGCGTCAACTCCTATTGGGTTCTCGCTACTGTTACTAATGTGACTAAAATCTGTTTTGAAACAGTCTGCGGTTTGAGAACGGGTGTTACCTAATTCTGGTTTTGCCGATTTTATTAATTACGATAAAAATCGGTTTTTTCTATTACAAAAGGTACACAGCCATGTCCGCTAAACAAACGATTTCAATTCTGGCATTATCCGTACTAATGATATTACCTGCTGAAATTGCGACAGCCGGAAATATTAAGGTTGAAAACGGTAATTCTAGGGTAACAATCAATCGCAACGGTGACATAAAAATCAGAAATGCTCGTAGAAGAAGATTGTACCGTCGTCGCGTTAATCGTGGCTCTGCGATTCGCGTTCCTTCACGTAGCGTCTACCGTCAAACCATAAAGGGCATAGGTAATTGCACAACCTACCGCAGCACTCGTAAAAGTGGTTCTGGTAATAATCGTTCTTATGCTCGCACCAGAACAACAACCTGTCAATAATCAAGGATGCAACCATGAAGCTGAAATTACTTTCTCTAAGCTTATTTTCGCTAACCACTGTCTCTTCAATATTTATTCCTTCTTTAAGCAATAAAGCATTAGCAGGATGTAACGCGATTGATGTTAACATTCAAGTGTCAATCGATGAATCTGCAAGAGGAAGACAGAGAAATGATGTAACTCAAGAATTTGGTGACAATTGTAAAGGTACTGTTGGTACTACCGGAGTTTCTACATCAACTCAAGTTTGCAATTCTTCTAAATGCGAACAAAGACGAACTAGCAGGCAACGACTTGATGGAGATCCAAATCGTCGTACTGGTGTTAATACCAATAATATTGGGATTAAAGTAGATGTTCCCGTACACGTGAAAAGACCAAAAAAACCTACGCCTCCTTCTTTTAGACGGTAAGATTTTTTTGAAATAAAGCTAAATTATTGTCCCCTTAGTGGGGGACTTTTGTCTGTTTTATAAGAATTTATAAGAATTTATAAGAATTATTTATTTTGTCGTTTGTAAGGTGTGTGACTAGGCTTTTCCTCGTTCCCAGACCACCGCTGGGAACTAGTTACTAGTTATACTAGTTATACTCGTTATATTTTGTAACTAGCAATTGATAATTGATAATTGATAATTGATAATAGAAAAAACGTGATGAAAAAAATAATTTTTATTATATGCGGTGCGGTTGCTTTAATTTCGGTTTCCGCAGCTTTTGCAAATAATTTTGCTAATAATAATCAAACCAATGTTGTAGAGTCGGATATTAATATCAATAATATGAGTAGTAATTCAAATAGTTTTACCACCTTTACCAGCAATTCTTCCGGATATCAACGTGGAAGAGTTAGTCTAAATGCTGCAAATCTATCTAAACCACATATTCTTAAAATTGAAACTTCGGCAACTCAATTAAATGGCAAAATAACTGTCAATGGAAAACTTGTTAAAAATCTGAGCGGTAAAACTACTGAAATTGATTTATCGCGTTATTTATCAGTAGGAGAACATAAAGTCGAAATCTCTGCAAATTATGCTCCTAAAACATCTCCGATAAAAGTCGAATTGAACGCTCCTAATAACAATCTTAGTCAGCAAACTAGCGGCAATGGTATATTAAATTACCAATTGTCGATTTATGTTAGGGAATAGGGAACTCTTAATAGGGAAAATACTTTCTTATCTTCTGATGTCGCGGTTTGTGTTGGTATTCTTTTT
>JBARZF010000731.1:0-25310 GCA_049649675.1 Rivularia sp. (in: cyanobacteria) | reverse complement strand
TCTGCTTGACGCATTAATCCGGGTTGAATTTGGTCAACTTCTGCTTCTTTCATGTCGTAAGCGATGCGAACCTGTTCGTGTAAAAAGGCTTTGATTTCGCTCATGGACATATCTTCTAAGTGAGAAGGTTCTAAGTCCGATAATAAATAAACGAATTCTTTGACTTTTTCGGTTAATTTACCTAATTCCCATTCTTCCGATGGTAAGTCTGGGTTGACGTAAAAATCAACGATGTCATCCATCGTTTTTTCGGCATATTTAATTACCTGTTCTTTTAAGTCTTGCCCTTCTAATACTCGACGACGTTCGGCGTAAATTGCTCTACGCTGGTTGTTCATTACTTCGTCGTACTCGAATACTTGTTTACGAATGTCGTAATAGTAGGTTTCAACTTTTTTCTGGGCACCTTCTAAACTGCGAGTTAACATACCCGATTCGATGGGCATATCTTCCTCAACACGGAACATATTCATTAAACCAGCAACGCGATCGCCACCGAATATTCTCATTAAGTTGTCTTCTAAACTTAAGAAGAATCTGGTGGAACCTGGGTCCCCTTGTCTTCCGGCACGTCCTCTTAACTGGTTGTCAATCCGTCGCGATTCGTGGCGTTCGGTACCAATTACGTGCAAACCGCCCAAGGAAATGATTTTATCATGTTCTGCGTCGGTAAATGCTTCGTATTCTTCTTTTACGCGGTTATATGCTTCGCGCATTTTCTGAATTACGGGGTTTTCGGTTGGTGCTTTCTCTGCTGCAACCGCTATTTTATCTTCGGCTTCGAGTTCGGATAAGCTACGTTCGCCAAATTCTTTAACGGCAGCTTCTACTGCTACTTTCAAAATATTTTCGGCTTCTTTACTTATAGTTGTAGGAAATACTTTCGGGGAAGCTTTCCAGGTTTTAACTTTTTTACCGGGAGTAAATCCTTGTCCGCCACCAGTTCCGGTAGGTAATGTTGCTCTATGAGGTGAAAAAACGTCTTCGTCTTCTGGCTTGACGATACGAGGCATTAAAAATTCGCGAACTTTCAAACGCGCCATATATTCGGCGTTACCACCCAAGATAATGTCGGTACCTCTACCAGCCATGTTGGTGGCGATAGTTACCATTCCACCGCGTCCGGCTTGAGCAACAATTTCAGCTTCCCGTTCGACGTTTTCCGGTCTAGCGTTGAGCAGTTCGTGAGCAATACCAATCTCTTTCAATAATTTACTGAGATATTCCGACTTCTCAACACTTGTGGTTCCTACTAAAACAGGTCTGCCGGTTTCGTTCATTTCGGCACATTCTTTGGCAATGGCTTTCCATTTACCTACTTCTGTTTTAAATACCATGTCAGCCAAATCTTTACGCTGCCTGACTCGGTTGGTAGGAATTATCGTTACTTCTAATTTGTAAATTTTTTCAAATTCAACTTCTTCTGTTTTTGCTGTCCCTGTCATTCCACCTAATTTGGGATACAGCAAAAATAAGTTTTGATAAGTAATCGAAGCGAGGGTTTGGGTTTCCGGCTGAATCTCTACGTTTTCTTTGGCTTCAATAGCTTGGTGTAAACCGTCACTCCAACGTCTTCCCGGTAATACCCTACCAGTAGATTCATCTACAATTACCACTTCCCCGTTACGAAGAATGTAGTGTACGTCTGGCAAAAACAGTTCCTTGGTTTTAATCGCGTTAAATATAAAATGCGCCCAAGGATCTTCAGGATCGAATAAATCGTTAACTTCTAAAAGATCTTCTGCCTGCTGGAAACCTTCATCGGTCAAAAGTACGTTACGAGCTTTTTCGTCTACTTCATAGTGTTCTTCTTGAAGCAGCGCTCTGGCAATTTGAGCAGCTCTGACGTATTTCTCAGTAGGTCTTTCTACCTGACCGGATATAATCAAAGGTGTCCGTGCTTCGTCAATTAAAATCGAATCAACTTCGTCAATTACGCAATAATTAAACGGACGCTGCACTACATCCGCCATCGATGTTGCCATGTTATCCCGCAAATAGTCAAAACCTATTTCGCTGTTGGTAACATAGGTAATATCGCATTCATAATTTTTCTTCCGTTCTACGGGAGTCATGCTGGACTGAATTAGTCCTACAGTAAGTCCCAAAAAACGGTGTACTTGTCCCATCCACTCAGCATCACGACGGGCTAAGTAATCGTTAACGGTAATTACGTGTACGCCTTTACCAGTTAAAGCATTTAAATAACTAGGCAATGTCGCAACCAGGGTTTTACCTTCCCCGGTTTTCATTTCTGCAATTTGCCCCTTGTGCAGAATCATCCCACCCAACAACTGCACGTCAAAGTGACGCATCCCTAGAACTCGCCTTCCAGCTTCTCTAGTTACGGCAAAAGCTTCGGGTAAGATATCATCAAGGGATTCGCCTTTACGAAGACGTTCTTTAAACTCTCCTGTTTTAGCCTTAAGCTCTTCATCAGAAAGAACTTTAATTTCTTCTTCTAAGAGATTAACTTCAGTAATTGATGGTTGGAATTTTTTTAGTTTACGAGCGTTGGGGTCGCCCAACAAGGTTTTTAGCATGGCTTTTTAATTTAACTAAACCTGGCAGAAGAATAAATTTATCGACGTTGGAAATGATTATAAGTACCGTTACCGAAGATCGGAGAATTTTCTTGGCTTTGCAAAGACGCATTCCAAGAGAATTAACTCAAAAATAGTAAAAATACCAGCGTCGCAGCTTACTAAACAATTGGTTTTAACAAAGAACTTATATTTATCTCACTTAATAGTATCATTTTGTCCCCAATGCAGCGCCGTAAAGCCCGATCTGGGGAAGGTTGGTTTTCCGTCTTTTGGAAGATGGGGCGGATGGGGTTCGGAGGAGAGGGGGAGAGGGGGAGAGGGGGAGACAAGGGGAAAATCACTAACTCCTAACTGATAACTGATAACTGATAACTGATAACTGATAACTGATTTTCCGGAAGTTATATTCTGCTGCACCTGGATGACAACTAACGCAGCTTCCTAGTTGTACGGGACGCTGTAATTCAACTTGGGGATGTAGGGCTTGGAAAAAACGCGATTTGTTAATTCTGTAAGGTGTTCTTTCAACTTCAATGTGGAGACGGGAGAAAGTTGATAGGTACCGCCACACTAATATTCTAGGTGGGTCTACGACCATGTTTCAATGTTGCGCCGTAATGTTGCGAGTCTTGCAGCAAATTCTTCCAAGTTTGAGTCGGTAATACTGCTGGTGGTACGGCTATATGACAGCCAGAACAATTTTCGGGTGGAAAGCTTTTGTCCTAACTGCTGTTCTGCTGGTACTACGTCTACCGTACCGACTTCCGATTCCGGAACGGCAGCATCTTTAGTTGGTTGCTAAAGTCAACAGGCAACCCATAGTTAAACTCCAAACCAAAATTACCAGTAGTATGCCTACTCCATTTTTCTTCCAGTGTAAACGCACCTTATTTCCTAATAAAAAATAATCATCATCATAATTGCAAAACTCGATCGGGATTTACACAATCCAAAAAATTATCATTGCCACCGAAACACAGATGCTGTGATAAGCATAGATACGGTTAGTTATACCCAAAATTATAGAATTAGCCGATCTCATTATTAATAGAACTTACGCAAAAGAGAGGTGACGTAATCCCCCGAAATGCTTGTTATATCCCCTAAACTTCGTTTCGGTCACAATGACAATTCTGAGTTGCGTAAGTTCTAATTAAAATAACAAAAGCTCATTGAGTGAGAAAGAGTTGATTTATGCTTGTTTAAGCATCTCCTGCCAGTTTTACAATTATCCAGGTAATGGTATTCTTCTACCCAGACTTTTTCAATTATTGGCTGCTTGTAAACTCTGCTTATATTTTTCTGGGGTGGTTTCTAATCTTACGTACAGCGCATTAATTCCCTCTTTCTCCAGTAATTCTAATATGGCTATATTTAAGCCTCTTTCAATATCAAAGTAGAGATTTGCATCATTCACAAATGCCTTAATTTCAATGACACGAGCATTCTCCTCAATTCCGCTGAACCTAACCACAAATGATTCCGAAAGACCCAGAAAAGATTTCGGAAATTCTTTAATAGCATTGCAAATTATGGTAGTTTGCTGTGCGGAAATACCGTCTATTTTGAGAGTTAAATTTAGCCCCCACTTTAATTCTTCTCCAGGATTTTGTGACCAATTTTCAACAATTCCAGAAATCATTCGAGAATTGGGCATTTTGACGATCGAACCGTAGCTAGTTATATGCAGGGTTGTGCTTCTAAATCCAATACTCATGATCTCGACAAAACCATTTACTCCCTCCACTGATACCCAGTCACCTTCTCGATAAAGATTATCCGAGTAAATAATTATTGTACAAAACCAATCATAAATAAGGTCTTTGAACAGCAAACCTAAAGTGAGAGACCTGCACCACCTAATAACCCAGCCAATGCAGCCGCTGATTGTCCTAAAAATAATTCACTAACCTTGATTGCCAGTATAATAATTGATGCTGATTGAAAAATCTTCGGCATCAAAGGTTTGAGCAATTGATCGAGTTCAGTGTCACTGCGTAACACTACGTTGGCATGTCTATAATTTCTATGTTGCAAATAAATATAATATTCGGAGAATCTGCTTGCCATTCATAGAGCTAGGGAAGCGAATATTTTGTGGTCTATCAATATTCTAAAATTCCAATTTTTTTTAGACCTGAATAAGTCCTAAAAAAGAATGTATTATGTTCAACAGCGATTTTTTACAAGTAATTATACGCTTTTTTGTATACTAAGATATTTGTCAATAAGTTTAGATAACAGTTTACTTGTTATCGAATTGCACAACTAGAAAATCTAACAATGGCATGTCGCACTATCAAAAGTTACTCAGAGTTTCTACACTTGGTAAATCTTTGTACAATATCACTCCTAAAATTGAGGCAATCGTTGCTGATTCGGGAGTTGAAACCGGGCTTTGTACTTTATTTTTACGCCATACTTCTGCTAGTTTATTAATCCAAGAAAATGCTGACCCCAATGTATTATTGGATTTGGCAAATTTTATGGCTAAACTTGTACCCGAATCGGCTAACTACATACATGATGATGAAGGTGCTGATGATATGCCTGCTCATATTCGGACTGCGATTACTCATACTTCCGAGCATATTCCTATCAATCGAGGACATTTGGTTTTAGGAACTTGGCAAGGTATTTATATTTGGGAACATCGGCAACGCAATCACTCTAGAGAGTTAGTTGTGCATATTTCTGGATAGTTTGTAGCTTGTAGGGAATGGGGAATGGGGAATGGGGAATTAAAAAAATTATTTTGAAAATGTGTATTTAAATGCAATATCTAAGTCGATTATGTTTTTTCAATACCTTAGTGCTAAATTTTAGATAAAATAGAATATCTTTTTTTTATACTTCTTCATACTGTTCCTCTTTCCCTTTTTTACTATTATTATTTTGTCATAAAAAGTACTGAATAACCAAAATTATTAAGTTTATTTATTGCTTGAAGTTTACTCTTGATTTTTAACTTAAAGTGAAGATATAAATTCCTTTTTAATCCTGGCGACAGGAAGCGAGCTATTATTTTTTATGAAGCTAAATTTTACACCGAGTAATTCTTTTCAAATTCTAGATAAAATTCTCGTCCAAGAAGTTGCAAAACCTTTATCGCTGAATCCAAATCGATCTTTAATTACTAGCTTTACTGAATTGGAAGTGAAAGTTGTTCAACAAGTATCTGATGTGTACTTGATGAGTGTTTTTCGAGATACTTTACAAATAATACTTGAATCTTTGCTGCATAACTTCCCAGAAAATATATTTTGGGATTTTGATTTTATAGTCAGCAGTATGCTCGAACAAGCTTTATCGTCTGCTGCTCCTGTAGATGTTTTGGAAGATTTCGGGAATAAAATTGTTTTGCTAATGGATATGTTCGGTAGAGAGTCAGAAATTCGCTTTCGATATGTCCATGATTTCATGTATGGATTTGATTGGGCAAGGTGGGTAAAGAAGAAACCCGAACAAAGAACAAATTCAGAACCTTTCTGCCTTCATTTTCTTGACGATCTACTTTGTAAAGGTGAAGAAATTTTACAATGCATCAAGAAAGACGATCTTAAATATCCTCAAATATCGGAGAAACGTTATCGCAATCCTTTTTGCTTTTCCCGAGAGCCGAAAGACGAACGTTATCTGCTGACTTATCTTGCTGCTCGTGAATGTATCCCAGTTGCTGCGTGGAAATGGAATGCTGTAGGAGTGTGGGATAAACCTTTTTACCAAATTCGCGAAGAGGCTTCCAAACAGTTAAATATTGGGAAGAAGTAATTGGTAATTGGTAATTGGTAATGGGGCATGGGGCATGGGATATTATATATTGTAGGAAAAATGCAAAATGCCTTCATATTATAATTTAGTTGATGAAAATTACGGATTTAATTACCTGGTTTGAGCAATGGGCTAATCCTGCATGGCAAGAAAAATGGGATAATTGCGGTTGGCAGGTGGAACCGGGGGTGTTAGATGATGATGCGGGGGTTTTGGTTTGTCTGACTCCTACTTTGGCTGTGATGCAAGAAGCGATCGAGTTGAAAAATTCTGGTCATCCGGTTAATTTAATTTTTGCTCATCATCCTTTAATTTTTAATCCTCTTAAGTCGCTGCGTACTGGTGATGCAATTGGGGAGATGGTTCGTTTAGCATTTATTCATAATATTGGTATATATACTGCTCATACCAATTTCGACCAGGTAAATGACGGTACTGCGGATGTTTTAGCACAAATTCTAAAGTTGCAGGATGTTTCTCCGATAGTAAATACTCAACCGGGTTTGGGATATGGACGTGTTGGTGTTCTTCAGCCCGGTTTAAGTTTACGGGAGTTACTTAAGAAAATTCAATCTTCTCTAAAACCACCATTATTAATTTTTTCCCCAACTGCTGATTTAGATATGTCTGTGGAAAAGGTGGCTGTTTTAGGGGGTTCGGGCGCTAGTTTTATTCAGTCGGTAACTAAAACTGGTGCGACGGTATATTTAACTTCTGATTGCAAATTTCATCAGTTCCAAGAAAGCCGCGATGCTGAAATTATTTTAGTTGATGCCGGACATTACGCTACCGAACGCCCAGCTTGTGAAGCTTTAGCTGCTAAGTTCGATTCTTTTAATCTGGCTTTTGTGCAGTTAAGCAGCCATGATGAGGATTTTCGCCAATTTTTTCTTTAGTCTTTTATACCTGTATATTTTCTATTAAGTAAAAATTAATCCTCAGTATTGTACTAGTCGTATATTCATAGCACTGTTCTGAATGATACTGAATGATTAGTATATTTTTGACAAAATAAAAACATTTGTCATAATATTCATACTGCAATAGCTAGGGAAAGAGAATTTTTAGGTTAGTAAGCTGCTATTTGCTGTCTGTGACTTAAATCACAAAGTATGTGTGAATCCAATCACTTAAAAATAGCTGGAGTTGTTTCATTATGAAAAATGATGAAATGCTAACTTAGCTTTAATTAATCATGATTCGGGCACTTGTTGAATCTGCTTTTCAAACTGGATATTTAAGCGTTGAGTCCGAAGGTCTGCTGCATCAGATGCTGGCTACCAGAATATATCGAACTGAAGATATGGCTGCATTAACGCGGCTGTCCGATGCTGTTCGTGCGGGACTTGTTAAGCGAGAAGCATCTTCAAATCTTTCTATGGAGTTTCTTGCTCAAAGAAAATAATAAAATGTTGATGGGAGTAAGTGGCACATGATGGTTTGAGATGTCATGTTGCCGAGCAAAAAATTATGTAATTTTTCATTCAAGGGTGAAGCTTGCCCTCTTTTTGAGTTAAGATCGATAATATAAAGGTGGATTAATCGCAGTCCGCGCTCTCACTCCTAGCAATGCTAATGATTACAAGTAGGCAAAATAAACAACCTCAATATTCACTTGCTTTGGAGTATCATTTAATTCATAATAATAGAAATGACTTACCAGCAATATATTATCTGGTCGGCGAGAATTCCACGCGATTTCACTTCTATGATGCAAATATTCCTTGAATAATTAGTTCAGAATTTTATTTTTTAGTGCGGTAAATAAGCATATAATGCGGGTTGAATCCAAAATTTACATACAACTGATGGGAATGTCAGTAAAATATGCCGGTTTGGGTTCGATTACCGCACTCAGGTCATGGGTGTTATCTCGAAGGGGTTAATCCCAAGTTTTTACAGACAAAGAGTACGTTGAGAAAAAGGTAGAAGCACGCGAATGCTACACCGTAAGATTTATCAACTATGCTGTGATGCGCGGGAAATATGTATTTTCTTGCGGGACCAGCAACGCTGGATTGAACGCGCCCGCATTATAGATATTGAGGGAGATTTAGTCACCCTGCGCTATGAAACAGAAGAAGACGATGAAATTTGTTCTTGGGAGGAAATGGTTCGACTTGAAAGCATTGGTGCTGTAACTCAAAAGCTTGCTTCGGTTCCACGAGGTAATGTTGAGCCTCTGATGACGGAAGATTGTCCGGATGAAGAACGTATTCATAATCCGTCTACTGATTCTAATCCCGATTAAAAGAGCCGAGAGCTTGTTGCTATTCATCACTTTCAAAAGCTGGACAGTAACCTTCTAATGTTACTTTAAAGTTATATAAAGGGGACGCGGTATTCCAACACCGTTGTCCCCTTTGATGTTTACAGGTGCCGCAGCAATCCAATGATGACCAAATGTTGCGATCGCTATTTTGATTGAGCAGTTCTTTTTGAGTTAAACCTCTTAATACGAGTTCTTCTCCTTGCCAGCGTGCTTCGACTAATCCGGTGTCGGCAAATTGTTGCCATCGGGGGTCATTTTTTAACTTATCTGAAAGTGTAATTAAGATTGCCGTATCTAGTTGAGTCAGTTCGCCTTCATAATTCGTATCTGGTGCTGCTGGTTGTAAAAATGTATCGCCGATAGGAAGCTGAACTAAAGTGTGAATTTCGGGAGAATGTACGTGATAGCGGTTTTGCAGTTCTTCTAATCCGGTTAAATCTGCTAGATAAGCTGCCGAGCCGTGGACGAAAACTACGTGTTGTGGTCGTAAATTGTGAATTAATTGAGTGGTACCGGGGCCATCGCTATGTTGTGCGAGCAGGTAGCTTTCTACAGCACCTAGTTCGGAATATTGGGAAGCTTCAATTCCAGTCTTTTCTGGCTGTAATATCAGCCAAGAACTTGTTTGTGGTTGACAATATTCTTTTAAATCAGTCGTGGAGTCTGTAAGAATTATACAGGGAGAATTTCCAACGTTACTTCTTTGAGAATCTTCTAAGCGACGCACGCGGGGGCGCACTCGTTCATCCCAAAACAATGGTTGATGTCGGGCAAAGTTTTGTACCGACGGGGGAAGATGGGGCATCAATTCCAAATAAGCATCGCATCCCGCAGCAACATTTCCATCAACCCAAATATCTATATCCCTGCCGGTAAAGTGATGGTGGCTACGGAGAAGCATGAGTAATTCTTGACCCAACCCTAATGCAGGGGTAGGCATTAATACTGAAGAACCTTCTGCGATCGCACGATTTATTCTTTCTGCTAGTTGATTTTCTTGATTGCGGCGATGGGGATGACGAGCGGTACCGTAGCTGCCTTCTACAATCAACACATCTAATTCGATTCCGCGTAATTCTTCTAAACGAAAACCTTCTACTAATCGGGAGTTAGATAGGAAAAAGTCTCCCGTATAAAGCAATTTATAAGCGCGATCGTTCGTTGTATAGGTGAGTAAAATTGCGACTGCACCCGGTAAATGTCCGCAAGGGAAAAGTTCTACGGTAAGATTTTCTTTAAGTTCTATGGTTGTACGCAGTTCTAATGCTTGGAAAAGTAAGTGGGTTTCTTGACTATTTTTGTCTAACCAATTTAGCGGTAGTAGCTCGGAAGTAACTTCACTGCCATAAATTGGTAAAAGAGGAAATTTTTCATGTAGCGCCAACAATCCCCTGGCATGGTCTGGATGAGCATGAGTTACTAGTACAATATCGGCTGGTAAAGGAGTATTATCCGGACGTGCTGACTTTTTCAACTTTTTTGTTAAAGGTGAAATATCTTCTAAGCCACAGTCCAACATGATACGATAGGGACCCATTCGCACCAACAGACACATACCTTCACCATCTTGATGAACTCCGTAAGGTAAGCATTCTAATTCGAAGAAGCTTTCCCCTTCATCAAGAGAGACTATTGAATCAAATCCGCTCATATATCCCCCAGTAAATTTTGGATTTTAGATTTTAGATTTTAGATTTTGCGAACGCGAGCCGGGTGTCGGAGGCAAAACTAGTTTTCAAGACGGATTTCGGATAAACAATTAATTAAAAAACCAATATTCAAAAAGAAAGAGGAGAGGAAGTCAAGAAACGTTATACATTTCTATTTCACACCTCTCCGTCTACTGTTTCAATAAGAATCGAATTCTCAAAGACTTGAAATACTCATCTATTTTTAATGAGCGGAACCATTACCGTGATAGTTTTCTGAATCATAAAACCCGTTTTTGGTGCCGAAAATCAAGCATGATACGCTAAACACGACTGTTAGTGCTACTAGAATTACTTTTACATCCATATTGTTTACCCTTCACTTTTATATATTCCTATCTATATAGGATACTTCTGCTATCGAGTAGATGGCTGAGAATATTTTGGTAGCACATTATTTTTTATTATGCAATGAGTAAACTTACTGCTATCGGTCAGATTGTAGAACATCTCTATATTCGGTGTCTATCTACTCTTGTTACATATATGTCATCTTACTTTGAGAGATTTAGGAAAAATATTTAATTATAATCTTATTCTTTATTCCTACTTACCCTTTATTTGAATACCTTTTCTTGACTTTTAAAGGGTAAACTTTCTTCAAATTTATTATGTATACGAATATTCAGGCTGCCAAATAGTTATGTATTTATATATCGGATACTTTACTTTACCTAAACATATAAATGTTTAGGTATTTCGATGTCTAAATATATAAATGTTTAGACATCGTAGTGAATATCCTGTAAAATTTTTACGGTATAAGTTTATATGTCGAAAAAATGATTATTACTGTAGCGGCTTTCAAGGGGGGTGTAGGTGTGCGGCTCGTTGCCGACTGAACAAGCTTTCAAGGCTTGAAAGTCAGCGTGAAAGTAACGCCGGAAATTTCTCCTGCTCAACTTTCATAACTCAATGTCTGAATAAGGTGATTACGGATGAAAACATCAGGAAAAACTCAAAAAGTTAAATTAACTTTACAGAGAGTAGGTGCGGTTCACCGTACTAAAATGATGCTGATAACCGTAAGATTCCTATCCTCTCAGTTCCAGAGAGAGAAAGCACACAGCAATCCTGTATGGGATTCCCAGCCAAGAGAGAATGGTTATCAAACTTGGTCGGTGCATGGGGTGAAAGCGGTTGAAGCTACCAGCCTGACATTGGCGGTGGAAACTGCAAGCAGTGTGGAACCGGTAAACGCAAGTGAATCTGTTGTCCGAATCGTCGTTACACCTAAGTCCCGCGCAATCAGGCTGAAACGCGGGGAGCGTTCCGATGCTCAGAAGTTTGGTGGATGGACTACCTATATCTATCCACCCTCGTAGTCAACTGTTCCGACGAGTTGACTCAAGGAATCTACACACTTCCGGCGAATAGACAGATACCGAAGCCACAGAAAAACGGATATTGGGAACGAGTAAAACCGATATTTTCTCTCGGAAAGGTCGATTTACGAGCAGCTAACCAAGCGCATGAAATATCGGGGAAGGATTGTACTAGAAGCAAATGGTTCGTTGTAATGACGAACATACGCTGACGAGTACACATTTGATTGGAATGTAAATATTGAGTAGAAGTAGAAAACATGAACCCTTCGAGGTATGAATGGAGCGATATAAACTGGACAAAATGTCGTAGTTTAGTCTTCAAGCTTCAAAAGAGAATTTACAAAGCCTCTAAATGTGGCAATCTCAGCAGTGTGCGTAAACTACAAAGATTGCTAGTAAATTCATGGTCAGCTAAATGTTTGGCGGTTAAGAAGGTTACACAATCTAATATTGGCAGAAATACTGCGGGAATTGATGGTGTAAAAAGCCTTAATAATCAACAAAGAGTTAGTTTAATTAACAACTTAAAATTTGATAGTAAGGCTCTACCTACTCGACGGGTTTGGATACCCAAACCTGGAAAGAAGGAGAAAAGATCCGCTTACTTACCTGTTATCAAAGATAGAGCATTACAAGCACTAATGCACATGGCATTGGAACCAGAATGGGAAGCTCGCTTTGAAGAAAATTCATACGGATTTCGTCCTGGTAGAAGTTGTCAAGATGCAATAGATGCTATTCACACCAGTTTAAAAGCATATAGTAAATATGTGCTTGATGCTGACATTGCTCAATGTTTTGATAATATTGACCATTTTGTGCTACTTGAGAAAATCAACACATTTCCGAAGTTTCGTCAACAAATAAAAGCTTGGCTTCAAGCCGGAGTCATTGACGGAAAAACTTTTATAAACACAATATCTGGGGTGCCACAAGGGGGAATTTTATCTCCTTTACTGGCAAATATTGCACTTCATGGTTTAGAGAACACAGTCAAAAACTGGGTTGAAAATAACGTGAAGTTAAGATATCCCAGTGGCAGTCAAAAAAGTAGAAAAGATGTACGACAATCGGTAAGCGTCATTCGCTATGCCTCGGACTTCCTTATTATGCACTTTGACTATAACGTTGTATTGAAATGTAAGCTCCGAGCGACTGAATTTCTAGCAAAAGTAGGGCTTGAATTAAAACAAGCAAAGACTAAAATTTGTCATACTTTGGAAGAGTTTAATGAACAAAAACCAGGGTTTAATTTCCTTGGTTTTGAAATTAGACAACATAAAGTTGGGAAACACCAAGGAGGTAAACTTCCTGGTACTTCTCAAAGCCAAAAATGTAAGGACTACAAAACCATAATTCGCCCGTCAAAAGAATCTGTTAGAAAGCATTATAATCAACTGAAAAATGGGTTAAAAAAACGCATTAATCAATCAGTTGATACAGTAATTGCATTTCTAAATCCCCGAATCAAAGGATGGAGTAATTACTACAGATATGTAGTATCATCCCAAGTATTTAGGCAGATAGACGATTGGCTTTACCATAGATATTGGCGTTGGTGCAAAAGGAAACACCCCAATAGAGGTGCTAAGTACTTAAAACGTAAGTATTTTGGATATGGTAAGAATGGAAATTGGGTTCTAACTTCCAAAGAAAAAGATGAATTGTTCTATGTGACATCACATAGAGATACAGCAATTTCTCGACACATTAAAGTCCAACAAGATAAAAGCCCATACGATGGTGATTGGTCATACTGGGCTTCCCGGCTTGGAGAATACCCACAAATCACACCAAAAGTTGCCACACTACTGAAGAAACAACAAGGTAAATGCTCTAGATGCGGGCTTTACATAAGAAGTGAAGATGAATTTGAAATCGACCATGTAATCCCCTTAGCCGAAGGTGGAAAACAAGGTATTAATAATCAACAAATTCTCCACTTTGATTGCCACAAAAAGAAAAATGGCGAAGATATGCTTATGTTTATAACTAATCAAAATTATAATCCCCAAAGCACAAAACGCCGTATAAAGAGGTACAGACAAACATTCTGCCAATAAAATGAGGAGCCGCTTGAGGTGAAAGTCTCACGAGTGGTTCTGAATGAGAGGTGTCATGAGGTGACTCATGCATCGACTCTAACAAGTCTATAACTGCATTACACTTAGCTACTTACCTTCAAACAAAGGCTGACACGCTGTTGGTGGACGGAGACCTTAACCGTAGCGCTTTAGACTGGTCTAATCGGGGTAGTTTACCGTTTAAAGTCGCCTCGGAGGATGATGGGGTTGGTTTAGCTGCTTTGTACGAACATATAGTAATTGATACTCCTACTAAACCTAATTTTGAGGAGTTGAAAAGCATTGCTTACGGATGCGATTTAGTAATTGTACCTACAACTCCGGATGCTATTGCATTAGCTGCGACTATGCAAATGGTTGAATTACTTAATAAATTTAAAGCGAATTATCGAATTTTGCTGACTATTATTCCCCCAAATCCTAATAAGTCGGGAAAAGAGGCTAAATTAGCTTTAAAAAATGCTAAACTACCTATTTTTGAAACAGGAATAAAGCGACTTGCGGTATTTCAAAAAGCAGCTTTAGAAGGGGTACCTGTTAATGCTGTAAATGACTCTTACGCGCAAGTTGCATGGCGATGTTACGCTGAAGTTGGTAAGGAGATTTTATCTTGAGTAAGAAGAAAACTAGCCGTTTTGACGAATTAATTGATGCTGCTCGTTCTCGTCAAAAAAGGGATAACCCAGAGGAAGTAAATGAAAAAAAAGTAACTTTTAAAAGCAAAAGTACCGACCCAAATTATGTTCGTACTACTGTTTATTTACCTAAGAGATTGCATCGAAAGTTGAAGTTAGCAGCGGCTTCTGATGAACGTCAAATGAGCGATATTATAACTGAATTGCTGGAAAAGTGGCTTTCGGAAAAGAGCAGTGAGCAGTGAGCAGTTAACAGTTAACATCTGTTAATAAACCAAATAATAATGGTGCGTGACGCTATAAGTATTGTAATTATGAACCTTATTACTAAAAGCGTCACACACCCGCGCAATATGATTAAAATAAAAAACCCGAGTCTGTTTTCAACCGAGCTTCTAACAACTATCAACTAACCACCAACAATTTATAAATAAATTTCTTTACCAGACTGGGTAAAGCGAACGTTTTTGATGTTCCATTTTGGGTTGCTGGTTAAGGTTTTTTCAATACTATTGAATAAGGTGAATTGCTCGCAACTTGAAAGAGAGACTAATTGTCTTGGAGAATCGGGAGGTATGCGGAAATCTACTGTGGCAACTCCGCTGTTAACGTTAACTCGATAGTTGGAGATGTTAATATCGGCTGTGTTTTTTGATGCAATAATTTTACCTACCGCATCTTTTACTGGTTCGTTAGCTGAGACTGCTACTTTTTGAGGTACTAATTCTTGACACTGTAAGTCACTGGTATATAAGGTGATGTCGGAATTTTTGAGATTCCCAGTTTTATTTTGATTGGGGGTTTCTGTTCCAAATGGGGCTGTTTTAGCTTTTGGCGATGGTTTAGACGTTATTCCGGTTTCGGGGGTCTGGATTTCGCTGCTAGCACCTGGGGTTTCGTCGGATGGTGTTTGCCCTACGCTGTCAACACTTGGATCTGAACCACAACTGCTTGCGGCGATCGCCATTGCTGATAACATCAAAGGGAAAATATATCTTTTTTTGTTACGGAAAAATTTGTTCATAGCGTTATACCCCTAAGTATTTCTTCTTATTTCAGTATTACTTATACCTAACCCGTATCAATTTATAACTAAAATCGAAGATTTTTTTAATGTTAGTAAGCTGCAATTTTACAAAGTTAGGGATTATGGAATGGGAGACAAGGAGATAATTGTTAACTACTAACTCTTAAGTTTTAATATTTGTTGTTTAAAAGATAGTAAAAATTGTTTTATGTCTAACAACCAAACTAGTACTTATAATCTACGCAATGCTGAATGTGAAGGTATACCTATAGATAAATGGGAACCTTCTAAATGGAAGCAGTGGAGGGCT
Organism: Rivularia sp. (in: cyanobacteria); assembly: GCA_049649675.1. Classification (GTDB taxonomy): domain Bacteria; phylum Cyanobacteriota; class Cyanobacteriia; order Cyanobacteriales; family Nostocaceae; genus Rivularia. Next base: position 9,628 of record JBARZF010000731.1, on the reverse strand, counting down.
AAAGTGTCTGAATCGGATGAGTTTGTTAAGCTAGAGCGCGAGTATTTGCGAATAAAATATAGCGTTATGCAGGCTAATTTGGCTTTGAGTTTAGATAGAGTAAAAGTTAAGCTTAAATTAACGAATGGCAAAACCATCGCTTTACAAGGTACTTTTCCCTGTAAATCCGGAGATATTGGTAAGAATAACAGTTCTAATAAACAGTATACCATTTCGTTAGGTTTTGCGGCTAATGATGTGGGTTTAAAAGCTGCTGTTGCGAAGGCTCGGGAGTTGGATTTGTTGTTGATGACGAAACAGTTTCAATGGACTCCTGAGTTGTTAGGTAAACAAGCTCAGAAGTTAATACCTAATAGAGATGAAAGTCCGCTTAAAACGATTGGGGAATTAGTTGAAGATTATCAGCAAGAGTTTTGGAAGACTCACGAGAAGAATAGGCAGGGTATCAAAACTTGGGAAAGTCATTATTTGCGGCATTTAAAGAAATTACCTCAAGATAAGCCTTTAACTAAGGATGCTTTAGAATCTGCTTTAAAAAATACTAAGCCATTAAGTAATTCTAGATTTTATTTGGCTTGGCAGTTAAGAAAGTTTTGTCAATTCTGCGAGTTTGATGCTGGTAAGATTATTGATTCTTATGCAACTCCGTTACCTGCCCCAACTTTACGTAAAATCCCTACCGACGAAGAGGTTGTGAAGGGTTTTTATACTATTGGAGTAGAGTTATCAAGTCATGCTAGTAAGGATGTCACAAAACCGGAACAGTGGCAGTGGTTATATGGTATGTTAGCTACTTACGGTTTAAGACCACATGAATTATTTGCTATTGATTTAGAAGCTTTTACCGATGCAAATAATAAGTTTCATCAAGTTTATTTAAATCCAAGTTTGACTGAAGGAACGAAGACTGGTGAAAGAAGTTGTGGTATTCCTCCTTTGTATCCTCATTGGATCGAATTATTTGATTTAAAAAATATTAAGTTACCCCAAGCTGGGGGAAGTTTGAGTAATAAAACGGCTTTAATTCATATTAAGTTTAGGAATATCGGTATTGGTTTTAAACCTTACGATTTGCGTCATGCTTTTGCAATTCGGGGGCATCGTTTGCAAGTGCCAATTAAGACAATGGCTGATTATATGGGGCATACGGTACAAGAGCATACCAAGACTTATCAACGGTGGATGAGTGAAGATACTAATTTACAGATTTATCAAGAGGTGGTTATTCATCGAAATGGAACTAGTAAAGAGGCTTTAAGGGAGAGGATTAAGGAGTTGGAAGCAGAAAATTTAAGTTTGAAGGCAGAAAATGAGTCTTTGAAGGGGATTTTAATTAAGCATCGCTTGGGTGAGTTGTTGAATTGAGAATAAAGTTCTTGTAGGGGAGGCAGTTTGCGGTGTGGATGCTCCTCTTTTCTTAAAATAACGATGGTGTGTGACGCTACAAGTGTTATCGCTACGTATAATATTTCTTCCCGTGTCACACACCCTACAATTAAAAAGCACCAATTATCTTAATGGAAAAAAAGCTAATTTTAATTATTCTAATTTTTCTTAAATAACGATGGTGCGTTACGCTATGAATGTTATCGCTACGTACAATATTTCTTCTTGCGTCACACACCCTACAATTTTATCAACCTTACTAGACGCGGAGAACGCTGAGGTAAGAAGGAAGAAGAGGTAGGGATATGGGGATTTTGAGACTATAAGATAGAAAATGTAGTTTTTAGAACTTTTTTGTAAATATTATTTCTTTTCCCTACTTTATACTCCCTATCCAATTGAAACCCATTACTCTGCCTCTGGCTAACTTTCGTAGGTTTTACGCAAGCAAGGAGAACAGTGCATCAGCTATGTTGGGGTTTTACAAAACTGGTGCATAAAAATGAGTTTAAATCAAGAGCAATTTGATATTCTTATTCAGAAATTAGAGGTTTTTGCACGCAAGCAGCCAAGTGCATATAAATTGCGGGTAGGATTAATAGCAACACTAGGTTATGCCTATATTTTTGCAATACTAGCTGCAACCGGCGCTTTGTTAACGGGTATTGTTTGGTTGATGCTTACTAGTAGGTCAAAGAATTTATTCTTTTTTAATCGAACAAGGTGATATAAATACGGCGAATAAATATAAACAGCGTGCAAAAAATCATTACGATAAACTTTTAAAAGGAGAGGAAGAACGCGAATATATACGAGCTAGCGATAAATTTAAGTCTCATGGTTTATCGCGATCGCAATTAAATAGTTTATGTCAACAGCTATCATCTTGTACCGAGATTAAAAAAGTTTATTTAGTTCAGAAGGTATTAGAGCATTTTCCTGAAAAGCCATTTTATATTCTAGGGGTGATGCGAAAAGTCGGTTTTTGGGGTGAAGCCGATTCGCGACCAAAAAATTCTTATTTAATCGAGCAACTTTCAGATAAAATCGAATTTGATCGCAGAATATTTTTCTTGATATTGACTGGCGAAAATTCTCCTGGTTGAGAAACCACTACGTAAAGTGCCGGATGCATTGATTTTCCAAACAAAGTAAAAGTGTTTTAACGCAGCTGAAATAATAATGGTGCGTGACGCTACAAGTCTTATCACTACGTACAATATTTCTTCTTGCGTCACACACCCTACAATTTTTATAAACCGCAGAGAAGCGGAGAACGCTGAGGGAAGAAGGATGAGGAGGTAGGGATATGAGGATTTTGAGACTATAAGATATACAATGAAGTTTTAAGAGCTATTTTTAAAAATACTTTTTAATATTCCCCGTTGCCTGTTCCCTACTCCCTACTCCCTACTCCCTATTCTTTAAAATTTAGATAAATAAAGATGTTATTTCCTAAGTGCTTTTTGGGAACTATAAGTATGAATTTTATATAAAATAAGCCGCTGTGACGGTTGATGAGACTATGGGAAACAATCTCATTACTATTGATAAAGATATTTATGAGTCTTTAGAAGGGGAGTTGGTGAAGCTTCGGGAAAGGGTTTCCCAATTGGAGGAGAGGCTATGTCAGCAGGAGGTTGAGTTTCGCTATGCTGCTGATAATGTTCCGGCGATGATTTATAAGTTCCAACGGAGTAAGGATGGTACGATGTCTTTCCCTTACGTTTCTTCTAGATGTTGGGAATTCTATGAGTTGGAACCAGAAGAGGTGAAGCAAAATCCTCAGTTGCTGTTTGAGATGGTTCATGATGATGATTTTCCCCGGTTACGGGAAACTATCAATATATCGGCTCAAAGTTTACAAAAATGGGAGTCGGAATGGCGAATTATTACTCGTAGTGGTAAACAAAAGTGGTTATATGGGGTTTCTCAACCTGTAGTTCAACCGGGTGGTAATGTTGTTTGGGATGGGTGTGTAATTGATATTAGTCAGCGAATCTTAGCGACACAGAAGTTGCAGCAACGGGAAGCTTTGCTTAATGGGATGAAGAATGCTACCAGTTGCTTGCTCACAACCACGGATTACGATACATCTATTAATACAGCTTTAGCTGAGTTAGGTAAAGCTACAGAATCGGATAGAATATATATTTTTGAAAATCATTCCTCGAAAGTAACGAAGGAATTATTTTTGAGTCAGCGTTGGGAATGGGTGAAAGATGGGGTAAATTCGGAACAAGATTATCCTTTGTTACAAAATCTTTCTTATAACGACTTTTCACCTTTGTGGTACGAACGTCTTTCTCAAGGTAAATCTATTATTACCGTTGAAGATGAATCTCAAATTCAAGGTAGCCGTTCAATATTTGTTATCCCCATTCAAGTAAAAGGTAAATGGTGGGGTTTTATCGGCTTTGAAGATTATACAACTTTTCGTCAATGGTCTGAAGCTGAAAAGTCCATTTTACAAGCTTTTGCGATAAATCTTGGTGGTGCGATCGCAACCTATGAAACTGAATGTGAGTTGAAACAACTTTTGCGAGATTTAGAACTTCGAGTTAAGGAAAGAACTAATACTTTAGCGGAAACTGAAACAAAAAGAAAGCGTCTTGCTGCGAATGTTCCGGGTATGCTTTACCAATACCAACTTTTCGATAATGGTGATGTTCGTTTTTCTTATGTTTCGGACGGCTGTTACGACCTTTTTGGTGTAGAACCCGAACAAATTTGTCGGAATTCGGATATTATTCATCAGATGATACACCCAGACGATGTTGATGATTTTGATAAATCAATAGAATATTCGGCTCAAACTTTGAACAACTGGGAACATGAATTTAGAATTACTACCCCTTTTAATAAGGAAAAGTGGTTGCAAGGATTTTCTCGATTAGAACAACAACCCGATAGTTCGATTTTTTGGGACGGTTGCATAATTGATATTACCCAGCGTAAATTAGCAGAAGCTCGATCCCAAGAACAGGAACAATTTTTACGCTGCGTTTATAATGGTTCGGAACACATTATCTTTGTTATTGATGTTTTGGAAGATAATGATTTTGTTATTCAAGGATGTAATCCCAAGGGTGAAACTGTTACTGGTATTAATATCCCACTTGTTAAAGGTAAAACACCAGAGGAAGTTTTCGGAGACGATAAAGGTGGGTATTTACGTCAAACATATCTAAATTGTGTAGAAGCTGACGCACCAATTACTTACGAAGAGTGCTTAGATTTCGATGGAAACTCTAGATGGTGGTTTACTACTCTCAATCCCCTCAAAAATGTTGATGGTAAAATTTACCGTTTGGTAGGAACGACTTTTGAGATTACCGAACGAAAACAAGTTGAAGAAGTTATTCGTTCCTCAGAACAAAATCTCCGAACTTTATTAGATAGCGTTTGCGATGCGATATTTATTCACGACCTTGATGGAAACATTGTAGATGTTAACGAGCAAATGCTCCAAATGTTTGGAGTAAATCGTGACGAAGTTACTCAAATGTCAATTCCGGTTGATTTTTCTAGTGCTGATAACCCGATTGATCAATTACCCAAAATCTGGGAAAAGGTTATTTCAGGAAATAGTCTTTTATTCGAGTGGAAAGCAAAACGACCACATGACAATTATATATTTGATGTAGAAGTCTTTTTACGCAAAGTTACCCTAAATTCTCAATATATCATCTTGGCGAACATCCGCGATATCACCGAACGCAAAAAAGCTGAAGCGGAAATTCAAGCGACACAGCATTTTATTCAACGAATTACCGATTCCTCCCCCAACACTATCTATATTTACGATTTAGAAAAACAAGAAAATATTTACGCAAATCACGAAATCGCTGCAATTCTCGGTTATTCTTCCCAAGAAATCCAAGAGATGGGTAAAAACCTCTTACCAACAATTATCCATCCAGAAGATTTAGAAAAAGTTGCATCTGGTTTCCAAAAAATTGCTGCTTCTGAAGATGGTGAAATTAATGAGTCGGAATATCGAGTCAAACAAGTTGATGGTGAATATCGTTGGCTTTACAGTCGAGATACCGTCTTCACTCGTAACCTTGATGGGTTAGTAACGCAATTTCTTGGTGTTGCTACAGATATTACCGAACGTAAATTAGCTGAAATCGAATTACAAAATACCCTACACGAACTCAAAACTACCCAAGCTCAACTTATTCAAAGTGAAAAAATGTCTTCTTTGGGTCAAATGGTAGCGGGTGTTGCTCACGAAATCAATAATCCCGTGAATTTCATCCACGGAAATATAACTCCCGCAACTCAATACGCTCAAGATGTTCTCGGATTACTCGAACTTTACCAACAGCATTACCCTAATCCCCCCGAAAATATCCAAGAGGAAATAGAAGCTATTGAATTAGAATTCCTCAAAGAAGATTTTATCAAGATGCTCAATTCAATGAAACAAGGTACCCAACGCATCCGAGAAATTGTTTTATCCTTACGCAACTTTTCCCGTCTCGATGAAGCTGAATTTAAACCCGTAGATATCCATGAAGGTATTGATTCTACCTTGATGATTCTCCAAAATCGTCTTAAAGCAAAACCCAACTTCCCCGAAATCGAAATCGTTAAAAAATACGCTCCTCTTCCCCCGATTGATTGTTTCCCCAGTCAGCTTTTGCAGGTGCTGATGAATATTCTTGCTAACGCGATCGATGCCCTTGAATCACAAAAATCTCTTGCTACCCCTCAAATCCAAATTCATACCAAACTTCTTCAAGATAACCGAATCGCAATTCATATTATAGATAACGGCTCTGGAATCCCTCCCGAAATTCAATCCAAACTATTTGACCCTTTCTTCACTACTAAAGAAGTTGGAAAAGGTACTGGTAATGGTCTATCAATTAGCTATCAAATTGTGGTAAATAAACATGGTGGCAATTTATCATTGTTTTCTACCCCAGGAGAAGGAACTGAATTTATAATCGAAATCCCTGTCAATCAAACTAATAATTAAGCTGTAACCCCATTGCTTTTCTTTACCTCCACTCATAGTACATTAGTTTTAATTTAGTTAAAGAGGAGTTGTCAGAGAATAGGGGGAAAATAGAAAAATATGATGCATGTAGTACTGAAGTACTATTATATCAAGAATATAAAGTAAGGTAAAAGTAAGAAGTTAGAAACAAATGATACTCAGAAATGAATAATTAAAAGGAGGTATAGAGAATGAAACCGCGCAAGCACTTTGCTCAGCATTGGTTACAGAGTGATAAGGCTTTGAATAGCATTATTGCAGCAGCGGAATTAAAAGATACGGACAGAGTTTTGGAAATTGGGCCAGGAAAAGGAGTATTAACAAGGCAGCTTATAGAGAAAGTTAAATCGTTACTAGCTGTGGAGATTGATAGGGATTTATGTAAGTTATTAGTTCAGAAGTTGGGAGATAAAGAAAATTTTTTACTGTTGAATGAGGATTTTTTAACTTCTGATTTACCAACTTTAGTTAAAGATTTTCCTCAATTCCAAAATCAAAATAAAGTAGTAGCGAATATCCCTTATAATATTACCGGGCCTATTATCGAAAAGTTGTTAGGAAAGATTGGTATTCCTAACCCGATGCCTTATGATTTAATAGTATTATTAGTACAGAAAGAAGTAGCAGAAAGGATTGTTGCCAAACCAGGAAGAACAGCATTTGGAGCGCTATCGGTAAGGGTACAATATCTAGCAGATTGCGAGATGATTTGTACCGTTCCTGCAAAGGCTTTTTATCCACCACCGAAAGTTGATTCTGCTGTTATCAGGTTAATGCCACGAGAGAGAGAAATAGTAGCTAAAAATCCCCATAGATTGGAAACCTTAGTGAAAGTGGGATTTAGCGCCAAACGTAAAATGTTACGAAATAATTTGCAATCGTTAGTAGAACGCGATAATCTGACAGAATTATTGGAAAAGTTAAGCGTCAACCCGACTGCTCGCGCCGAAGATTTGAGCGTACAGCAGTGGGTAAGTTTAGCTAACGAACTAGAAAATCAAGATGCGTAGCTACACCTTAATTGCCCCAGCCAAAATCAACTTATATTTAGAAATCATTGGCGATCGCCCCGATGGGTATCATGAGTTAGCTATGATATTGCAAAGTATAGAACTTGCAGATCAAATTGACTTAGAAGCTAACGGAATAGAATTGATTCGGTTGCGATGTGACAATAATCAAGTTCCTGTAGATAAGAGTAACTTAGCTTATCGTGCAGCAGATTTAATGGTTCAAGAATTTCCCGATAGTTTTGCGACTTTTGGGGGTGTAGATATAACGCTTCACAAACGCATTCCCATAGCTGCTGGTTTAGCTGGGGGTTCAACAGATGCAGCAGCAGTATTAGTAGGGATAGATTTATTGTGGAAACTGGGATTAACTAAATTAGAATTAGAAGAATTGGGAGCAAAAATTGGTTCTGATGTACCATTTTGTATCGGAGGAGGAACCGCGATCGCAACTCGTCGAGGTGAAGTACTTTCTCCTCTATCAGGTTTGGGAGATATATATATAGTATTAGCGAAGTATCGTAGTTTAGAAGTTTCCACAGGTTGGGCTTACAATACCTATCGTTCGTTGAAAGGTGGTAGCTATATTAAAGATACAGAAAGTTTAGCAGAACGTAGGAAAGCAGTACATTCAGGAGAAATAGTTAAAGCAATTTTGCGTCAAGACGTGAAAGAAATCGCGCAGAAAATGCGTAACGATTTAGAGAAAGTAGTATTACCGGAATATCCTCAAGTATTGCAGTTGAAAGAAAGTTTAGCAAAATATGACATTTTAGGTACCATGATGTCGGGTAGTGGCCCAAGTGTATTTGCTTTATGCGATTCTAAAGAGAAAGCCGAAGAAGTAAAATTGAATTTGAGAAAAGAAATTCCCGACACAGATTTAGAAATATTCGTTACCCGATTGATAACGAATGGGATTCAAGTTGTAAATTAATTGGTAATTGGACTTCTACTCCCTACTCCCTACTCCCTTTTAAAATCATGACAGAAGAAAAAATCACCGAACAAACCGAACAAGAAGAAAATCAACCAACTCCCTTACGTTGCATAATCGGAGCAACCATGTGTGGAGGATTGGGATTTGCGATGTACAAATTAATGGTTTCGATTGCCACGACTTTTGCAAATAAACCAGTTACCTCGGATAATCCGATGGTAGTAAGTATTTCCTCAGCAGTGAGAACATTAGTTGTAGGGGTAGTTGCTTTAGGTACCGGAATTTTTGGAATAGTTGGAGTTGGTTTGTTAGCTTTAGCAGTGCAGTTGGTAATTAAACAGTTGACTACTAATTCGGAGCAAGAAGTTTAGGGTATGGGGAATTAGGCATGGGGAATAAATATAGATACAAAAACAAAGCGTTCCTTTGCGCTTCCCTCTGCCTTCCTTTGCGTTAAAAAAATAAATTATTTTTCTCTAATGTCATAAACCCGGAATATGTTCGTGAAAACACGATCGAGCACGTTATGAGACGAGCATATTCCGGGTTTATTTAAGCTTGTTAAAAATGGTGTTGTTCGTCGTCAGTCAGATAAATAAAACTAAAAAATCAAATCTCACCGATCGCTGCTCACTGTCTAGATGTCTGCATCGCGAACTGCATTAAGCCGGGGAAGAATTTATAAGCGGCTGACATAAACGAACCCGAACCAACTACTACTTCATCTTTTTGGTGTTTAACTACATCCCAAACTGCATCTGCGACATCTTCTGGTTTGCTAGAGAAAGGAGATTCCAACAAGCTACTCATGGAATTACGGCGTTTTTCGGCTTCCTGTTCGCTACTTCCGCGAAACTGCGCTCTTTCCATAAAATTACTGTTGGTAGCACTCGGATGAACCGCACCTACATGAATACCTTTTGGTTTTAATTCTATCCGCAAAGTTTCCGTCAACCCCGTAATTGCGTACTTGCTGGTACAGTAAACAGTCATTTCTGGTAAAGGTAATTTACCACCGATAGAACCTACATTGACAATTGTTCCAGCACTGCGGACTAAAAAATGCGGCAAAAGTGCATGAATTGTGTGAATATATCCCCAGAGATTTACATCAATTACTCGATGCCAATCATCTAAAGAAGTGTTTTCAATTGGGCCACTCATACAAACTCCGGCATTATTGATTAAAACATCAATGCTGCCAAAATATTCTAAAGCCTTTGATATCAAGTTATTTACTTCTGCTTCCTGGCTAACATCGCAAGGCACAGCCAGTACTTT
>JBARZF010000730.1:0-1615 GCA_049649675.1 Rivularia sp. (in: cyanobacteria) | reverse complement strand
CAATCAGCACATCAATAGCTTCTGTTGCACAAGCTTTTAAAATTGCAGTAGCTAATCTATTACCTCTATTTGCAAAATGCTCCCATATCGATAACCAATCTCTAATTGATAATGCATACACACTTTTAAACCCACGCTTGGTTATAACTCTACATTCGGTGATATCCTTTGACAGGTTTAAATCAGATAGGGTTCTTGCCTTCTTGGATGAATAATTAACTAACCAGTCGGGGTCATGTCCAATGCACCTTAATCCTTCGTGGTATTCAATACGATATTCCCCAGACTGTAAAACTAGAACTTGGATGCTGGTATCAGCTTCTATTTCGACAGACAACGGATTAGCTATTTCTACCCAATAACGACCAGAGAAGAAACAAGGGTTTGGCGTATTACCAGATGCTGGTTTAAAATTGCATAACGCTTTAATCAAAGAATGCCATTGGGGACGAGAAAGCTGCGTGGGGTGCTTATCTAACTCTCCGTTCTTCAATAGTGTTGATAAGCAAATTGCTGCCACAGACAAGGGATAAACTTGAACCTCTACACCATTTTCAATTTGCACTGTTAAAGTCTCTAAGCTTTGCGATTCAATAAACGAGCGCACAATATCTTTTGGTTGACCTACTAATAGTGCCATCTGGCGGTCACTCATGAACAAAGCGCCATTAGGTAATTGATAAGCTTTCCAGCATCTATCACAGTAATGCCAAGAAGAAATTGATACTCTTGGTAACTGTGTATCCAGATTGTGTTGATGAGATTTTGGGTTGAAAATTATGTTGTTTGCTTCGTTCATAACTACCAACAATTATAATTTTATCAACAGATTCAACGGAGTAAAATTTGTTAGTTTTGCCCTCTGAATTGGTTCTAAATTGAAAAACGAAATATCCTACTTTAGTTGCTAGAAAAAACCGGACAAAGATGTCCGGCATTACAAATAAAATGCTTTTAGTAATTGATTCTATCAATTCACACTTTTCAAAAAAAAATAGATAGAACGTAATTCAAACTATTTTTCTATAACCACCATTACGAATATTAATAGAGTCAATTAACAGTCGAAATAATACGAAATTTACGCGAAATTTAAATTTGAATATTGGTGAATTCATACTAGCTTAAAAATATGGAGGCTTCAAATTATTACAAGCCTCAATCAAATTATTTTGCAAAGTAAAAATAATTATTCTCAATAGCAAGAAACTTTATTTACAGAAGTTAGCCAAAAAATTGGATATATACACGTAAATTTTGTCTATTTTAGATAAGCAGAATGTGTCAAGAATCTAGTCAATAGCTAGCAAAAATTGGTATATTATGAAATTCTTAACGAAGAGGTAAATGTTGCTGTTGTTATTATCTATGCCTTTACAGATACTTCTAACCTATCAGTAATTTTTCTTTAATGACGCAAATCAAAGCGAAGTATTTTTTATGACTTATAGCACTGAATTTTTACTCAATTAGTAAAATCTCACTCTAATACAGCAATTATGATGTTAATAGTCTATTTGTTGCTGTTTATGTAGTGAAAAGTTAATAGCGTTAGGTAGAATTTTTTGTATTGACTTAAATCTTTTTTCTGGCATTAGAACAACTATATTTGATA
>JBARZF010000729.1:0-3692 GCA_049649675.1 Rivularia sp. (in: cyanobacteria) | reverse complement strand
CTACCTGCATTCAAAATTGCCAACAACGCTACACCGACATCTGCAAACACTGCTTCCCACAAAGTTGCAACACCAAAGATTCCCAAGACAATAAATAAACCCTTAACTCCCATAGCCAAAATGATATTCTGCCAAACAATCTTATGAGTTTTTTTACCAACTTGAATCGCTTCAGCTACTTTAGAAGGAGCATCCGTCATCAGCACCACATCCGCTGTCTCAATTGCTGCATCCGAACCCAACGCTCCCATCGCCATACCCACGTCAGCCCTAGCAATTACAGGTGCGTCATTTATTCCATCACCAACAAATACGACTTTTTTATTTTTAGCAGCTTTAACTAAATATCTTTCAATTGCCTCTACTTTATTTTCAGGCAGTAACTCTGCTTCAAAATCATCTAAATTTAACTGCTGTGCAATACTTTGAGCAACGGCTTGATTATCCCCCGTGAGCATGACAACTTGCTCAACACCAACGTTTTTCAAATTCCGAATCGCTTCAACTGCATCTTCTTTGAGTTCATCGGCAATAATAATTCTTCCAGCGTAAACCCCATCTATAGCTAGATGAACTACCGTTCCCTCAACCGAACATACATCATGTTCGATATTCTCTCGATGTAGCAAACGGTCATTACCTGCAATAACAATTTGATTTCCGACTCTGGCTTGAATACCATGACCGGGAATTTCCTGATAATCGTCTACATCTGAAGTATCAACCGATTTATTAAATGCTGATAAAATAGATTTTGCAACTGGATGGTTAGATTGAGATTCAACTTTTGCTGCTAATTGCAATAATTCTGCTTCAGTAAAGCCGTTTTTAGTAACTATTTGAGTAACCTTAAAAACCCCTTGCGTCAAAGTTCCGGTTTTATCAAACACAACGGTTTCAACTTCTGTCAGGGTATCGAGAAACGTCGAACCTTTAACTAGAATACCTCTTTTCGCAGCACCACCAACACCGCCAAAATAACCTAAAGGAATGCTAATTACTAAGCCGCAAGGACAAGAAATTACTAATAAAACTAAAGCACGATAAACCCATTGTTCTGATGTTTCACCCGGTATAATTAATGGCGGAAGTATTGCCACTGCTAAGGATAAGAAAACGACAACAGGAGTGTAATATCGAGCAAAACGGGTAATAAATTTCTCTGTAGCGGCTTTTTTACTGCTAGCGTTTTCTACTAAATGAAGAATTTTGGCAATCGAAGACTCTTCAAATAACTTGGTAACTCGAACGGTTAAAACGCCCGATTTATTTATCATTCCCGCTAAAACAGTTTCTCCAGGTTTTACTGTTCGCGGTACCGATTCTCCCGTTAATGCCGAAGTATCTACTTGAGAAGCACCCTCATTAATTTCACCGTCTAAAGGGATTTTCTCACCCGGCTTGACGATAATTACATCCCCAACTTGCACGCTCTCGGGGGAAACCTGTTTTATTTCACCATTAACCTTGAGATTAGCTGAATTTGGACGTACTTCTAACAAAGATTTTATCGACCTACGAGAGCGACTTACTGAAAAATCTTGGAATAACTCCCCAACTTGGAAAAACAGCATCACCGCTACAGCTTCAGGAATTTCGTGAATGGCGATCGCACCTAATGTGGCTATTGTCATCAGGAAGTTTTCATCAAATATTTTACCTTGCAAAATATTACGTCCGGCTGTAGTCAAAACGCTCCAACCGCTGATGAGATAAGCAGGGACAAAAACCAAATATTCACCTAGAGAAAAAGGAGTGTTGTGCAAAGGTTCATAGAAAATCAAACCTAGCACAAACAAAATTATCGACACCGCAACAGGTATAATTTCCCGCTTAAGGCTGAATTCTTCACCATGACTATGCCCGTGGTCATGTCCACAACAACCTGAATCCATTGGCTTTGATACCATTATTTACCGCTCCGATATATGAACGTTTTTACATCTGAATAGTTGTTCATATATTATCAAAAGTTAGGCTATTTATACAAGGTTTAATGATTAATTTTAATTAAACTTCTGGTTCATCAATGTGTTTCGCAACTTCGCGGTAGATATTTGTGACATGGCTATCTTTCAAACTGTAATAGACGTTGCGTCCTTCGCGGCGGTATTTAACTAAACGCATAGTACGCAGGATTCGCAGTTGGTGAGAGACAGCGGATTCACTCATCTTGACAGATGCGGCTAAATCGCAAACGCACAACTCTTGTTTTGCTAAAGCCGAAAGCAAACGCAAGCGATGCGGATCTGCGAGGGTTCCGAAGAAATCAGCCATCTGCTGTGCCTTTTCTGTAGGAATAATTTCTGGCTGTACTTGACGGACACTATCAAGATGAATTTCACTCGAATCACAAGTAGGTGAATCAAGTTTTGATAGTTGCTGTTTTGGTTTTGATTTAGGCATGGGAGTTGCATCTACAACAGACAGAGCCTATTTCTTCGCTGTTTTGGAAGACAACTTTAAGAAGAAATAGTGATACTGATTATCATTGTAGCCAAGATTGAACAGTTATTCATTTGTTTGAGTTCGGAGCAACTACATTAATTATTCAAATAAATGCGTGAGCTTGTTCCATATCGTCGTAAAAAACTAAAAGCTTGTCGCTGTAGCAGTAGTACTCTATCTTGACAAATACCTGTTCGCTGACTAATTTGTTTTAGCGTAAGTTCTTCTTCCCCCGTTAAACCGAATCGCAAGGTCAATATTTCTTGCTGTTGAGGAGAAAGTTTAGATAATAAATTTTGAACAGTTTGCTTAAGGGATTCTTTTACAACATAGTCGAATGGAGAATAATTTTCTGAAAGTAATAAATCTTGCAATTGCGTATTTTGTTCTGTTCCTACTTTTACATCTAGAGACATCGGTTTACAAGCTAATCTCAAGCATTCTCTGACTTGATTTGGTTTGAAACCCAGAGCCTCAGCAATTTCAATCACAGTTGGATTGCGACCAAGTTTCTGAGATAATTCTCGCTGAACTCGTTTAATTTTATTCAACTTCTCAGTAATGTGAATCGGTAAGCGAATTGTACGAGATTGTTGGGATATGGCTCGCGTAATTCCCTGACGAATCCACCAGTAAGCATAGGTTGAAAACTTGTATCCTAATGCTGGTTGAAATTTATCAACTGCTCGCTCCAATCCTAAAGTTCCTTCTTGAATTAAGTCGGGAAAATCCAAGTTGCGCTTTTGGTATTTTTTAGCAATTGTGACAACCAAACGTAGATTAGCCGCAATCATTTTTTGTTTGGCTTTTTGTCCCCGATCTATTTGTTCAAGTAGCTCCGAATCATTCAATTGAGCTTTATCTGACCATTCTTGTAAAGTTGGTTGACGCTGTAATTTTTCAGATAATTCTTCTTTTAATGCTAACAAAGAAATTTTTTGCTGAACTTGTTTAGCTAGAAAAATTTCTTCTTCAGAAGTTAATAGCGGTATGCGGACAATATCTTGAAAATAACTACCGACAGCATCTTTTGAATATTTACGATTTTTGTTACTGTCATTATTTGGTTGGGAGTTATAGTTAGACATGGTTAGGTTAGTCTCAGAAGTAACGCACGCTGGTTAATTGGTGTGAATGTTAAATAAAAAATTGCTTAAATCTCAAGCATTAAAATAGAAAATACTTTCTGTGATAAACCCCTTAGTAACTTATTATTTTGGATAAATTTATAAAACTCAAAAATT
>JBARZF010000728.1:0-2054 GCA_049649675.1 Rivularia sp. (in: cyanobacteria) | reverse complement strand
CCTTGCAGGGAAGGGGGGTAGGGGGGTTAGGTTTTCAACTCTACTGAATGTTTTCCCGCAGATGTCTAATATTTTCACAAATTACGAATTTTTCTTACAGAGTTTCTTCTCTTCATCATCTTTAGCATTGTATTCAAGATAATCTTTTACTTGTTGACAACCATCCTTTAATAGTTTGTCTAATGTCAAGTCTTCCAAATTCCATAGGATTAAGGTTTTGTCATCGCTAGCTGAAGTAAGAGTTTTACCGTCGGCACTAAAACTAACACTAGTCACTTCCCCAGTGTGTCCGTTTAAGCTTTGGCCCTCTTCAGCATAAAATTTCCCAGGTTTTACTTCGCCACCGAAGTCCCAAAGTTTGACGGTACCGTCTTTACTTGCTGAAGCAATAATATTTCCTTTGGGGTTAAAAGCGACGCTTAAAACATCATTTGTATGACCTTCGAGGGTTGCGAGTTCTTTGCCTTTGTCATCAAGGTTCCAGAGTTTGATGGTATTATCTTTACTACCAGAAGCAATGATTTTTCCATCAGGACTCCAAGCTACACTCGTGACTGAAGCATCATGTTCTCCAATTTTTTCGAGAGAATCTTTCTGTTTGCTCCAAAGTTGGATACTGTTATCTTCACCACCAAAGGCAATGAAATTTCCATCGGCACTCCAAGCTAAACTCGACACTATAGCCTTAACTTTTTCAATATTTCTTATAAACTTTCCGTCCTTGCTCCAGAGTTTGATAGTTTTATCTCCACTAGCAAAAGCAATGGTATTTCCATCGGGACTCCAAGCTATAGGAATCACTGATTTTTGATTTTGATATCTGGTGAGAATTTTACGTTCTTTCCACTGCTTATTCCAGAGTTTGATGGTATTATCTTTACTAGCAAAAGCAATGGTTTTTCCATCGGGACTCCAAGCAAAGCTGGAGAATTGTGCTTCATCATCTCCTTTAAGCTTTTCAAGTTTCTTTTCGGATAAGCTCCAAATCTTTACAGTATTATCCTCGCTAGCGGTAGCTATTTTCTTTCCCTTAGGGCTGAATTTGATACTTTTGATTGAACCTTTATGACCTTTGAGGGTTTGGAGGGGTTCTTGCTGTTTTTTATTTGTTTGCTGTTTTTTATTTTTATCCCAAATTTCAACAGTATTATCCTTAGCAGTGGCAATTATCTTACCATCCGGGCTGTTTACCTCGTTTACGGATTGTTCCTTGCCAGTAGATTTTGTTTTTTGGATGCTTCCGTCGGAGGTGTTCCAAAGTCCATTTTTCTCATCACTGGTAAAGGCAATAGTTTCCCCATCAGGATAAAAGCTGACGGTGTAGACTTCAATATTATCGCCTACTTCTTTTTCTTTAATTTTCTCACCATTTAGATTCCAAAGTTTGATTGTACCATCTCCACTAGCCGAGGCAATTTTGTCACCGTTGGGACTCCAAGCTACATCAAAAACGGTACCTTTATGTCCTTCTAAACGATTTTGCTCTCTAAATCCATCTTGATAAACTGCTGTCTGTAAAGCTGTTAAAATTGAACTACGAGTTTGTTGTTGTTTTTTTAGTAGATCCAATTTTTTTATTTGTTCACCTGCGCTAATGGCTTCAAGTAGGGCATCAAACTTGAGATTATCTTTGGATTGTTTCAAGGATAATTTACTTATAGAATCAAGTTGAGCTAGCTGAGCTTTTTGACTTTGGATAGCAAAAATACCAGCAATTACACATGCCACACTAGTAGCGACAAGAAAAGCTTTTTGTCGTCTGGAACTTTTTTTCTTTTCTGCTAGTCGTGCTTCAGCTTCCTTTGTCTTCTCCTCTTGTAAACGCAGCATTTCTGCTTGTCGGCGTTTTTCTTCTTCCTCTGCGGCTTTGATTGCGTGGTTACTCGCCTCAATAAACTCATAATGCAGATCGGTTGGGGCTGGTTTTTTCTTTTTCTCTTTGGTTTCTTCCAACCAGTTTTGAGCAACTATAAAGTTACTACCGCGCAATAATAAATCATCATTTTTATTCTTCTGCTTCCACTCTAAAGCCCTTTGCGACCACTTACTATGAC
>JBARZF010000727.1:0-11181 GCA_049649675.1 Rivularia sp. (in: cyanobacteria) | reverse complement strand
CTATTGATTCACAAGCTCAAAAAAGTTTTACCTATACTAATTCAACGCAAAAACGAGCTTCCCGAGCGCTGCGATGCTCTCCTTTTAAGTTAAGCTTGTTTGAACGGATGCTTTCACAACGTGTAGCGATGGGTGAAATTTCTGGATCGAATGGTTCAAAAAACAACTATACAAAATCTTCTTTATCTGAATTGGCAGCAGATAACGCTTTAGTATGGTTGATTGAAGTCGGCTTGCTGCGACGAGAAGTAGACGGGCAAGGGATTACAGATAGTTTTCGACTGACTCCTTTAGGTCGTCAGCTTGCAGAAAGCTTTCAAAATCAGGATTGGGCTACTCCAACATTAGGCGATCGCCTTTTAAATGCATTAACCCGTATATTTAGACTACCTTTTTGAATCAGTTTTGAATTTTTGAATGAATTAAGTGCCCGAAAGTTAGGAGTAAGGTTAATTAGGGAACAATAAATACTGAAGCTGATGCTCCCTTAATGAAGTCTTTATAAGCGGGAATATAAACCCACTTCATAACCACGGGGATTTTACGGCGGAGAAATGGTGCTATCAACCACGAAGTCGCCAATGGCATTTTCCCTGGCTTCATCCTTTAACTCAATAAGTCCGATAAAGAAAAGATAATAGCTAACTATGAAATCAATTATGGTAGTGGGAACAACATCCCACGCGGGAAAATCACTATTATGCGCCGCAATATGTCGTATATTATCACGACGTGGTTGGCGAGTGGCTCCCTTTAAAGGTCAAAATATGGCAAATAATGCTTATGTTACGGCCAATGGTGGAGAAATTGGCTATGCACAGGCAGTACAAGCTTGGGCTGCGGGAGTAGTTCCTTGGATTGAAATGAACCCAGTTCTGCTCAAACCCCAAGGAGATATGACTTCCCAAGTAATTATCAAGGGTAAAGCTGTAGGAAAAGTAAGCGCTACAGATTATTACGAGCAATATTTTGATATCGGATGGCGAGCTATTGAAGAATCCTTACATAATTTAGGAACGGAATTTGATTTAATTGTTTGCGAAGGTGCTGGCAGCCCTGCGGAAATCAATCTCAAACACCGCGACTTAACTAATATGAGAGTTGCCAAGCATTTAAATGCTATGACTCTATTAGTAGTTGATATAGAGCGTGGTGGAGCGTTTGCTCACGTAGTAGGTACTTTAGAATTATTAGAGCCAGACGAAAGAGCCTTAATAAAAGGTATCGTGATTAATAAATTCCGGGGACAGCGTTCCATATTGGAACCAGGAATTAAATGGTTGGAAGAAAGGACTGGTATTCCGGTTGTAGGAGTTATCCCTTACTTAGAACAGGTATTTCCTGCTGAAGATTCACTCGATTTGCTCGAAAGAAAACCCCGTAAATTTAATGGCGAACTAAATATTTCAGTAGTTAAATTACCGCGCATAGCCAACTTTACCGATTTCGATCCTTTAGAATCAGAACCTACCGTTGGGGTAAAATACGTAAGTGCCAAGCATGACTTAGGACATCCAGATGCAGTAATCCTTCCAGGTACAAAAACTACAATACCTGACTTATTGCTACTGCAAAGAACGGGAATGGCCGAACAAATTCAAAATTATGCTGCTGCTGGCGGTACGGTATTAGGAATCTGTGGTGGTTTTCAAATTTTAGGTCAGATGATAGCCGATCCAGAAGGGATAGAAGGGCAAGCTGGCAGATTTGGAGGTTTGGGTTTATTACCCGTTAAAAGCGTAATTACAGGACAAAAAATTGCTCGACAGCGACAAGTAACCTCTAATTTTCCTCAAGCTGGCTTACCAGTTCACGGCTTTGAAATTCATCAAGGACGTTCGCGTATTGAAACACAAGGCCCCGGCGCTCAAGGTTTCGAGGCTTTATTTGACGATGTTAATTTAGGTATAGTAGATAAGTGTCAATCCGTATGGGGTACCTATCTTCACGGTATGTTTGATAACGGCCCCTGGCGACGCGCTTGGTTAAATAGGTTACGTCAGCAACGCGGTTTGAAATCTCTACCTACAGGTGTTCCTAACTACCGCGAACAAAGAGAAAAATTATTAGATTCTTTAGCTGTAAATGTAGAACGCTATTTAGACTTAAGTGTTTTGTTATCTTAAGTTAATGGTTAGTAGTTAGTTGTTAGTGGTTAGTAGAAGTGAAGCAATTTTAATTGCAATCGCCAAGCTTATTCAATTTAATTAGAAAACCACGTTCTAAAACACGTAGTTCGATTAATAACTAACAACTAACCACTAACTACTATCAACTAACAACCAACACAAAAAAACATGAGCGTTAAAGTTCACTTTTTACCAGACGACGTTAAAATTGATGCCGAAGTAGGAGAAGCTTTACTCGATGTTGCTGACAGAGCAGGAGTGTTGATTCCTACGGGTTGTTTAATGGGTTCGTGTCACGCTTGCACGGTAGAGGTGAAAGGTGGAGACGTTATCCGCGCTTGCATTAGTTCCGTACCAGATGGAAAGGAAGAATTAACAATTAATATATTCAGCGATCCTACCTGGTAATCAGCTTTTAGCTATTCGAGAGGGCTAACCCCAGTTTGAGCGTATTCTTTAAACCTTTGCAAGTTTTCTTGCAGGGTTGACTCTACCACTCGTCCTAAAAATAAATTATCCATTAGTCTGCCAATAATACCGGGTATGGCATAGCCAACAGTTAGTTTGACAACACTACTATTTTGACGGTCGTAAAATCTTATCGCTCCTCTATTAGGTAAACCATCAACTGATTCCCATTGAATTATTTGATGCTCAACTACCTTGAGAATTCGCGATCGCCAACTAAAGTTAAATCCACCAGTATCTAATTTCCATAGGGATAATTCTGGATTGTCTTCAAGAACGGTTACCGAATCAATCCATTTCATCCAGCGAGGCATTTGTTCTAAATCTGCCCACATACCCCATACTACGTCTATAGGAGCGTCTACCTCTACTTGTACGGTATGCTCCAGCCAGTTAGCCATTCTTTTTTCTTATCCTACTTTTTTGCTTCATAGTCTTTTAAGCGTTTATATTTAAATAATTTTTTTATTATTTTCACCTCTTCTGCCTACTCCTTACTTTCTACTCCCTATTTATTTTTTTACATTTTCCAAAACAACCTTTGCAGCACGCCTTCCGGAGATTGTTGCACCTTCCATACTATCGATATAATCTTGCTGAGTGTAACTACCCGAAAGAAAGAAATTTTCTACAGGGGTTTTTTGCGAAGGACGATAAACATCCATTCCCGGTGCTTCCCGATATAAGGATTGAGCAAGTTTAACGACACTATACCAGGTCATATTTAACTCCCGCGATGAAGGGAACAATTCATGTACCTGAGCTAACACGTGTTTAGCTATTTCTTCGTTACTTTTTTTAATAAAAGGATCTCCTGGTGTCAATACCAGTTGCATTAAGGAACCACTTCCTTCCCGGTAATAATCGGAAGGGCTAGTTAACGCTAAATCGGCAAAGCAAGAAAAGTCAGCATCGGGAGTATATAGTAAATTGTCTATACCAGCAGCCTGCTGCAATTGCTGCCGTTTTTGAGAATCTTTCATTTCCGTTACCCAACCATCAAAGCGCAACTGCACTGTAGCTACTGGTACGGCATCCAATTTGTAAATGTTGTCAAACTCAGACCATTTACGCCATTCCGAGGGTAGCAAGCGAGTAATTCCAGGCACATCGCAAGCTGCAATGTAAGCATCGGCAGTTATATGTTCTTCGCGATCGCCATTTGCAACGACTAATCCATCTACCTGGGTTACACCTTCTCGTTCCGTAAACTTAACTTGTCGAACTTGCCTCCTAGTATGAATTTGGGTTCCCCTAGCTTGCAAATAATTCAAAATTGGTTGGTGCAGATACTCTTGGGGAGAACCTTCGAGCATCCGCAGTTGTGAAGCTTCGGTTCTTGCAGCAAATAGCTGGAATATTGTCAACATGCAGCGGGCTGACATATTTTCACAATCAATAAAACCCAAAGCATAAGCAATGGGGTTCCACATCCGTTCGATACTTCCATTATTACCACCGTGACTGCGAAACCAATCCGCGAAGCTAACTTTATCCAAGTCGCGGATAGTTTTCATTGCACCGTCGAAGTCAACTAAACCTCTTACAACTGGGCTTGTTGCCAGTGCCAGAGAGTTTTGCAACTTATCCTGCAATGACAGTTGAGAAGTGGTAAAAAAAGCTTTTAATCCATTGAAGGGGGCACCAGTAAGGAAGCGAAAATCTAAAGCACCAGTTCTTCCACCCCGATTTATAAAGTTATGGACATGCTCTTTCGGACGTAAATTTTCAAATGCACCCACCTTTTTCATCAAATCAAACAGTTGATAGTAGCACCCGAAAAATACGTGCAATCCCATTTCCATGTGATTGCCATCCTTATCAATCCAACTACCAACTTTCCCACCGATAAATGGGCGAGACTCGAAAATTTGGATTTCACAACCGGCATCGGCTAAATCTACAGCACATGATAAACCGGCTAGTCCCGCACCTACGATTGCTACTCGCATTCCGTTTTTCAATATTTCAGTATCTTTTCCAGATTGTAACTGAATTAGTGCCCGAATTTGCCTTTTATAAAACTTTCGGGCTAAAAGGTCACGTTTTTTTGGCTTTGTGTTTTAACAAATTTCCTACTTTAAATTCAATGGTTTTCTCAAATATATCTTCTACATAAATTCTTTACCCTGCCACATCTTGATTTTCAGCCGAGACGGATAAGCCTCGGATTAATTCTCTAATCACATCCGTAGCAGGTCTGCCAGTTTCCTGGCAATATTTTTCCAGTTTGTCTGCTTCTTGTGCCGCAAGATTTACTGTTATACGTTTTACAGCCCATTTCTTATTGGTCATTTTGTAGTGTTATCTGCTGTATATTGACATCATGAAAGAGAATCCAAATTAATAATGAGAGCGATAATCCTATCAAAGTTGCTAAAAGTAAACAAGGATGGATGCTAGTGCAAAAAGTAAAGTTTAATGTCCTTGTATTGTTCGTGCAAGCAACGAAATATCGATTTCATCATTTATGAATTAGTTTGGTAACGGTCGAGTCCGGTAGATTGCTTGCCGACTTAAGATAAACTCAACAAAGCTTTCATCAATCGGTTGGTAGAAGTAAATTTTATAAATTTATTTGAGAGATTTACTGTTAACCAAATAACGGTTTATCACTTTTTCTCTCGCCATAAGAATTTAATTCTATACCACAATTATTTTCGCCAAATACTTTGCTGAGAAAACATATGCCTTCATAACTTGAAAATATCGCATCAAAGTATTAGCTTGTTCGGTATTGAGGCGCTCGCTAATTTCCTGCCCTAATAGGTGTAACATTTGACGAATTATATCCCAACTTACTTTTAAGGTTGGATAAAGCATTAGACATAAAGGGAATAATTCTTGTTGAATGGCAGAAATATTTCCTTTATCAGCACATACCCATAAGTAGACTTGAAACATTTCCACATCACGGATACTGGAAGTAATCACTTTTTTGTGATTCAGGTTGCCAGAATACGAACGGTAAGTTGGATAGAACTTAACTACTCTTTGAGTAATACTTTTAGCAATGTCGGTGCTAATGGGTAATAGATGCTGTACCGCACTCAAAGCTAAAGAATCGCAATCATGTTTAGCTGCTGCGGTGTAGGCACGCTGCAACGGCATATATAAATGGTCATCAATTACTTTAAAGTAATTATTAAGTAATTTTTGCTCGGTATGAGAAAGTAATTGCAACAGCATTTGGCTGGTGAAGTGAAACTGCATACTTACAAAGCCGATGACTTTAGGATCTTGTTCCGTATATTTCCGTCTTAAGGCTCCCAAAGAAGAACTAATCGCTTTTGTTAACTGATTGGGAGCAAGCTGTTCCCTATCTTTTAGAGGAACACCGGACCATAGCGATTCCTGTTTAGCGGTTAATTTAACTACCATAGATGGCTTACGTGGTGGCGCAAAATTGGTGTAAACATCTATTGCTTTGTCATAGATTTTGAAAGAATCTCCTGCAATTTCCCACTTATGAATCAATTCAGGTTTAATACGATGTCTTTTTACCTCCTCAGATAGTAATTGTTCAGTTTTGTTCCAAGGTTGTAGGTTAACATTTCGCATTGATCCTCTAAGTTTTTGCGCTGTTATTTCTCGTCCGGCTTGAGACATTACTCGATCTAAATCTTGGGTATCAGAAGATTTACCATCGTGGAAATCAACATCAAGATTCTGCAAATATTTGTTTGCCCATTGCATTCCTAATGATTCAATAGTGCCATTATTTATTGGCTTTTTATATGAGTTTGAATTACTCTCTAAGTATTTGTACATATGAATAAATATTTATAAACATACTTTCTATAAAACTATCAATTTACTGATTTCTCGATTGTATATCTATTTTTTTTAAATACATTTACTCTTTACTTAATCTTTATTGAAATAAAAAGATATTTGATGTTCATTATCTTTATGAAGTAATTACACTATTTATATAAACTCTTTAAATTAAATCAAGGGATAAAAATACTTAAATTAGAACCCTGACATTATTGTATATTGAAAAAAAATATTTAAATTAAAGTTAAATAGTATCTTTTTTAAGATGTTACTAAATGCCTAAAGTATACAATCATACTTAACAACACTCACCAATGGATAACAAGATTATATTCACTGCAATCGGGGTAGCAACAGAAAAGTATCTTGCTTGCGATCGCGAATATATAAATTCTGCTGATATAAGATAATAATTTATTCTTTATCATTCATTGTCTATCAATAGATTGCTTCGATATTGATGAAAATTGATATTTTAAAATTATTGTGCAGACAACATAAATCCGGTTTTTTTTTATCGGGTTTCTAGCATCTCATTTTTTTCAATATCTGTTATTAGCTTTTCATAAAAAACAAATTATATAATTGAAAATGAATAGATATTGAATAAAAAAAACTTTGTAGGGGAAAATAGGTAGGATGATTTATGACCGTAGAAGATAATCGGCAATCTTATCCAGATATTGACGATCTGAGTTACTCAAGAATTTTATAACTATCTAAACGAGGAGATAATTATATAAAACGGAAGGAGTTTGTGAAAGCAATTGATCGCTACTATGAAGCTTTAGAGCTAGTACCAAATCCCTTAAAAGTATAGAAGACAACGACTTGGCTTTTGACCGCTATTGGAGAATCTTATTTGTTCTCTGGCAACTATGAAAATGCACGCGATGTATTTCAACAAGCGATGCATTGTCCAGATGCAATTTGAGGCTCGGAAAATTTGATCGCGCCAAGGATAACCTTGCAAGGGCTTACATTGGAGGAGCAAAGGAAATTTTTCAAGGAGACGATCGGAAGTACCACGAATATTTGAAAACCTTGATGAGAGATATTGAATTATAGTTGAGGCATCAGTTGAAGCGTACCAACACCTAATTCCTTGGGTGATAAATAGCGTGCCTCAAATAAAGCCATCATGTCTCGTAACTGTGGATTACCACGAGAAGCCCCCGTTAATCCTTTGGCAATAATTAGACCGCAATATCCGTTAGTATGTTTACAGCGCTGATTCCACTTTTTTCTCGCTTCTACATGATCTGGATCGTCATCTTCAAATTCACCAAAGAGGAATAATTCTTGATTTTGAGTTTGTAGTAAACCAAGATCGTATTGAGTGCCATCAAAAGGATCTGCGCCAGGATTAAAACAAATTGCACTAAGCCCACCGTCTTTTTCAATGCATTCAATTATAGTTTTTG
Organism: Rivularia sp. (in: cyanobacteria); assembly: GCA_049649675.1. Classification (GTDB taxonomy): domain Bacteria; phylum Cyanobacteriota; class Cyanobacteriia; order Cyanobacteriales; family Nostocaceae; genus Rivularia. Next base: position 3,380 of record JBARZF010000727.1, on the reverse strand, counting down.
CCTTTGGGCGGGAAGTTTGAACTAATATTACTGGTAAACCTTCACCAGCTTGCGCGACTTCACCGACTTTATGATACTTAGATGTTTCCTGTAAATATTCCGACATCTCCCATGAAATCATGCCCAAGCTAAGGAAAGAGTTTTGCGGTATTAAATCATCCCGTAGCGAAAGACTTGCCTCGGAAGGATTCAGCATCATTTCTTCATCGTCATCCTCGAAGCTTGACATTTCCTCCAATTCCGAGGCTAACTGCGGTTGAGTCGCGACAGTGACTGATATTGATTTGGTTGTTAATTCCTCATGGGAAGGTAAAGATATACGATAACGATGGCTCAAAGATGGAAACAAGCCATTGTTTAACTTGACACGTTGGTCGCGAATAAAGCGATATAAAGCTTCTAGAGCCACCAACGAAATCAGGGCTTCTTCTTCATATAAAATAGATCGCACGCCTTCGAGAGGATGAATGTTGCCAAAAGTAGGATTGATTTCCGATAACGGGTAATCAGCTAAATCGGTAAATATATCGTCTTCTTCATCACCACTCGTCGCACGTTCAAAAGTCAAAAATAAACAATCTTGTTTGAGAAAAGCTTCTTCTAAATACTCTTGTGAAGAGTCTTCTTGTAAAACTGTGGCACGAAAAAGCTTAAGAGATTCTTCTGAGCGATAAAGTAAAATTCCATACTCCATACCTAGCATCCCCATTACTGAAGCGTACAGGGTGCCAATATCCCATTTATTAATTTCTATCGATAAAATCTGCTGTTCTTCTAAAAATTCCCAAGGTGCTAATTTCCAAATAGCAAAAGCTTTATTTCTTAATAAACTTGCGTATTGTGGAGGTAAATCCGGAATTTGATTGTCAATGACTTCTGAAAAACCGCGAAACAGTTCATCAATCAACGGTAATTCAGGTATGCGATCGATAACAATATCTATATCCTGCAATACCCCCCGTAAATAAAATTGAATTTCCCTATCTTGAACTACAATTTTTTGGGGACGTGCTGGTTTTCCTGGATTGTGGGGACTTTCTATTGCTCGCATCAAAGTACGAACAACCGCTTCTGGCCCAGCTTGGGAATTCACAACATCCATAGAGCGGACAACCCCCTCGTGAGCGTCAACCCAAAGAATGCATTCGTTTTGCTCTTGTGAATCTTCCCCGCTCGTGGGTGATGAAAATGGACGGCGATCGCCTTCCCATACAGAAGGAATTTGGGGCAATTTCTTCAAACGACGAATGGTAGAGCGACTTAAACTTGTCATAGAGTAGATTTTTAACTTTTAGCATTCTGTGCAAATTTTATTTTTAGGAGAAGCAATTAATTGTAAAAATTTATTATTCTCCTGTATTAAAAAACTTGAAGACGTTGCCTTCCCGAAAAGCTGAACTGCGAAAATAGTTATATATATATGCCTATCGTTGTTCAATTTTAGAATAATTTCACATAGAGATACTGCAATAATTATTCTATCTGCCCCCTTTATAAATTAGAAAAAAAATTAAACGATTATATAAACTTTCGATTTACAACACTTTTTAATCGGAATTTAAACATTTATTAGCTTCGTCAATGTCGCTAGAATGAATACAAGAACAAAAAATGGCGATTGCGAACCGTCGATGGAACTACACAATTGTTATAGTTCCCGCTCACAATTCACCGGCTAGAGCCGTATTCGCGATGGTTAAACCATATTATTGGAGTATAAAACCGGATGACACAAGCAACTGAGACTCAAAAACAAGGAATTCTACTAAGCGAAGCCGCATTGCAACAAGTTAAATTATTGCAAGAGCAGCAAGGAAAAGAACTCTGCTTGCGGGTAGGAGTACGTCAAGGTGGGTGTTCTGGAATGTCTTATCTGATGGACTTTGAAGAACCCGGTAAAATTAGCGAGAACGACGACACCTTTGATTACGATGGCTTTAAAATAGTTTGCGACCGTAAAAGTTTATTATATCTTTATGGTTTGATGCTTGATTATAGCAATTCGTTGATTGGTGGAGGTTTCCAGTTTACCAATCCCAACGCTAACACCACCTGTGGTTGTGGTAAATCCTTTGGTGTCTAAGGAAAATTGGTAAAAGTCCTTTGTGTTTTTTCGTAAATAGTTATTAAATACAAAGGACTTTTAAGAAGAGCAATGATTTTTGTTTTACTATGACTCAAACAGTTGAATCTATATTTGACGAAGCTCTAGAACGTTATAAATCTGGAACCGATGCAGCCGAGTTGATTCCAGTTTTTAAAGACATTTGCGATCGCGCACCTGAAAATAGTGCTGCGTGGACTTGTTTATCTTGGCTGTATATGCTTGATAGCAAACCGAAGCTTGCTTCTAAAGCTGCACTAAAGGCTGTAAAGTTAAATCCCCAAGATCCCCAAGCAAGAGTTAATCTGGCTACTGCTATGTTGGAAACAGGTCAAAAAGGTTTGCGGGATCATGTAGAGGCTGCTTCACAGTTGATGATGGTTAATGAAGAATGGCAAGAAGAAATCAAGAATAGTATTGAAGACGGTTTAACTAGAAAGCCAGACTGGAAAAGTTTGGAAAAAGTTAAAAACTGGCTATTCTAATCAAAGTAAAACAAGATTTGCTTTTATCTGTGGAGTCAATCCACAGATTTTTCATACTTTTTCTCAATTCCCTATTCGGCATTCTATATATGAAAGATAAATTATTAAATTTACTTAATACACTTTTAGTCGCTGATGTTTTTCTTGTGTTGATCGGCTTTGGCTGGTTTGCTATAGCAGTCATTGGTCGTAGTACTGGAATACCACTAGGATTGGATTTATGGTACAAGCTATGGGAACCTCTATTTACTCCTGCAATAGGGGTCTTAATGGCTGGTGCGCTTCTCAGTGGTATTATTAGCTGGGTTTCCCGTAAGTTAGAAGCTCGTCAGTAATGATCGGGACTTATGCAGCGATGACGAAAATCATAGTGTTCGAGACCCCCTCGCTCCCCCCAACCCACCTTAGAAAGTGGGGCTTTACCTAAGTCCTAACTATGTTTAAGTGGTGCGTTTGCCCCTCACAACACACTCAAACTATTCCCCGTTCCCCGTTGCCTTCCAAAATCCAAAATTAATTAAGAATTTCTTCCAAAGCTGGCTTCAAGTCAGAGTAATTGTATCTAAAACCACTTTCCAAAGTGCGTTGAGGTGAAACTTTTTGACCTTCTAAGACAACTACGGCACCATCACCGAGCATCGCTTCAATAGCGAAAGCTGGAACAGGTAGCCAGGAAGGACGATTCATCACTTCACCCATTGTTGAAGATAATTCCGCCATGCGAACGGGATGAGGTGCTGTGGCATTGTATACCCCTGACATTTCCGATGTAGTTAGAGCTTGCAAGATTA
>JBARZF010000726.1:0-4201 GCA_049649675.1 Rivularia sp. (in: cyanobacteria) | reverse complement strand
GCTGTCAGTCGTTTTCCCTTTCCTTCGGAGAAGCACACGTTTTTTACCCGGAAGCAAATAACGAACAATGCACCGCAGCACTTTTATTAGATATTAATCCAGTAAAACTAGTTAGAAAAAGAACTTTGACGCTGGATGCTTATGTAAACGATCGCCCTTATGTGGCTTCTTCATTTTTCAGTGTGGCAATATCTCAAGTATTTGGTACTGCTTTAGGTGGGCGTTGCAAGGATAAACCGGAGTTAGTAGAAACTGCGATACCGTTAGTAGCAAAAATCTCGGTTTTACCTTGTCATGGAGGAGAAGGTTTTTTACGAGAATTGTTTGAACCTTTGGGTTATAAAGTAACTTTACAAAATTATCCTTTAGATGAAACTTTCCCGGAATGGGGAGACAGTAAATATTTCACGGTTGAATTACAAAACACCTTACCGCTTTCACTTTTACTCAGCCATCTTTATGTTTTGATACCAGTTTTAGATAATAATAAACATTACTGGGTAAACGAAGAAGAAGTAGAGAAATTATTGCGTCACGGGCAAGGTTGGTTAAAGGAACATCCATTAAAAGAAGAGATTACCAAGCGGTATTTAAAACGTCAATATCGCTTAACTCGTGCTGCTTTAGCGCAACTAACAGAACCCAACGAACCCGATCCAGATAGTGCCGAAGAAAATCACGATAAAGAAGAAGCAGCAGTAGAAAAACCGTTAAGTTTAAATAGACAGCGATTGAATTCAGTTGTAGAAGTTTTAAAGCAGAATAATGCTAAAAAAATCGTTGATTTAGGTTGCGGACAAGGTAATTTACTCAAAATGCTTTTGAAAGATAGTTACTTTGAACAAATTACCGGAGTAGACGTTTCCTATCGCTCCTTAGAAATTAGCAAAGAAAGATTAGAACGTTTGCATTTACCACGCAAGCAATGGGATAAATTACAATTAATTCAAAGTGGTTTAACCTACACAGATAAACGAATTACCGGATACGATGCGGCTGCGGTAATTGAAGTCATAGAACATCTCGATTTACCCAGATTAAGCGCATTTGAAAGAGTATTATTTGAATTTGCCAAACCGCAAACAGTAATAGTTACCACACCAAACATTGAATATAACGTTAAATTTGAAAGCCTACCTGCTGGGAAATTGCGTCATAAAGACCACCGTTTTGAATGGACAAGAGCAGAATTTCAAAAATGGGCAAAACAAGTAGGAGAAAACTTTAGTTACAGCGTGGAATTTCAAAGTGTAGGTGAAGAAGATTTAGAAGTAGGTTCTCCCACGCAAATGGCAGTTTTTTCAATTAACAGTTAGCAGTTATCAATTATCAAAAAAAATGTGTAGAGACGTAGCACTGCTACGTCTCCCCGAATGTTGATTTATAACGAAATACTAACTATATCAAAAGGCAGAACTGATTACAAACAAAGATTAATAATGCAAGCTATCGTATTTATCGGTATTCAAGGTGCGGGAAAATCAACCTTTTACCGCGAATATTTTCTTGATACCCACATCCGAATTAACCTTGATATGCTCAAAACTCGTCACCGGGAAAAACTCATATTTCAAGCTTGTTTAGACGCGAAACAGCGATTCGTCATAGACAACACAAACCCAACAGTCGAAGATAGACAACATTATATTATTCCAGCCAAAGCGCAAGGTTTTCAAGTGTTAGCATATTATTTTGATTCAAATTTAGAAGATTGCAAAAAACGTAACAGCCAACGCTCTGGTAAAAAAGTAATTCCCTTAGTCGGAATATTATCAACTTATAAAAAACTAGTTTTACCAAGTTATTCAGAAGGATTTGATGCAATATACTCGGTAAAAACCCGTCCAGATTATTCATTTATCGTTGAGGAGTGGAATCGTGAAATTTGATGAACTCGATAGTAAAATGCGGGTATTTGAAACCGCTCACGATTATTGCGTATTACCGGGAATTTACATAGTAGCGAGATTAGATGGACGCGGTTTTACTCGCTTAACAAAAGACGTGCATAAATTTAAAGCACCCTATGACGAACGTTTTCGCGACTATATGTTAGATACCGTAGAACATTTAATGAATAGCGGCTTTGATATTACTTACGGCTATACTCAAAGCGATGAGATTTCTTTATTATTTAGCTTAGAAGATGAAACATTTAATCGTAAAACTCGTAAAATAAACTCAGTTTTAGCAGGAGAAGCTAGCGCTAAATTTTCGTTACTTTTAGGAGATATGGGTTGTTTTGACTGTCGGATTTCTCAACTTGCAAATATTCAACAAGTAATAGATTATTTTCGCTGGAGACAGCAAGATGCACATAGAAATTCTCTTAACTCTCACAGTTATTGGTGCTTGCGTGGAAATGGAGAAACAGCCCGTAAAGCTACTAGTATTATGGAAGGTTTATCAGTAGCCGATAAAAACGAATTATTATTTCAACACGGAATTAATTTTAATGAATTACCAAACTGGCAAAAACGCGGTATTGGTTTGTTTTGGGAATCCCCAAAGTTAAACTATGCGAATTCGAGTAGAAATTTGGCAATCCTTGAAGCCCAAAATACAGGAAGAAATTGATCGTAATGGTTTAACCATAAATGAAACTGTAAACATGATATTAGCTAATTATTTTGAAGTATTCCCTAGAATCCCAAAGAAAAATAAATGATTTTTCTTCAATATATTATTGACAGTTGCGACGCATTGCTTGAATGTTTTGATGATTTATTTGGTTATCCCATTGGCACAATCATACTTTTATTGATTATTTGGGGATTAGCAGGATTTTGTTTTGCACAAGCAATTAGCTAGTAAGCTTTACTTGTTTGGGAATCATCTGTCCCAAGTATCCTCCCACTCCAACGTTGGCAAGGCTAACAAATGCAGATCGGAAATTTTCATCAATAATCGCTAGAACAAAAAAACCAATAACAAATAAAACAACTACAATCGACCGAGTATTAATGGTTTTCATTTTTTAAAAATAATTTAATTTCTATTAGTATTCGATCTACTGTATCAAAGCGGTGATCTAGTTCTGTCATGATTGCAGAGAGATTTACAGTCATTTGTTTATAATCTCGTTTCATATGAGCAAAATCTCTCTCTAATCCGTACTTCCGTTTTTCAGCATTAACCACTGAGATGATTATTGAAGTGGTAAGAGTTAAGATGGTTAATCCCAAACCTATAAAAGCGATTAAGGTTGTTAAATCCATATTAAAGTGCGTCAATTTTTGACTTGATTTGTTCAGTGTCAAGTAGCAGTTGATTGAGTAGATCGGTTCTATGGGTTTGAAAGTCCCCAACAAACTCATATATAGATAGCTGCATATCTCGAAGCCAAAAAGCATCGTTTAAAACTAGCTGATAGTTGGTCGCATAATCTGGGAATATTACTAATTTTGAGCTATTTAAATAAAGAGAATGTGCTGCTATCTCAGAAGGTTGCGAAGCTACTCCCTCATTGGGATAATCTTGGTAAGCGCGTAGTTTCCCCGCCCATCTCCAGCGCTTTCCAGCAGGAATATTAGAAACAGTTCTCGCGATAACCGTCCTCGCTGACAACGTTATTGGAACTTTAAAACCAGGTAAAGGCAAATAACCGCCTTTTGGAGTAGCTGGCTTAGCTTGCTTATATTCTTGATAAACAAGTTGCCAGTTTTGAGCATTATTCAGATCGCTGGCTGGCATGATTCAAAGTACTTTAGCGGTCGTTAAATTTTCTTCGACTATCAGTAAATATTGATCGACGTTTATATTGCATAACTGCAAAATATCACAGTAATCTGATAGCGATAATTCCCCACCTATGAATGCAATTCTTGCTAATTCAGCACATTCCATTTGTTGAATTAAATAATTCAGTTCTTCACGGCATACGTGTGGGGTTGTAATTAGCTGCAACCCCGTAATTTCATCGATCACCTTTATCTAAAAATTTCAGGCTTGAAGCTTACACCTTTGTTGCCAGTGGCCCCAGCGACAGCCGCTGCAATGTTACCTATAACTTCAGCATAAGAAGTAGCATCAGTCCCACCCTTACCAAAAGGATAGGTATAGCTTGCCCCAGCCTTCGCCTTATACTTATCGCCCGTAATTTTTGAAGTCTGCTGAACTCCAGTAGTTCCGGTTACGTTTTTAATGACAGCACGCGCGGGAGTAAAGCCAAGAGGGATTTCTAAATCTGCGCTCTCTGAGG
>JBARZF010000725.1:0-3641 GCA_049649675.1 Rivularia sp. (in: cyanobacteria) | reverse complement strand
GATTGTGTGATGGGGTGATGGGGTGATGGGGTGATGGGGTGATGGGGCGATGGGGTGATGGGGTGATGGGGTGATGGGGTGATGGGGTGATGGGGGGACAAGCGGACAGGGGAGGATAATTCCGGGCCTCCTAACTCTTTCAATCCAAAATCCAAAATCCAAAATCCAAAATCCAAAATCCCATACCCCATGCCCAATCCCCTAAATACGGTGTCTCACCCCTTTGACAAAGTACCGCTTATGAAATATGTTCTTGTTCGCAAACAGTTATTAAGTATTAAGGAATATTTCATGACTTAGTTAATACAAAGACACTTCCTTGGTTTCCTCTACCAATGCGTAAGTCGTTATCTAAATAAGTAGTTTCTAACCATCCCTGTTGTTCGCTGCTTGTAATCGGAAAATCAATTGCAAGAAATTTCTTACCTGATTCAATTTCTTCAATAAAGCTTCCTGGGTATTTGTAATCGATTAAACGCTGTAAACCGATGATTGAACGTTCAAATTTAACTTGAACTCGCTTTGAGGAAACTGGTTCAAATTTTGCAGCGACACTAACTAAACCTTCGATAAATGGTAAACCACTTATTTCGGCAATGTTATAAACACTCTTACTCTCTACGCGAATACACTGATAAATTTTACTCAAGTTTGTTAGCGGTATGCGGTTAAGATTTAATAGTTCGGAACTGGTTGTATATAGTAATCGCCAGTTGCCATCTAATAAATCGGTGGCTTCGAGCGGTCGCGGTGTCGGGTTAAAGTCTTCTAAGTTGGCGATCGCCGATAAGATATTTTGTTTATCGGTGTCGGTGGCGTTACTACCTAGATTCTTTCCTGCAATTACTTCTAATAAAGTAGTTTTTCTCATCCGTGCTATGACCTCAATTCGGATTGATAATTAAAACGAGATATGTTTAGTGAATGTGTATAGCACCCCACAAATTCAAAGAAATATGTAGTTATTACTATGCAGCAATATAAAAGAAGGAGTTTTTTGTCGGATTTATAAACAAAAGAGTTGAATGAATAACTAAAATATTCTGTATCAAGTGATAGACTCTTAATGTCAAGTCAGTTCCTTACTCTTCGCATCCGAAGTCTTTATGTTAAATTCTCCTTTATATGAAGTTCCCCGTAGCCGGAGAGCCTCTGTAATCCCATTAAAACAAGAATCTTCCTTGTTAGACTGGTTGAAAGAAAATGGTCGTTTAATATCTCGCGAACCAGTGGAACCGCAACCGGAAGAAAAACGACAAGACATAAATTCCTTGATGGGTATTGAAGAAAACATCGGGGATTATGAATTTGATGATGATGATGATGATGATGATGATGACGATGCAAGTTAAGCGTGTAGACTAGCTCGTTAAGTATTCAAAGACCGCACATGAGGTGCGATCGTGTAAAGTGTGATTTTTTAATAGTGTGGAGTGAAGGGAAATTTCCGTGGACGCTAAATTATCTCCAAACCAAGGTTTGAACCTTAATGGTATCCGATTGGTTTCTGTATTGGGCATAGGATTGGGTGCAACTGCCCTAGTTTTAGATGGAGCAGCTTCTCGCTCCCCCTGGCAAGAAACTTCTTTAACCCTACCATTCTTAGTATCGGCTTTGATTGCTGCCGGATTAGGCTTTTGGGCTGTTCCTTGGCTCTCTGAGCTTAAGGCTGGGCAAGTTATCCGCGAGGATGGCCCCCAAGCGCATTTAAAGAAAGCCGGTACCCCGACGATGGGTGGCATATTCTTTGTTCCTGTAGCGATTTTAGTCGCTTGTGTTTTATCTCATTTGGCTACTGAGACTATTGCTGTATCTGCTTTGACATTGAGCTACGGTTTCGTCGGCTGGATTGACGATTGGCAGATTCTTCGCCGTAAGTCGAATAAAGGTATTTCACCTAAAATGAAACTGGCTTTACAAGTTGGTTTCGCAATCGCTTTTTGCGGATGGTTATTTATTAGTCAGCCTTCTACTATTACGAGTATTTCTTTTCCCTTGGGCTTTAGTTTGCCTTTAGGGTGGTTGCTATTTTTACCTTTATCTTGTTTCGTAATGGTGGCAGAAAGTAACGCCACTAATTTGACTGACGGTGTTGATGGATTAGCTGCTGGTACTGCGGCGATCGCCCTATTAGCGCTAGCTACAATTGTTGCCCCAGCTTCACCTGGATTGATGATTTTCTGTGCTTCGTTTAGCGGAGCAAGTCTTGGATTTCTAGCCCACAACCGCAATCCTGCCCGCGTTTTCATGGGAGATACAGGTTCCCTAGCGTTGGGAGGAGGTTTAGCTGCGGTTGGACTGTTATCTAATACTTTAGTTGCGCTGTTTATTATTAGCGGAATCTTCTTTGTAGAAACGCTTTCAGTAATGGCACAGGTAAGTTTCTACAAAGCTACAAAAAGTCCCGATGGTAAAGGTAAGCGCTTGTTCAAAATGGCACCTTTACATCACCATTTAGAACTTTCTGGATGGTCTGAACTACTGGTAGTTGGTGTATTTTACATTATCGCTGCAATACTAGCTTCTGTAGCTTTCGCAATTACTCAGATGTAGATTTCTTTCAAACAATCAAATAAATGATATTAAAACAATCCTTACTAATTGTGAGGGTTGTTTTTCAGTTTGTATATGTTTGGGCATGGGGAATAGGGCATGGGGGATTGGGAGATTGGGAGATGGGGAGATGGGGAGAAGACGAAACTAATTTATTACTCGTCACTTGCTACTTGCTACTTGCTACTTGCTACTTATTACTTACTCCTCACTCCTCACTCCTCACTCCTAACTCTTTTAATCCAAAATATTTAACTCTTGTCTAATCCTAATTCGTTTTCTTTAGCATAGCGTTCCATAAACCGCATAAAACGCTCCCATTCTTCGGCAGATTTCATTAAATAAATTGCTTCTAAAGCTTCTGCCTTACCGTTGATAAATTTACCTTTCACTTCACGGGTGACAATTTCTCCTTCCTCATCAACCATGTACATTCCAGTAATTTCATCCGTGCTTCCTTCATCCAAAGCTTTCGGATTGTTAAAAATAAACGTCGCCGTACCGCTATCTCCACTACGCGAACGTGTTAGACGTACCTCTGGAACAACTGCTTCGTCTACACCTCTTGAAAACTGTATTTTTGCCATAATACACGTGTAATTTAAAATTCGATGATGTTTAAACTATCATTGTCTCATCATTTAGAACCAAGGTGTAATATTTAGTTGAAGGGAGTAGGGAGTGGGGATTAGTTAGGAGTTAGAAATATTGAGTTAGGAATGAGGAAATTTACTAGTCAAATTTCCCCTTGTCCCCTTGTCCCCTTGTCCCCCCATCTCCCCCTCTTCCCATCCCGTTATTCCGCTTCCCGTTCGAGTATTAAAGTTACGGGACCGTCGTTTTCAATTGAGACTTGCATCATAGCGCCAAATTTACCCGTCTCTACTCGCAAACCACTGGTACATAATTTGTTCACGAAGCAATCATAGAGATTTTCGGCAATTGTAGGAGATGCGGAACCTTGACATACTCACCGACCCTTTAGGCGCGGTGATTCTTGACGCTTCAACAGATTCTGCTACGGTCGTAGTCTTACAATTCCTCTGCGTCCGTTTAGAGTCGTGGCAATGCCCTATCCCGACTTTGTT
>JBARZF010000724.1:0-3678 GCA_049649675.1 Rivularia sp. (in: cyanobacteria) | reverse complement strand
GTCTCGATCCAGGAAGACTAACTCCTTATAGTACTTTCAAAAATCCACCAGCAGTTCCTCCTGTAGTGATTCACGCACAAATAACCAGCCAACTTATTAGTGCTGTATTAGATGGTAGACCTTTAATTTGGTATTTTCCCGAATGGTTGGAAGCTGCTTGGATATGGGGTTGGTCTTTAATTGGTGGCGTTTTAGCTTGGAAAGTACGAAGACCTGCATTTTTATTAATAGTATCAGGTATAACTGTAGCTGGCTTGGTAGGAATTTGTTATTTACTAATTGTACAAGCTGGTTGGATACCTGTTGTACCTCCAGGTTTGGCGCTTGTTTTTACTGCTATTGGCGTATTAGGTTACACAAGTTATCAAACACAATTACAGACAAAAGTTATTCTTGTACAAGTTGAAAAACAAAAGGATGCGATAGAACAATTAAATACACTTTTAAACGAAACTTCAGGTATTCAAGACACACCTCGAATACAACCTATAGCTGCTGCTTCTGCGATTTCTACTTCTTCCACTCCCTTACTTAGCAACCGCTATAAAGTAACTAGAGTTCTTGCTCAAGGTGGTTTTGGCTGCACTTATTTAGCTAAAGATACTCAACGCCCCGGTTTACCAACTTGCGTTGTAAAACAATTAATGCCAGCTAGAAGAGATACCAGATTTTTACAAGTTGCTAGAAGATTGTTTGATTCAGAAGCAGAAATTCTCGAACTTTTAGGAAAACACGATCGAATACCAGAATTATATGCATTTTTTGAAGAAGAAAAGGAATTTTATTTAGTACAGCAATTTATTCCCGGACATCCTTTAACTGAAGAATTGCCACCTCATAAGAATATAAAAAGCGAATCTTATGTTATTGATATGCTCAAAGAATTGTTAGAAGTTCTCGCATTTATTCATCAACGTCAAGTAATTCATCGCGACATTAAACCGGCAAATATTATTAGATGCAATCAAGATAATCGTTTGGTACTAATTGATTTTGGTGCGGTGAAACTAATGCAACCGAAATCAAAAGAAGAAACCGAATTAGCCACCGTAGCCATTGGTACGCGGGGCTATACACCACCAGAACAATTTGCAGGGCATCCCCGACTCAGTAGCGATATTTATGCTTTAGGGGCGATCGCCATTCAGGCATTAACCGGATTACTTCCTCACGAATTACAACCAAATCCCCATACGGGAAACTTAGAGTGGCAAGAATGGGCGGAAGTCAGCGATAAATTTGCAAAAATCTTAGAGAAAATGGTGCGCTATCATGCTTCGGAACGCTATAAATCCGCTGTTGAAGCATTGGAAGAGATTAAATCAGTTAACAGTGAACAGTGAACAGTGAACAGTGAACAGTTATCAGTTATCAGTTATCAGTTATCAGTTATCAGTTATCAGTTAATTTTGGTTGACATCTTGCACCATTCTCAAGAAGCCCTGCATAAACCCGGTTTATTGTTGGTTAGATAACGAGATAATAACCTTTTCACGAATAGAAACCGGGTTTCTGAAAATTGTGCATTCCGGTGAAATTTATCATACTTTGCATACTCGCGGTTCCTATTTATTCCAAGGCGGTTTGTAAGGCTAATTGAGAATGATGCAAGATTTGAATTTTAATAGAATTTTTCAAGCGATGTATCGAACTACCCAACTATATATTATTTATAATTCGTGAGTAACATACCTAAGTCAGAAGAATGCATACAAAACCGCGTCAAACTGAATTAGACAAAATTGCCATTATCGGTTGCGGTTATTTGGGAACTGCTGCTTCACGCTACTGGTGTCAACAGGGTTGCTCGGTAACGGCAACGACTACAAGACAAGAGCGGGTTACAGAATTAGAGGAAATTGCTACCAAAGTGGTAGTTATGAAAGGGGAAGATTCCCAAGCTGTAAAATCGCTTTTGCAAGATCAAGATACTGTGGTTTTGAGCATTGCTCCTATTAGCGATCGCCAAGTTGATGCAGAGGCGTATCGGCAAACCTATATTCCCACAGCTAAGAATCTGGTAGCAGCTTTAAAGGAGAATAACAGCGTCAAGCAGTTGATTTACCTTAGTAGTGTGTCGGTATACGGTAATAAAAATGGTGAGTGGGTTGATGAAACTTCCCCGGTTGATACACAGAGCGAATATAATCAGGTGCTTTGTGAAGCGGAGCAAATTTTGTTAAATGGAAGTAGGGAAGATGTAAAAGTTTGTATTTTACGAATGGGTGGAATTTACGGTGAAGGGCGGGAATTGATCGAGCGCTTTGCAAAACTTGCTGGTAAAAACATTGATGGAAGCGGTGAAACTTTTACCAGTTGGATTCACCTTGAAGATGTTATTGCAGCTATGGATTTTGTTATTCAAAGAAGATTAAGCGGTATCTATAATCTGGTGAATGACTTTAATATGACTATCCGCGAATTATCCGATGAGATTTGCAAACTCGGAAATTTAGAAAAAATTCTTTGGGATGATACAAAACCTAGCTATCGCTCTTTAAATGCTCGCATCAGCAATGAGAAGATTAAAGACGCTGGTTACAAGTTGATTCATCCCAAAACGATTATTTGAAAGAATTTTATGCACTAGTAAAGCATTCAAAGGTTAAAGCTGAAAAAGTTCCAAACTCATCATACTTGGCGCTTATCTGTTGCAATTGAGAATTTGTTACTAACCAATTGGCTACTAAAATAAAAGGAGTGCCAAGACTAACTTTTTCCGGACAACTTATAGAAACACCGTCGGGCAAAAAGAAAGTTTTATGTTTTTCCCAACTAAAGTGAAATTGGGTTGGTAAAGGCTCAGAAACCTTTAAATCTGGTGTCATAGTCAGTGAAGTTCCTTGCCAATTCCCACTTATGCTTCGCTCGGGTAATTGATTGATATCAGTTGACCAGTATTTACTCGGAAAACCAGTGCTGTCTTCGCGAATATTTGCCGTTCGCATAAGATTTCCTTTCTGGTCATAAACGATACCTACACTATGTCGCAAGTTTTCGTGTAGAAAAAATAATTCAACTGCAAAATATGATTCTGCTTTTAACTGTGTTGTCACCCATGCAGCTGCACCTTGCTCAAAGTTAAGTCCCCTCATATAATCTCGTGCTGGATGAAAAAGTCCATCCGATAAACCATTGGAATGGAGATTATATTCCCAACTTTCTTCTTTTGTTGTGCCGTCAGCATACATATAGCGATTAGTGTGAGCTATTTCTGTCTGCTGTGGATTACTGCGAAAGCTTCTTAAACTGCGAAACGACTCAGTAACCGCTTTTTGAGGAGAATACCTTGTCCAAATACCTTGCCAATCCCGTATATGTTTGGCACATAAATTATTCCAGTTTTTTTCTTTTAAGTCCATATCACATATCTTTTAAATTCAAATTTTATTATTCAAGCAAATACTTAACCAGATATTCTGGATTTACCTCTGAGAACTCATCAACTCGGTTTTCTAGAAAAGTACCGCTACAATTTATCCCGTCGTATCGAATATTCCGTGCCCTTACATCGTTAGTTAGAAAATGAAAAAATTCCATGTGCGTCCAACCATTCTTATATTCCGTAATCATGCGGCACATATCATTACCAACAGATGTAATTGGACACTCAATACTTTCTTCCCCTAAGTAGCCCACCGCACGTACAATATGTTCCGGACAAGCGTGTAGAATAGT
>JBARZF010000723.1:0-13696 GCA_049649675.1 Rivularia sp. (in: cyanobacteria) | reverse complement strand
TCGAGAAATAAACTAAGTGCAGGAAGGTATCCAGTTTTCTTAGCATTAGCATTTTTGATTTTTTCTACATCGTTTTCATCCAGAGCAAGAGTTATAATTACTGGATTAAGCCAACCTACAGCATTATCCTCATTGTAATAATTTTCTGTAATATTGCGATCGTATTGAAGATCGATTATTTCTGGATTAATTCCCTCATGGCTTTTCACTTGTTTAAAAAAAACTCCATTTATATCGCTTCTTCTACTAGCTACAGAATTTGGAAATCCTAGTTCTTCTGGTTCAATCACTTGATAGCGATAGGTTGTATTATCATTATTGATGTCGCGAAAATCTATAAGTCCTTTTCCTTGTAATGCAGGCAAATATAACCAGTTATTATTATCGGGTCTATCAAATGCAGTCAGGTCTTCTAAACTTTTTACATAATATTTATTTTCATGTGCCCAAATACAGACAGTAGATAGTTCAGGAGAGTTTGGATGAATTAGATTCATTTCATCACTTTCTTTTCTCAATTCTTTGAATGCTTTCTCTAAAGGATCTGGAGTAGATGCTCTCAATCTGATACGTAATGATGTATCATCATTAGGAGGAAAGAAATACTTCCATTCTTCGTGCCTCAAAGGATCTTGATAATTTGGCCGTGCAACAATTGTAAAACTTCTCATATTACATATACTGTTAGAATAAATTTGCTGTAAAAAGGTTTTATCGAAGCTTTACTTTGTTTGCCAATTCAACGCGATGATGTTAATTTTATTCTATTTTGTGTGAGAACAATTCAGTTTTCAATAATTTATCTATATTTTCAATAAAACCTTGCTTCCAGTTATCAATATCTTCTGTATCAAGCGAAGTTAAGTTACCCCAAATAATAAAATCAGGATATTCCTTAAAGGAATCATTTAACCATTCTAAATCTTCAATCCACTTCGATGCACGTAAGTACTCTACTCTTTCCCGTATAATTAATAATTTACGTTGTTCTTGATAGTCTTTTAAAAGTTTGTTATATTCATTTGTTTGCGACAAACTAAATTTTTGTATTATGTCTTTTGATAATTCTTTTAACAGTTCATTATCTTGTTCTACTAAACTAAAAATTTTTCGATAGAGGTGAAAAGCAGTTTTTAACTCTATTTCTATTTCTTTTGCTTTGTTAGTTATATCTCTAGAGTTGAGTGAATAAAACTTTGTGTCGGTAGTTATTTTTTGATAAGTATTTACAAAACTATCTAAATTAATATTTTCTGATTCTGCTTTATAAGCCTCCATAATCTCAACTAGATTGTTAATAGCACTAGCAATTAGATTTATCATTTCGCTAGGTTCTTTCTGAAATTGCTCAATATTAAAACCCTGTGATTCTAAGATTTTCAGCAAATATTTTGCCAAATACAAATTGGTTAAATATTTATCGTATTCGTAGTTTTTAGATGTATTTTGATACTGTTTTTCAAATTCTTGCTGATTTCTTAATAAAATTATAATCATATCAACCAACAACTTTTGTTGTTGCTTAAGTTTTTCATTCAAACTTCTGATTACACTAATTTTAATTTCATCAAGTTCTACTTGAATTTTATTAGAACGATGTCTTTTGACTAGAAGAAACTGTGGATACTTTGGTTTTACATGATATTTAGGTAAATAATTGGTCAACAACTGGCAATATTTTTTTGCCTCCTCTAAATCAGTAAATTGACAGAATCTCTCAAAAACTGTTTGTTCCCGATCTTCTCCTTGAATGAAATTCCGATCTGATTCTTTAAATTGTCCACATTGGATTGGGCACAGCGCATTTGTATTATTTAAAGCATCAGAAAACAAGTATTTTTCTTCTATTGGAGCCTTAAATGCTTCACTCTTATTTGCAATATCAATTGCTTGAAGCTGTGATGGCAACTGTTTGATTAAGATTTTTAAGTGATTTTTTTCGATCTTTAACTTATCTTCATCGGATCTATCTTCATTATAATTACATATTTTTTGATTGAGAATATTTTCTATTTCCTCTGTTAATTGCTGATACTGAATAGTTTCTGTAAAACTTTTTACAGATGGCGAGTTGATGTGAAACTGCCAAATATAATCATAATAATTAATATTTTCTGGCTCGATAAATTCTATTTCCTTCAAATAAAAGTCTTGATTGTTTTGGTTTTTCTCTATTTGGCTTTTTTCTATAGGAATACCAAGTTCTTTAAAATTTGATCTTAGGGCGTTATCTAAAAAGCTTTTAATAACATCTTTTCCTTTTACAAAATCATTTACAAACTCAATTTCAAAATTTAATAAAGACGAAATATTAAATTCATCAATTTTATCTTTAGTTTCAACTTCTATCTTAAAATTGCTGAAATCTTCTTCTATTTTTGGAATATTTGGAGAGGTATTTAATCCTTTGAAAATATCTTCATTAAAATTAGAAGCAGAATTAATTTCTGCTGATTTGCAAAATAAATCTAGCTTCCAGAAATCACTTTTAAGTTTTTCTTGAAATTCTTGTCGATAGTACTTTTCGATATCTTTGGAAGTAGCTTGGATGATAAAATCAGTAATATCGTTCCATAAAGCTTGTAAATCAGTATATTGTTTATCTGGGTTAAATAAAGATGAAGTATATATAAAACTTAAATTTGTAAAATTAAAATCTAAAAACCTATCAATTATATTGTTTACTCTTTTTAAGTCTTGATTTAATTGTTTTATAAAAGCTAAATTACTACAACAAGCCTTAGTTTGATTCGCTATCCCTAAAGCAGTATTCTTCTTAACCTCTTTTTGATAGCGTAACGTGAAGAAATTAAATCCTTCACTGATTTTAATTTTAGAGTTCAAATACCTCTGAAACTCATTAAACATTTCTTGGCTTTTTTCTCCGTTCGCGAATAATTGATCGGATTGGTTAAATATAAAATATATAGGAATACTCCGGTAAATTTCGTCTTTTTTGGCTAACCTATCAAGTAAATTTACTAAAACATCATAGGATTTAAAGTTGTCTTTTTCTTCTGAAGAAAATACTAAGATAATTGCAGATGGTAAACGTCTCTCAAAATATCCTTGCAAAGATTGTCTTTTTGTAACGGTATCTTTTATTATTTGCGTATCTTCTATTTCATAAAAAGTAAATCTACAAAGATTGCGAACTTTTGAACGCATATAAATAAGATGATTCTCTCGTACTTCTAATTCTTCTCCTTCTTCCCATTTTTCTCTATCCTCTTCTCTACTTACTTTTGAAGCATCAATGTATTCAATCGATAAAGATAATTGCTCTTCATCCTTTTTACTAAAATGCTCCATAGCATGGAATAAATATGTTTTTCCTACACCAGAAGCACCGATGGTATAAACAAAATTATCTGTTCCATAAGGTGAAGATAAATTGATTACTTCTTTCTCATCATATTCATAGAATTGAAAATCTAGTTTTTCTTCTAAAAAAAATTTCATTAATGGTGAATTTGCACCCCAATATCGTAAAAGTCGATTTAGTAATTCCTTTCCACTTTCTTGTTCTAATCCCTTGATAAATTCTTCTTCCTTCAATGAATTAAACACTTGATTAACAAAATCTTCTAGGCTAATAATACCAAAATGATTTGTAAATCTGTATAGATATAGAAACGTCAGAGTAAATTGTCTTTGTGAATTATCGCTATCATTTGTATCAAAATTTTTCTTCAAATCGATTGAGAAAACATCTTCTTTTTCTTTACAAAAACTAGCTTCGTTAGCGATTGCTAAATGATTGCTTAAAGACTTTTTTTCTTCTTCCGCTGATATAGATATTTGAGGATATAAATATGTATAGAGATGAGACATTGAATAAAGCAATTTTCGCTGCTGTTCATGTTCGTTCTCAATCGACATTAAATCATTTAAAAGCTCTTGTATATAGTCTTGCCAAAGTCTAGGGGCTGTAATTTTTTTTGCAAGTAAAATCTCATCAAATTGGTTGTTGATTTGACCAACAAAATGACGAAGAATATTTCTTTCTCTCTGGTATTTACCTGAGAATTCTTGCTTCTCGTATATATCCCACAAATCTAAGAAAAAGCCTCTTGTTGCTTGTTCTCTCGCCTTAGCAAAAACTTGCCAGATATCATATAGATGGTACAGTTCATTATTACTTACAGCATATTTTAATACTTCAATGTATTTATTTCTTTGCTGATATTGTTCTTCAGGATTTTGCATAAGTCCTGGATTTATATCAATATCAGAGTTTATTTGTTTAATTATGTTCTGGCATTCTTGATAATTTGCGATCATAACGGTTTGCCCTCAAAATTAATATATAATGTCTATTAAGATCTATTAATGTTTAATTAGTTCTACTTTATTTATTGTCTGCTTGGGAGCTGCGACAAACAAATAATTTTCTGCATGAGACGAAAGCTTATATCGTTGTTTGTTAGTATTATCTTGGTGAGATTCTTGTTTTAAAGGTATTAAAGTTTGTGTGCTTTGTAGGTTTTTTTCATTGGTAATAATAAAAGCTACATCAGTTGGTTCTACATTAAATTCAATTACTAAACTGCAATTTTCTGTTTCATTTTTTTGCAATTCATATAAATATAACCATCGTCTAACATCATAAGTTCGAGGATAGCTTTGACTAAGAAAAATTTCTTTAATATTATTATTCTGCAACTTTTTAAATAAATACGAGTTTGAAGCAAATAAATAGCCAAGTTTTTCTATAAAAGTTTGTTGTTCTTGACCTGTTTTTACTACCATTCCCAGAAGCTCATTAATAGGATCGAAAATTTCTGATTCTATTTGGCTTCCATTAATTTCTGCTAATCGCTTTTCTAAAGCACGTCCCCGAAGATTTTTGCAAGATTGATATTTATCCTGTAAACTTGAACCATCTTGATTGTATATTAATCTATGATAGAAGCCCTGAGCAGACTTTAAAGTTAATAAAGCAATATTAATAAATATTTCAACTTCGGTTTTTTGAGAAAATGAGTTTAGCCTTTCAAGACGATCTAGATATTCGCTACAATCAAGATTATTTTTTCCTGCGGCATTTATTAATTCTTCTATATATTTATCTATATTTTGTTTCACAGTTGAAACTGTTTTCCACAACTTGCTTGTACCATTAAGTTGCAAAACTGGGGGAGTTATTTCAAATCTTAGACTACCTTTATTAGTTAACTTCCCCAATTCAATTAGAAAAGGCTCAGTTTCTTGGTGTGATTGAATTTCAGGAAGATCCCATTTAAAGTCAATCTCATAACCATCATCATTATGGGATTCAGAATCTTTAGCTAAATAAGCTACAGCAAATAAAGTGTTTGCTTTTTCTACCACTTTGATTGTTGTCTTACCTTGAATAATGAATGGGTATCCTTGCGATGAAATAACAAACAGGTTACTCACAGATAAGTTATCATTTTCAAACTCAAATTTATTCCACGAATCAGAACTTGAACTTGGATTATTTTCCGCAGGTGCAAAAAAGCCGAAATTCTTTGTGGCAATGCAATTCCAACGAAAAAATTCTAGCGAAAGCCGTGGTAGAGCATATAACTGTTGTTCCGAAAGAATCTGACCGTTTTCAAATGATGGTACTTTAAAAGTCATAGCTACTAAAGTTATTTGTAAACTAAATTTAATTTGTTAAAGCTACTATCATCAACATTTTCATCAGCTTCGATTACATAATATTGAGTCATAATACCTAAGTTATATTCCTCTTTTATTATATGGGTAGGAAGTGAATCAACTTATGCAGTTGTGAACGTAATTAAGTAACTCATGCGTAAATCGTAAAATTTGCATAACTTAACGTGATGTCGAAATTTTAAATCATTGCCTTGCCCATAAAAAACTCCTGTTTTAACTAATTAGATTATGACTCTGAGTCAAATATTTAGTTCTATATACTATATAGGTGAGCTTTTGGGGATTTATGCAGTTCTAGTCAAATATTTTTGTAAAAACTTAGATGTAAATTAGCTGTGACTCTTTTAGAAAAGCGTACTTGGCCTGCTAAATTAATATTATAGTGCCAATGTCGTAAAGCTCTAATTTTAAAATTGCAGTAGATGCTTCTGGTCAAGTTTGGGCTGCTTGCGAACGTTGGGGACTCTACTACCTAAAAACGACATTTGGCGGCTTTATACCATTCTCGGAGTTGTTAAGGTAAGCTACTTAACTACTGATTCCACTGGTAAACTGTGGGTGGGAACGGGTAACCGTATTTATGCTATTAATAACCCAGAGCGCAAACCATTGTTGGAATTACCCCCTGCTGGTTTTCCACCAAGAGCGATCGCAATCAATAATGATATTTGGTTGTGTAATGCCACAGGTGTTCATCATTACCAAAATTCTGCTTGGATTTCCACCGAAGAAGGCGTACAACCGGATATTCTCACCCTAGCACTCCAGGGAAATAACCTGTGGCGCCGGTACATTTCCGGGACTGGTGCGGATTGATTTAACTACTAATACTCCTCATAAAATTGATGCTGTTGCTGGTGAAGTTACAGCCCTTGCACCTTGTAGTCAGGGAGTTTGGGTAGCTTGTGGCGGACAAGTGGGTTTAGCTACAGACGGTAGCTGGAAACCTTTGAAAAACAGGCGATTTAATGCCCCGATTACCAGCTTGGTAGCAGTAAGTAACGACGAAGTATGGATTGGCACCCACGATGGATTATGGCGAAGTAGTAAAGAAAGTTACGCAGGCATTTAACAGATACTCCTCCCGATGTCATTGGTTCCCCAGAACGCTTTTTTAGTAACTTAGTCCAAGCGCTATCGGTTCAGCAATTAGCAGACCGTTCTTATGGATTGGAACGGCGCGTGGTTTGTTTCGCTACGACCTGTTTGCAGAGAACTGGCGGCGTAATGGTCACTTTGGAACCCAAGATATTCGCGCTATTCTCAATGTTCCAGAACAAGATACCGTCTGAGTTGCCAGTTGGAGTAAAGGTTTAAATGGGAAGAGGGGGTAACTAAATTATGGGTGGGTACGGCTTGTGGTTTGAGTTGTTATAGCTATTGAATCGCTATGGCAATACCACAAGATAAAATTAAGAAAGTGTATTGAGGTATTAACTTCACAACTCCTTCTCGATTCAACTTTAAAGTTTCTACCGTAGCTCTTCTTGTTGGAGTTAAACCAATAACTAAAGTAAAGTCATTATTCCATGCAAAATTATCATTCCATAGTTCTTGACGTGGGTGATATAAAGATACAGTTTCACCACTTACTGAGTCACAACCTTGGATTTTATTATATTTGTGGTTATTACATCCCTGGCAAGAAAGAGCTAAATTATCTAAAGTTGTTTCTCCACCTCGACTCTTGGGGATAATATGCTCGGCAGAAAAAGCTTGAATCGCAAAACTTTCTTGGCTTCTACAATATTCGCAACATCCAGTCTTCTCGTTTTACTACAGACTTTTTTAACTGCGCTGTCACTCTTGAATACGGTCAATAAATATTTCTTCATGATTAGTCTTTTGATTATCATCACTAATAATTGGTGCAATTCGATCTAAATTATCAACAATTACCGCTAATTTTGTACAACCGTTAGGAAGTTGCTTTTTTGCTTCTTTGAGAAACTGGTTTAAAACATCAATAAAAGTAACCGTATAAGGGTCTACTTTTTTGCGAATTTTATGACGTAGAGTAGGTTCGGTTCTCAAATTTGCTGTTAATTTTACAAACTGAGATATTTGTCCTTCCAGACTCATCCCATCAAAAGACATTTCCGTTTGCGCTAAATCTTTGATATCTTCCCAACGGTCTTTTAACCATTTTAATAATAGGTTAGGATTAGCGCTATTTTTTAGCTCTTCTAAAATGTGTCGAGTACAAGCAAGCAGAATGTCGGTATATTCGGCATCTTCCGATTCAATATCTTCCTCATCAGCAGCAAAATAAACTACATAAAACTTTTGTTCTTCCAAAGCTTGCTTTAATTTCAGCAATTCCGTAGATTTACCAGCACCCCGATGACCGGAATATAGCTGACATCTGCATCTTCTACTGGAATTATTAAAAAGTGTTTATATCTACTAAGGTTTAAAAATTAAATGAAAGCAGCGTTTGGGATATCCCCACCGAATAATGATAAGACTTGCCATAGAACCACCCTTCAATAGTTATGCACGTTATATCCAGTCAGTGTTGATAACGTTATCGTACAAGCCTTCATGTAGCCGTGAGGATTTCGTTCTCCATTACTGGGAAGTTCGACTCCAGGATGCATTATTGGTATCCAGAAATAGCACCATTCTTGAGGTGTCATAGGTTCTAAGATTCCCAATAATATCTGTTGTCCAAAGGGTTTATTTTGAGTTCGTAGCAATACAAAGAAAGCTAACCAACGAGGAATTTTCTTAGTTTTGGTTTGTGGCTCTTGATAGCATTGCATATTACTTACTTATGAAATGTTTTTTCTCATGCCGAGCTTAGTGCCATTAATCTTGAATTAAAGGCGAGACTTTACAAAAATGAATTTACTTTCAATTTAAAAAGGAATTTCTTGCTCTTGATAATTAGGATGAGATACTTTCAAATCACAGATAAAAGCAGTTAGGGCGTGAATTCCTGTATACAAAGTTCCACTATTTGCTCTGTATCCTTTACCACTCCAACCATTCCAACCAAGATTTTCTCCAATTTCGCTAAACTCAGCAATCACTGAATTAGATTTTGACTTCTGCTGCAATTCAACAGTGCTGTTTTTGCTATGTGTTTGAAGTTGAGTTAATTGCTCCTCTTTTTGAGAAAGTACGTTATTCAAACGCTCTACTTCCAACATTAATGGCTCGATGGTTTTCTCTAACTCCTTGTTAACCACTTTCGCAGCCTGCTTATTGAACGTATTTCCCCAGCTATCTCTATTGGAATCTTCAAGAGCTTTTTCTAAATCTTTTACTCGTTGCTGGAGTTGTTGATTTTCCGAAACCAAACCGCGCACGGACTCCAATTCGTTTTCTTTAGCTATTAATTGCTCGATTAATTTTTCTTTAGCTTGTGCCATTTTTTGAGCGTGCTTTTCGGCAGCAATTACTTCCTCTTTAGCTGCTAAGAGCGCTGCATCGCGAATTTCTACAAACCGTCCCAATTCTTCCTCGGCTTTTTCTTTATCTCTTTTAGCCAAAGCTTCGGTGATTTTTTGTTCAACTTCGGCAGGGGTGAACATATGCTTTGGAGAAGCTGGTTTTATAGCTGTCTTTTCAGATTCTGGTTGAATTTGATGGGGCTTGAATAGCTGCTTAACTTCCATCCCCTGTGCGACTGTGTGGTCAAGTAGAACCCAAAAATCATTGTTCCACTCGGACATGATGATACCCCTGTAACCAGTCCAACCCCTGTCGTCACTTTTTACTACGATTCGCATTCCGGGAGTGAGGAATGGGGAAACGGGAGTAAGGGATTGATAAGGAGTATTCCCTCCTTCTCTCCCTCTCTCACTCTCTCCCTCCAATATTTTCCTCCGCTCCTTTTTAATCTGTGCGGCTGTTATCTTTGGCGATCGCACTAGCTCCTTTACCAAGTCGTGGCTAACTTTGGTTAGTTGTCTTAAGGCTGATACACTCCATTTTTGGACGTTGGCGCGTACTAAACGCTGGAAACGCTTCGGTAGCTTTGAAAACCAATTGTAAATTTCTATTGCAGCCTTAGCTATGTATCGGGAAGCGCCGAAGTCATCGGATGCTAGCCAATTGTCAAATACTTTCTTACCTTTAGAGCTATTAGCAATGCAGTCTTGATAAATTGAGTTTAATGCTTGTCCATTATCTAATAAGCCATCGAAGGTTTTGCGGACAAAGCCGATGAATTGGTTTAGCGTGGTTTTAGCTTTGCTTTGTAGCTCGGGATTCTCAAACCTAGAATAATCAAAGTTTGCGGCGAATACAAATGGTGGGTAGACGTTTTGGATGTTGTCGTCTAAAGCAATAGAATGCATAATAAAAATATCCCTTTGATTTTATTGGGAAACCATAACCCTCCGAGTCAGATTAGAAGTCGAAGCGGGGGGTTTTGGCTTTTTACTCTAAGTGAACTTATATAATATAGTAACTCATAAGTTACGCTAAAAATCTATTGTTTAAAATTATTTACCTCTAAAGGAAGTATTTGTTGAATCTGCCAAAGAGTATCTACTAAGCGCAGGTAAGGTCTAACTAATTGCGGAACTTCCTTGGGAGTTGACAGCCAGTTATTGCAGGTTGTTTCTCCATAGCCAGTAAGTTCAGCTAAAAGTTTACGACACTGTTTCCTATAACCGTATTCTCCTGGCTTTTTGTTGCGTTTTATGGGAATCCATTTTTCACAAAACTCCGTTGGTTCTAAAGGCTCAAACATTAATATCGTTACTTTTAGTTTAAAATAATCACCTCCAATTGCCCATATACTGGCTTATACCATAAGTAATAGCTTATGATTTACAGTAATGACGACCAGGAGAAGATGAGGATGTCAGTAAGACAATTATCCTCAATTCTCCCGCACTAGTTAATGCTCGTTTGATTTTTAATTTTGCATAAATTATATATTTTTTTAGTACTTATGGGAATAGGGGAATAAGACCATATGGGAATATTGATTCAATTCCCCTAATGTCGTGTCAAAATGGATAGCATGGCTAAAAGCGAAGATACAGTTAAGTTAATAATTGGCAAAGAATTAAAAATCCGTTTCAAGTCCCTGTGCGTCCAGACTGAAACGGATATGAGTGCTGTGGCTAAACAATTGATTGCATTATGGTGTTTGGAACAGGAGAAAAAGCTAACTCAAGAGAGAAAGAAGGATTAAAACTCATATTCTCTTACTACCAAGTAATGCCTGTTTAGCTATGATTGAATCACTTCTTCTAATTGTGTCTCTTGTGGCTTAGTTGTGTCTAAAATTTTTAAATAACTTTTTTCTTCTTCTGAGAATGGTTCTGCATTCTGTAACTGTGATGACAATAGATTAGCAGTAGCATCAGTAATATCACCACTTCGCCGATTTAGGCGATCGCGTAAAATTTCTTCGGGTGCAGTACACTGAATAATTTTCAGAGGAATTTGATGTTGTTTAGCTGCGGCGATCGCATCAGCGCGAATATTTTGTTTATCGTATTTAGCATCTAAAATTACCGTAAACCCTTGATCTGTCAGCATTATTCCTAACTCTAAGAGTTTAGCGTAAGTTTTTGACGACATTGCATCCGTATATAATTTATCGCTGCCTCTTTCTAATAAAGGTATTCCTGCTAAATGTTTGCGAACAGCATCAGAACGAATTCGTATCGCTCCCAACTTCGGAGATAAATAGCGGGCAACTGTACTTTTACCAGAACCGGAAACTCCAGACATTAAAAATAGCTTACCTTGTTGGGGCTTAGTATAATTCCAAGCTTGTTTATAATAATTAGCAGCAATTTTTCTCGACTCTTCTTTTACATCTAAAGAAACTTCTGACTCGTCAAGTAAAAAGCAAGCTACCTTGGCTCTAACATAAGCTTGTCTGCTTAAATATAGGGGTAGTAACTGTAAACCTTCCCAGTCTCCTGTCTGTTCTAAGTATGTGTTTAAGAAAATATTAGCTAAATCTTTTCTTTTACGAGCTTCCAAATCCATGACTGTAAAAGCGATGTCGTACATAACATCGACAAATCTGAATGTTTCGTTAAATTCAATACAGTCAAACAGTAAGATTTGCGAATGCCATATACAGATATTATGTAAGTGTAAATCTCCATGACACTCACGAATACAATCATTTTTGATGCGATTGAGAAACAATTGTGGATGTTGAGTAAAAAAGTTATCGGTATAAGCTTTGGTTTCTTTATACTGAGTATCTGTTTGTGCTTTTCCGATATACTTACTAGTTACCTCGTAGTTCTCGTCAATTGAACACCTAACTTTATCAACTTCACCAAAACTACGGATGTAATCCGACGTTTTAGTTTGAGTATGATAGCGAGCTACAACTTTGCCTAACTCTTCTACATCCGACTCACTCAATTTCCCCCGTTCGAGCATAGTACTCAACAACCCCTCTTGTGGGAACTGATGCATTTTTAGTGCGTATTCTACAGGCTTTTTTGTACCTCCTAGATGATATTGTTCGCCATCTTGAGTAATAGGCAAAACTTCCAAATATAGTGGTGCTGCTCCCCTTTTATTCAACCGCAATTCTTCTTGACAAAAATGCGAGCGCTTCTCCAGAGTGGAAAAATCTAAAAAACCAAAATTCACAGGTTTTTTGACTTTGTAGGCATAATCACCAGTTAATAAAACATAAGAAATATGAGTTTGAACTAACTGTATCTTTTTGCTAACCGGATGCGGATAAAAATCCGGTTTTAGCATTTGTTTAATTAAATTTGGGATAGATGCACGTACCATTATTTATAGTTCTCTTAAAAAACTGACAACTGTTTGCACCTTCGCGGGCTAGAAATAATCTAAACCCGCTCATAAGCTCATTCAAGTAAACTTTTTCCAATGCTTAATACTGTCTGTCTTCGGCAGAGTCTCCCTCGTATGGCTGTACTCCTGATTTGGGATAATCATTATCGCTAGGACTAAAAATTCGACTTACTCCTAATGTTGTAAAATTAATCAATTTTTGGGGAATTTCTACAATTGATTTAATCATTCGGCGAGTTTTGGATGCAGTAGACATAATTAATTTTCCTTTGTATTTAATCTAATTAATAGAAAAATCTTCAACAAACTTTTGTCTTGTTAGCGGTTCTGCTAATATTAATCCTTCACCTCCAAGAGGATTTTCTTCATCTAATAATTTGCCTTCGACCTCAAGGTAAATATTAGCTTGTTCTTCAATACTTGAGGCAGTGTAAAGTACTTGAGCTACACGATAAATCATCGAAGTGGAGCCACCACCATAACGAAATTCATCGGACAGATTTACATGAATTCCAGTTTCATCAATTCGTAAATCTAATAATTTAGTTCCTGCGGGAATTGTCGAAGTAAATTGATTATTTTGAGTTGTATCAAAAAGCTGGTTCAAAGCTTGTTTTAATGCAACTTCTTTCGATGCTCCCTTTTCAATTGCAACTGATTGGGGAATCAAACTAATTTTTTCACCTTCGACTTGCAATAAGTAAGCTTTCGGCTGTAACTCTATTACTAGTGTAGTTTCCTTGGGAGTTAATTTTTCAGTTTGTTTGGGAATTGTAAATGGAACAGTTGGTTTTTGAACTGTATTGTTTTGTTTGGTAATGGGCGATTTTTTGACTTGTTCGGGTGTGGGAGTTGTAATTGTTTCTGTAGAAGTAGAATTTTTATTAACATCTAGCAAATTCAACCAAACTACAGTAACAACTAAACTTAGTAATGACAGTATGTAAATGATGAAAAAGTTTGGATAAACCGGACGCGTATTTTGGGTTTTCATAATTTTTCTCCTACATTATTAATGAGTAAATTATTAAATTTCAGATTTACCCCGATACCTCATCCTGGAAAACATCCTGTATATTCTTTTAAAGTTATTTAACTGGTAGATTACGAAGGTGCATTTATTTCCGCTTTGGTTCGAGCGTTCATTAGACATCTCCGGGAAAACATTTATATGGTTTCAAACTTACATAAAAACCTAACCCCCTACCCCCCTTCCCAAAAGCGGGAAGGGGGAAATTAAGCCTCTCTCCTGGTAGGAGAGAGGTTTGGAGAGAGGTATTTTTCA
>JBARZF010000722.1:0-5179 GCA_049649675.1 Rivularia sp. (in: cyanobacteria) | reverse complement strand
TCCTGATTATACGGGTTACGGCGGAGTTAGTTTGGTTCCCGAAGCTTTATTTGCTTACAAACCGACTTTAGATATTGACGCACCAGCACATAGATTTAAATATCGTCCCGACTTTAGCAAGTTATCGATTACCGAACAAACTGGTTGTGTTTTATTCTCTCGTCCCTGCAATCCTACTGGTAATGTTGTTACCGACGAAGAAGTTCAAAAAATCGCTGCACTCGCCGCACAATCAAACGTACCACTCTTAATTGACTCCGCATACGCGCCACCTTTCCCAGCTTTAAACTATACCGATATGACACCAACTTTTGGTGAAAATATTTTGCACTGCATGAGTTTATCGAAAGCGGGATTACCGGGAGAAAGAGTTGGAATTGCCATCGGTAGCGAAAATTTAATTGATGCGTTGGAATGTTTCCAAGCAAACGCCAGCTTGCATTCATCACGATACGGGCAAGCCATAGCCGCCCTAGCCATTGATTCTGGCAAATTAGCGCATATCAGCGAAACCGTAATTCGTCCTTTTTATAAAAATAAATTCACCGTTTTAGAAAGTACTTTAGAATCAGCAATGCCCGATATACCTTGGTTTATGCATCGAGGAGAAGGAGCAATTTTCGCTTGGATATGGCTCAAAGATTTACCAATAAGCGATACAGATTTTTATCAACAGCTTAAAAAAGTAGGTGTAATAGTAGTCCCCGGAAACTCCTTTTTCCCCGGATTACGCGAAGAATGGCAGCATAAACATGAATGTTTCCGCGTCAGCCTCACGGGTAGCGACGAAGAAATTAAAACCGGAATGCAGCGTTT
This sequence comes from Rivularia sp. (in: cyanobacteria), assembly GCA_049649675.1. Classification (GTDB taxonomy): domain Bacteria; phylum Cyanobacteriota; class Cyanobacteriia; order Cyanobacteriales; family Nostocaceae; genus Rivularia. The sequence continues at coordinate 4,363 of JBARZF010000722.1, read as the reverse complement.
TGCCAAAGTCGCCGAAGAAGTTTATCGCAGTGCAGCCATGAGCGCGTGAGAAGATGATGGGGAGATGGGGAGAAGTAGTGCGAGTATCTTGCTCGCTACTAAATTATTTAGGATTGCTATAAAGACAAGATTATTAACTGATAACTGATAACTGATAACTGATAACTGATAACTGATAACTGATAACTGATAACTGATAACTGATAACTGATAACTGATGATTGATGACTGGTTAGAAATTGGTAAGATTGTTTCGCCTCAAGGTATGAAGGGTGAAATGCGGGTTTATCCGGAAACGGATTTTCCCGAACGCTTCGAGGTTGCGGGTAAACGTTGGCTGTTGCGTCCAAATGCGACGGAGCCGGAAGAGGTGGAGTTGCTTAAAGGACGTTTTCTCGAAGGTAAAAATCTCTATGTGATTCAGCTGAAGGGCGTGCAATATCGCGATCAAGCTGAGGAATTGCGCGGTTGTAAGTTACTTGTGCCCTTATGCGATCGCCCACAGTTGGGTGAGGATGAATATCATTTAATGGATTTGGTGGGTTTACCTGTTTTTATGCAGGATGGTGGTGAGTTGATTGGTACGGTTGTTGATTTGATTAATGCTGGCAACGATTTGTTAGAGGTGCGGTTGGGAAGTGAGGAAGAAGGGGACAAGGGGACAAGGAGACAAGGTGATGGGGAGAAAATCCAAAATCCCAAGAATGTTTTAATTCCTTTTGTGAAAGCTATTGTTCCGGTGGTTGATTTGGAGGCTGATAGAATTGAGATTACGCCACCAACTGGTTTGTTGGAGATTAATTGATTTTAGAAAACTAGTAATTGCGATAAATCAGAAACCCGGTTTTTTGGAAAAACTGGGTTTATCGGCATCTCAAATTATAATTATAAGATTGCTATAGCGCTTTTCAGTTGAGTCCAATACACTCGAAACCTCACCCCTAGCTGCGAACACCCCTCCTCCAAAACATCGGAGAGGGGAAGGGGGTGAGGTTAATCTGTGTTGCATCCCGCAGTTCACAAGTAAGAAGTTAGAAATAAGAAGTAAGAAGTAACACCTCTCCCGCTCATGGCAGAGGATTCAAGTAATGCTGGTTGTTTTTTTATTCGTCTTTAAAAGACGAGGCTTTATACCATACTTTGGGCAATATTTATTACTTATTACTTATTACTTCTTACTTAAGCCCGAAGAGCTTCGGTAAACTGCTATATAACCAATTAAATTTTTTATGCTGTCTATTTAAAAATATTAATTAACTGTAGTTAATTAATTAAATAATTTATATTATCTTCTATCTAAAGAAGTAGCTTTTATTAAAAATAAATATAAAATATTGATTATTTAAAAGAAGTTGATACTATTTTTTATCCAAACTTTGGTTAAATTGCGGTTAAGTTTAAACAACTAAATATATATTATGCTAAACTCCAAAACAGATTGTTTAGCTATTTAGTTCGCTTTTCGCAATTTAATCTTTTAATAGCGTTGATTTTACGATGTAAGAGATAACTTTAAATTATTTAAAATCATAATTCAATATTCTGTTTCGCTATGCCGGGAGTGGTACATTAGGCTAACGCGATAATACAATAAATATTCACTTAAATATAAGAGGATGTTTGAAAAGCCTAATTTAATACTTCACCTGGCGGTTGAAACCACGGCTACACAAGCAAAACCCGCCTGCGCGGGTTATAAATAGTTTAGTCCACGGAGGTGGACTTTGCTTGTATAGTAGCTGTTTTAACCGCCGGACGCTTTTAAAACATCCTCTAAAAAAAATAAAAGATTTACGCTTATATAGCTTATATAAATGTAAAAGCATCAAAAAAATACTTCAAGGAGTTGATTATGACTGTTTCTAGCCCTCCTCAAACAAAGCCGTTGCAGGATGAAGAATTACGAAAGATAAATGCTTATTGGAATGCAGCAAATTATCTTTCTGTTGGACAAATATATTTATTGAATAATGCTTTACTTAAAGAGCCGCTGAAGTTAGAACACGTTAAACCCAGACTTTTGGGACATTGGGGAACTACTCCTGGTTTAAATTTTATTTACGTTCATCTCAATCGAGTAATTAAGAGAGATGATTTAAATGTAATTTACATTGCTGGTCCCGGACATGGTGGCCCTGGTTTGGTGGCTAATACCTATCTTGAAGGAACCTACAGCGAATATTATCCTAATATTTCTCAAGATACTCAAGGGATACATAAGCTGTTCAAACAGTTTTCTTTTCCCGGTGGAATTCCCAGTCACGTAGCACCGGAAACTCCAGGTTCAATTCATGAAGGAGGTGAACTTGGTTATTCTCTTTCCCACGCTTATGGTGCGGCTTTTGATAATCCCGATTTAATTGTTGCTTGCGTTGTTGGTGATGGTGAAGCGGAAACGGGTTCTCTTGCAGCAAGCTGGCATTCTAATAAATTTTTGAATCCAGTACGTGATGGTGCGGTATTGCCGATTTTGCACCTCAACGGTTATAAAATTGCTAACCCAACTCTTCTAGCTCGAATCAGCCATGAAGAATTACAAAAGCTATTTGAAGGTTACGGTTACAAACCTTATTTTGTCGAAGGTTCCGAACCAGAAGCCATGCATCAATTGATGGCGGCAACTATGGATACGGCACTCCATGAAATCCGCGAAATTCAGGAAGATGCGCGTCAAAATGGCTTTAAAGAACGTCCGCAGTGGCCGATGATTATTCTTAGAAGTCCCAAAGGTTGGACGGGACCTAAAGAAGTTGATGGGAAAAAGACCGAAGATTATTGGCGATCGCACCAAGTACCGTTATCAAGTATGGCTGCGGAACCAGCACACGTCCAGTTATTGGAAGACTGGATGAAGAGCTACAAGCCAGAAGAATTATTTGATGAAAATGGTAGATTAATTGCCGAATTAGCCGAACTCGCACCTAAAGGAAAACGGCGTATGGGTGACAATCCCCATGCTAACGGCGGTGTTTTACTGCGAGACTTGAAAATGCCCGATTTTCGCGATTATGCCATAGAAGTCGAAGCAGGCAAAACTATCGACGAAGCAACTCGTGTCATGGGTAAACTGCTGCGGGATGTAATGAAATTTAATCAAGATACCCAAAACTTCCGCTTATTTGGGCCAGATGAAACCGCAAGTAACCGACTCGCTGACGTATTAGATGTCACAGATAGGACTTGGGTTGCAGAAACCTTGGAATATGACGACCACTTAGCAGCAGACGGTCGCGTCATGGAAATCCTCAGCGAAAATACTTGCCAGGGATGGTTGGAAGGATACCTGCTTACAGGTCGTCACGGATTATTTTCCTGTTATGAAGCATTTATCCATATCATCGATTCAATGTTCAACCAGCACGCTAAATGGTTGAAAACTACCGGCGAAATCCCCTGGCGCAGACCAGTTGCTTCACTAACATATTTACTAACATCTCACGTATGGCGACAAGATCACAACGGCTTCAGCCATCAAGATCCCGGCTTTATCGACCACGTTGTGAATAAGAAAGCCGAAGTTGTGAGAGTATACTTACCACCCGATGCTAATTGTCTGCTATCCGTGACAGACCATTGCTTAAGAAGTCGTCATTACGTGAACGTGATTGTAGCCGGGAAACAACCGTCATTGCAGTATCTAAATATGGATGAAGCCATCAAACACTGCACCACGGGAATCGGTATTTGGGGTTGGGCTTCTAACGACCAAGGAAGCGAACCAGATGTAGTCATGGCTTGCTGTGGCGATGTCCCAACCTTAGAAACTTTAGCAGCAGTAGATATATTGCGGGATAACTTTCCAGATTTAAAAATCAGAGTAGTAAACGTAGTAGACTTAATGACGCTACAGCCAGAAACTGAACATCCCCACGGCTTAAGCGACAAAGACTTTGACAGTATTTTTACGACAGATAAACCAGTAATTTTTGCCTTCCACGGGTATCCTTGGCTGATTCACCGTTTAACATATCGTCGCACAAATCACAATAACCTTCACGTCAGGGGTTACAAAGAAGAAGGAACCACAACCACACCTTTTGATATGGTGGTATTGAACGAATTAGATCGTTTTAACTTAGCAGATGATGCGATCGACAGAGTTCCTCACCTAAGATATAAAGCGGCTCACGTCAAGCAAATGCTGCACAACAAATTAATCGAACACAAGCAATACGTCCGCGAACACGGTGAAGATATGCCCGAAATTCGCGATTGGAAGTGGGAGCGGTAGGTGATGGGGTGAGTATAATTCGTAATTCGTAATTCGTAATTCGTAATTAATATCCCCATAAATAAAATTTAGGGGCTTCTATGGTTGGTATGATCCACGGATAAATCCGGGGGCTTCAAACCTAAAAAAATT
>JBARZF010000721.1:0-9486 GCA_049649675.1 Rivularia sp. (in: cyanobacteria) | reverse complement strand
AGCCTGCGAAAGGTAAACACCAGTACCAAACTTTGGAAACTCAATCATCTACAGAAGTTATTCTCCAGCATTTTGTTGAGTATTTATAACTCTTTTTAACAGTTCGTAACATTAATTTTCATGTTCGCCTGTTTTCGGGATGGGGGATTGGGGATTGGGGATTGGGGATTGGTAATTGGAGAGAGGGGGAGAGGGGGACAAGGAGATGGGGTTCGGGGGAGATGGGGAGAAGTTAATTCTTAACTCACTCCTCACTCCTAATTCCTAACTATTACCCATTACCCATCACCCCCGAACCCCATGCCCAACTCCTAACCTTTGACCTTTAACCTGAATCTACCGTTCGTTGTAACGTCCGGTGAGTACGGAAGGAGATAAGCTAGACCATGATTGCTTCACTAAGTCAGCAGCGGCTTTGACGCTACCGATGTAGTTTCCTGCGGGTAGGGATGGGAAGCGTGGATAAGGTACTATTTCTTCCTCAAAGAATCGGGTATACTCTTCGCTACCTACTATTTCTTCTACAGCGGCTTTTAAACCACCGTCAGCTAACAGTTTGTTGTACTGACGAATTTCGGCTTGGGTGGCTGGTGCGCGTCCCAAGATGTGACGGAATAGGAATTCAATCACTTTGGTGTTGGGATATGGCGTATAGAAGCGCTTGCGATAGATTTCCGAGCTAGCTAAAGTACGGACAAATTCGCGGACGGAAATTTCACCGTTTCGTAGCTTACTATCCAAATCGGAACGGCGGAAGTATGAAGGGATTTGACCGCTAAATACATCCATTACTTGAACGTAAATCGCATCAATTACCTGTTGCTTCTCGGCTTGGTTAGCCATAGCAGTCATGCGGAAAATCCGTGACGGTTTGCGACGGGTTGTTCCTACACCTACTTCTACCGATTGTCCCCTACCATCGTTAAAGGAACGTCCCAACTGGATAAACAGCGGTCTGCTCTTATCGATTTCGCGGGCTTTCGCTGCCATATCTGCAATTGCTTTGCCCATCATCGGCATTTGAGCAGCCTGCATCTTGGATTTAACTGGCTCGAAACTAGGAACAACAATGTCCTTGGTTTGCTTGGTGAGTCGGTTGTACAGGGTTTGGCTGTTCGGGAAGTTCGCCGCTGGTAAGGTTTGGTAGAGGTTGTAAGGTACGGTGTCCTCACCAAACGCTTCCGTGTAATCGTTGCTGTTCACCATTGCCCCGACGAAAGCACGCAATCCTTGAGAAGCAAGTATTTGATTATACCTTCTAATTTCTTGCTGGTCTAAAGGTGCCCGTCCTAAGAAGTGTTTGGTTCCTAGCTCGATTACTTTAGTATTGGGATAAGGAGTATAGAACTCTTTCAGGTATAGACTAGAACAACCTAACCCTTCAATGAATTCCTTAACGTTGATTTCATTATTGCCCAATCTGCTTTCTAGGTTCTTGAATTCGCTAGCAGAAGCAATGTAAGGTTCAATATCGCGCTCGAAAATTTGACGGTAAGCGGCTCTAATAACGGTTTGTACGGCAACTTTATTATTGGTATTTGCTACCAACTTAAAGATTTTACGCTGTTCCCGTTGCTTGCTAACACCTTGATTAATCCGATACTGGATATCTGGTTCGGTACGATTTTGAGCAACGCTACCAAGTTCGACAAACATTGGTGTTTCTTCTTTCTCAACTTGAGTACCAACATCTTCGCGGATGCTGCCTGTACGCAGTTGACGTAAAGCTACACCTTGAGGAGTCAAATAACGCTCGTAAGGAACGGTATCTTCACCAAAGGCTTCAACGTACTCTGGGCTATCAATAAAGGTGTCAACTAATGCGTAGAAACCTTTCTTGGCACAGATATCGAAGTACTTATTATTTTCCTGACGACCGTAGGTAGGACGACCCAACAGACGACGGTGAATGTATTCTACTGCTTTACAAACGTAGAGCGATGTCCAATACATTTTGCGGAATAAATCCGACTTCGCCAGCATCCGGATAAAGTCGCGGATGGTAATTTCGCCGTTTTCTAGCTTAATTTCTGCAACTTTCAGCCGTTGTCCTTCGTAAACGTCGCGACCAAATACTTGTAGATAAGCAGCTTTGATTACCGCTTGAGTAGAACTTTCGGAATATTTAACGCTTGCGCCTTTACCAGTTCCTCTGCTCAAAGTACTGGGAACTTGATCTAAACGAAAAACTTTTGGACCTAAAGAACCGGGGAATGCACCGCGAGCTTTAGGGTTGCTGTTTTGATTGTTAATTCCTGGCCCTTGGTGAATCAAGATACGCTTAGTATCCTTACTGAAAGGCGCGGGACGGCTGCTAGGATTTCTTGTCTCCTTATTAAAGATAGCGCCGAACTGAATTTCCAAGGGGTCATTACCGGAACCATAAACGTGCTGGTCGGGTAAAGGTTGATTATAAGCAGCGAAAGTTGTGATAAACTGCGGAACCTTGCGGAAAGGAGCGCTGTATCTCAATAAGTCTTGCTGAGGACCCCAGTTGCGACATTCTTGAGCTTCTTGACCTAAGCCTCTAAGGTAAGGAACCGTTTCTTCTCCAAAATAATCAGCGTATTCGTTGGAATCAACCAAAGCATCAATTAAAGCTGCTTGGCCACCTCTGGAGATAATATCAAAGTATTTTTGTACTTCTTCCCGGCTGGAAGGTCCCCGTCCCAAGAAGTGACGGAAAGCAAGTTCTAGAGCGCGGCTATTAATAAATGGTTCATAAAATTGTTTCCGATAAAGCGGAGATTTACCCAAACGACGAGTAAACTCTTTCATCGAGATATCGCCATTTTTGACCTGAGATTCCAGGTAGGATATCGACTGAGAATAAGCACGAGTAATATCGCGCTCAAAAATTTGTCGATAAGCCGCTTTCACGACCATATCTTTTTCCATTGCCGACAAACCGGGCTTCATGACAAACTTGGGTCGTCTTTCTGCCGCATTAAAGTAAATTTGCGGTAGTTGTAAACCTTGTTGGTCCCCAGTTGGTCGCTGACGCTTCTTGGTTGAAGGGGTGGCTGCTTTGAATTCGTTAACCAAAACATCCATGTACTGAGTCACAATAGCTGTGGCTTCAGGATCTTTGCGGAAATAGGAAATTGAAGCAATTCTGATTTCTTGCAAAGCCACAATTGTTGCTTCACCAGAACAAGCTCTTTCAATAATTTCGCGCAATCCCCGCACGTTTACGGAAATAATATTCGGGTCGCCAGCTACGATCGCGTAAGTAGCGTAACGTAAGAACCACGACAAATCCCGCAAACTTTTAGACATATTGCTCGGGCCGTAACGAGCAACGTTAATTGGTCTAAAGCCTGGAGGTGTAGGGCCGCTAGGAGAAGAATTAAAAATGGAACGAAGATTTTCCAAGAATCCGCCTTTCGATTCCACGTAGGTGACGGTTCCCAACTCCATATTTCTTCTCAAATCCGGAGCTTCCTCACCGGCGATCGCCATAGCCATTTCTGGTTCTGGTTCTCTTGGTTTTTCCAAGAAAGACATCGGCGAACCACCAACGAAAATTCGATTCGCAGCCCGAGAAACAATAATTTCGGAATTGTCAGTCAAAGTCTGAGCAATATCCAAACGCTTCTGACCTGAAGCAAAATAACTTTCTAATTCCTTTAATTCACCATTACCCAAAAAACGGTCTTGTTGCTCCGCTTGAGTAATAGTTGATAAAGCTAGAGTTTGATATAGTTGCGGACGTGCAACCGAGCTTCCACCACTTGCCTTAACACTCATGTGATTTCTTAAACTCCTATCTGATATAAGCGCGTGTGCGTATATTGGATTGCCTTTAGGCTTCAAGGAGCGGTGTGTTTTTACTTGAACCGTGTTGCCTTCAAGACTGCCAAAAATTTAACCCACTAGCTTTTAGATTAGAATGTTTTGAGTTTGAACGGGGTGTTTGTTAAGAAGTGTGTCGAAATCCCATTAATTAAAGTTGGGGATGGGGGATCGGGAATTGGGCATGGGTAATTGAGAATAGTTAGTACCACCGGAGTTAGGAATTTTTTGACCAGTTTGACTGGTTCCCAGTAAGACGGCTGGCAATAACTAAACGGAAAAGTGGATGAGGCGCTTAATTCAATGGTTTAGGATTGCGTGCATTACCACAGAGGAAGCAGTTTATTTGTGCCAAAAAATTAGTTTTTTTCTAGCGAGCAATTATTTTTTTTTAGCGAGAAAGCAGTTGATTTCTAGCGAGCAAGCAGTTGATTTCTAGCGAGCAAGATGCTCGCACTACGATTTTATATATTAATAAAGTGGTTTAACACCGTTCGAGGGTTAGGGCTTGAAAGTCAGATGCGGCTCGATCTGACTTTCAAGCATTTTTGCTCCTTCAAAAGACTAAAAATCTAAGTTTTTCATAGCCCACCCAGGTGGGCTTTGCAATTGTAGCCCCACCCTTCGAGCGTAAGGGCGGTTTAATTTGAAAACCCTAACTCCCAACAGGTTCTAAACGAATCAATTTCCCATTATCTTCATCCGTAATCACGTATAATTTGCCATCGGGAGCCACCTTAACATCACGCACTCGTTCGCCAATTTCAATAGATTTTTCGCTAACAACTTTACCTTGCTCATCCAAATCAATATGACGGACATCTGCTGAACGCAAACCACCTGCAAATAAATCGCCGTTGTAAAATGCTAATCCTGAAGGTGCTACTGCTGGTGTCCAAACTAATTTAGGATCTACCATTCCAGGGCGTGAGCGTTGTTGAGAAATTTCTCCTCCGGTATATTCTTGACTGTAGGTAACAACTGGCCAACCATAATTTTTACCTGCTTCTACAAGGTTGACTTCATCACCACCTTTTGAACCGTGTTCGGTTGACCAAACTCTTTTATTCTCGGAGTCAAAAGTTAATCCTTGAATATTCCGATGTCCGTAACTATAAATTGCTGGATTGGCATTTTCCGTTTCTACAAAAGGATTATCTTTGGGTATGGAACCATCGTCATTGAGTCGGACAATTTTACCAAGTTGACTGTTAAGTTTTTGAGCTTGTTCGCGAGATAATTCACCATCAATTTTAAGTGGTGGATTACCACCGTCACCGATCGCCAGCAACATTGTATTATCGGGTAGCCAAACAATACGCGAACCAAAATGTTGAGTACCTGATTTAGCTGGTGATACTTCAAAAATTACTTCTAAATCTTGTAATGCTTTACCGTCGAATTTGGCTCTTGCAATTCGGGTGCGGTTTTCTTGTGCGTTACCGTGAGCATAACTTAGATAAACCAAGCGATTTTCGGCAAATTTGGGGTGAAGCGAAACCTCCATTAAACCACCTTGCCCAGATGCGAAAACTTCGGGAACTCCGGTTATAGGTGTTGGTTGAAGTTGTCCATTACGGACGATTCGCAATCTACCAGGGCGTTCGGTAATTAACATTTCTCCGTTTGGCAGCCATGTCATGCTCCACGGGTTTTCTAAACCTGATAATATCGTTGTTTTCTTAAAATTATTACTTTTGGCAACGTCACCCGAAGGTGTAATTCCATTGTTTGATTCCGAACCTATTGCTGACGAATCATTTAAGGGATTTTGGGCGGAGGAGCAGCCAGTAACGATAAAGGCGATCGCGACACTAGATAAAAGTCGCTTTGATAAATATGACATTTTGAGGTTAGAGGTCTGCATGTTAAAGGTTAAAGGTGGTAATTAATTTTTTTATTTTGACGCTTAAAGGTGACATGAGAATGTCAGAAATTTATTAATTAATAATTCTACAATTCTTGTGGGATAAGCATTTTGCCCATCCTCTAAATTTTTCTCATCCACAGTAAATCCATTTCGGCTTCTGCTCTGTATATAGATAAAGCTCGATTGGAATGGACATGACGATGAAGAAATACTTTACTAAAACGATTAAAGTTCTAACTTTGGCAGCCACTGCGGGTATTGTTACTACCTTAGCAGCTTGCAGCAGTCCAGATGATAGCAAAAATGCGAGTGTTAATGAAGCACAAACACAAGAAGTTGCAACTGCATCCGAGGCTAATCAAGCATTAGCGCAACAGTTACAGGGTAAGCCAGTGGTTGTGGATATTTATGCAGATTGGTGTGCTGGATGCAAGAAAATTAAACCTACTTTAGAAGCTTTGAAGAAAGAGTACGGTTCTACAGCTAATTTTGTGGTTTTTGATGTTACGGATAAAACTACTACTGAAGCTTCCACTGCTAAAGCTAAAGAGTTAGGTTTGGAAGATGTATTTGCTAAATATAAGGCGAAAACTGCTACCGTTGCTGTGATGAATCCAGCAACGGGTGAAGTAGTTGAATTATTTCAAAAAAATCAAAATAAAGCCGATTATGTTGCAGCTTTGGATACAACTACGCAACAAATAAATAATTAAAGAACCTAACCCCCAGCCCCTTCCCTGCAAGGGAAGGGGAGCAAAAATAATAACTCCCAAAGATTTAAGGCCTCTCTCCTTGTAGGAGAGAGGTTTGGAGAGAGGTCAAAAATATTTTCAAATATGAATCCTATTTTAATCTAAAACAAACACAATTATGAAAAACAAACTAAAATCAAATAATCTCTATCTGCTGGCTTTTCTTTGTCTAGGAACCATCATCATAGTTGTTTTCGGAAGTCATTTCCAAAACTTGTATTACAATCTAGAAGATTTAGTCAGACAATTAGAAGCTCCTTATCATAAATGGGTAGAGAAACAAAATTCAACTAGTCCTATTCTTCTAATTCCTATTGCTTTTCTCGGCGGTTTAATTGCTAGTATTTCCCCTTGTATTTTATCTTTACTTCCTGTTAACCTCAGCTATATTGGTACCTTAAATATAGAATCTCGAAAAGATGCATTTTTTAAAGCGAGTTTTTTCGTTTTGGGAGCAGTATCTATATTTAGCTTATTCGGATTATTTGCATCTTTCGCTTCATCTGTAATGGTGGATTTTCGAGGATATATTAATATTGTAGTTGGCGCAATTATCCTGCTGATGGGGTTAAGTTTCGCGGGATTATTTCATTTACCTTTACCTAAAAAACAGATACATTTACCAATTCCAGGCCCTTTTGGTGCTGGTTTAACATTCGCTTTAGTTACTTCCCCTTGTGCTTCTCCGGTACTTTTCGCGGTACTCGCAACTGCTGCGGCTAGTGGCTCTCAAGTTCTAAGTACGGTGACAATGATAAGCTACGCTCTCGGATATACGGCGGTAATATTTTTTGCTAGCTTATTTACAGGGTTAGTTAAACAAAGAAAAATATTGTTAACCAAATCTCAATGGATTATTAGATTGGGAAGTGGTGCATTGATATTAGCGGGTGGCTTTTACTTAGTTACAGGCATTCGTTGGTTTTTCTGATATGAATGTAGCCAAGCATACGCAAGAACCAGCAAATATGAGTTTATCAAACCAGACAGAAGCAGAATTATTCCAAGCATTACAAGCGGGAGATTTATCTGCTTTAGGTGCTATTTATGACCGCTATGGCGAGGCTGTATACCGTCTGGCTCTGCGAATTTTAGGTAATACAAGTGAAGCTGAAGACTTAACACAAGAAATCTTTCTGGCATTTTGGCGAACTTCTAAATATGACCCCAATCGGGGAAAAATGATTGTTTATTTGCTGACAATGACTAGAAGTAGAGCAATTAATCGCTTGCATCAAAAATCCAGTCAACAGAAGCTTTTACAAAGATGTCAGCGTAGCATTCCGACTCAAACTGAAAGTAATTTGATGGAAAAGGTTTCCTTGGGAGAAGTCTCTCAACTTATCAATAAAGCTTTAGAAGAAATACCCGAAAATCAACAACAAGTTTTAAAAATGGCTTACTACGAAGGATTAAGTCAATCAGAAATTACCGAACAATTAAATATACCTTTGGGAACAGTAAAAACCCGCACCAGGCAAGGACTTTTAAAACTGAGAAAATTATTAAAGGATTTAGTAGATTAATTATGGAACCTGATAAATTACCTTCAAACTGGGAAAATTTAATTACAGGGTACGTTTTAGGAGATTTAAGCTCAGAAGAAGCAACTTTAGTTAAACAATATTTAGAAAATTATCCAGAATTAGCATCTGAAGTCGAAAGCTTACAGGCAACTTTAGCCTTGTTTCCCCTATCATTACCCGAAACTAAACCATCAGAAGGATTGCGCGAGCAAATTCTCCAAGCAGCAGAAAAAGATTTATTAACCACCGTAGAAACCTTCGAGACTCCCCCCATCTCTTCCCCGTCTCCCCCTCTCCCCGTCTCCCCCCTCTCTTCTTCCAACACTTGGCTAAAAATAGCCGGAATAACCGCAGTAGGATTAATTGCGAGTTTGGGATTTTTCAACTATCGACTGCATCAAAAACTTGCAACAGCAGAAACTGATTTATCCAATTATCGTTTACAAGCCGAATTATCCAAAACACAGCAAGAATTATCTCGCTATCAAGAAGCTTTATCCGTACTAAAGCAACCGAATAATCGTTTGTTAGCACTTAAAAGTATTACTTCGGAAATATCTTCTTCCGGTAGTTTGGTAATTGCACCGAATTCAGAAGCTGCAATATTAACTTTAAAAAACCTGCCCAATTTACCAGAAAATCAAGTTTATCGCTTATGGGCTTTTGTTGATGGCAAAAAAATAAAATGTGCGAAATTCAATCCGGATTCTCAAGGTAAGGTATTACAAAAAATTCCTTTGCAAAAGTGGGGAAATACCACCGAAGTTTTTGTCACCGTTGAACCGAAAGATGGTTTTGAGCTACCAGTAGGAGAAACTGTTATGAAAGGTTCTAGAGCGATTTGAAAACAGCGAATAGGGAACACATGGACATTACGATCAACCCGACTGGGATTGCAAATCCCACTCTAATAGCATAAGTCATATAAATATGACTGAGTAAATGTCTAAATATTTTTTACCTTTTTTGCAATCAAGCTGAAATATTTCAATTTTTGTAATACCAAATTTTTTTGATTTTATTATTTAATTATATATTTTTAGTCCTATTTATAGGACTTTCGCTATTAGCCAGGGGTTTACAACCCCTGGTGATTTAAAGCTAAGACAAACAATTTCCTAATTTAATTCCAATTCCCAATTCCCTGTTATCTTTTCCTTAAGTTGCTTAAGTTGACTTTACTACAAACAAAATCTAAGATAATATTCAGGTAAAAAGTAAATTAAATTACAATTGCCCTATAATGAATAATTCTTCTCCACCAAGAACTGTTACTTCTGAGCGAGAACAATTAAACTTCACAACTAAATTAGCTTATGGTGCTGGAGAGTTGGGAGGAGCAATTCCGAACAACATTCTGGTATTTTTTGTGTTATTTTTCTTTACCAATGTTGCCGGATTAAGTGCAGGTTTAGCTGGTAGTTTGATATTAGTTGGTAAAGCTTGGGATTCAATAAATGACCCTTTAATTGGCTGGTTGAGCGATAAAACTCGTTCTCGCTTGGGCAGACGTTATCCTTGGATGCTAATTGGTGCAATTCCT
>JBARZF010000720.1:0-15720 GCA_049649675.1 Rivularia sp. (in: cyanobacteria) | reverse complement strand
TTGCTCAACCATTAACTCTTTACAGAATTAATTCTAATGGTTTATCAGCTAATCTTCAGCAAATGATTAACTATAGAGAAAAGGTTTTTGAAAAAACTGCTACTTATGCACCAGAACAAATGGCACGTTGGTTAAAACCTGCGAGAGCTTATCATTTAAGGTATGTAGCAAGGAGAGCAATTACTATTAATAAAGGTACTGTGGCTTTAAAATTGATGTGCCGTTCGATCTTGAATTATTGGCCCATTATTATAGAGGATTTTCGGCGTACCTTTGAAACTATTGCTGCTGCTATTTTACTTTGTGTTGTACCGAAGCCTTTATACGAGAAAGTTAAATTGTTCGCCTTGAAGATAATTGGGAGCTTGCAACAGAAAACTATTAATAAAGATAAGTTGAGAGAAGCATCATAAAAAACGAAATCATCTTACAAAATTCTATAAATGTGAGATGGCTGCTAGTTTTACCTGCACAAATCACCTTTTGCTTATCAAGATTACCAATCAACCAATATGCAAACTAGACTTCTAATCCCTGAATTTACTGTAGTAAAACCTCAAAATTCAATTACAGCCGCAAATGCTTATTTGTTTGAAAGAAAACTAGCTACAGCATTAATAAAAAACTCTCATTCCAGATTATTAGTCGATCTCAAACAGGTGGAACATATAGATAGTGCTGGGTTGATGGCATTAATATCTAGCTGCAAATTAGCTCAAAGTTTACAAACACGCTTTAGTCTTTGCTCAGTTTCCCCTTCCTTGAAAATTATCATTGAACTAACTCAACTCGATCGCGTTTTAGAGATATTTGAGTCTAAAGCCAAATATACAGAATCTTTGTAGTACAGATATCTAGCTATTGATTTAAAAAATGCGTTTTTTCAATCTACTTAATCGTCGTCAGGGTAGAATATTTACCATTGCCTTTATCGTTCTAGCTACATTATTAGTTCAATTTTGCTTAAATTCCAATCTAACTGTTCGCAGCATATCCCAACGAATTACTGTAGCCAAAGCTAGTTCTCAACAGTACCCTTCTTTAGGTACTGCGAATGTTGCCATCGGTGGGGGAGGTTATGTAACTGGAATTTACCTTCATCCAAAAGAGCGTAATTTAGTTTATATAAAAACCGATGTTGGTGGTTTTTATCGGTGGAATGCCGCTAATTCAACTTGGATACCGCTTAACGAACAATTTTCTTTAGCTAATAGCAATTACTTCGGAGGAGAAGCTTTAGCCCTTGACCCCAAAGACCCTAATATTGTATACATTGCAGTAGGCAAATATACTGCCGATTGGTGGCAGCCTCAAGGAACAATTCTCAAATCTTTAGATAGGGGCAGAACTTGGACTAAACTAAATCTGGATTTGAAAATGGGTGGCAATGAATCACAAAGATGGACGGGTGAAAGATTAGCGGTTAATCCTTTCAACTCTAAAAATCTATTTTTTGGTTCTCGTCAAGATGGGTTGTGGAAGTCAGACAATGCTGGCCAGAGTTGGACTAAAGTCAAATCATTTCCCAGACTTAATGACGATATTGGCATCAATGCTATTACTTTTGATAGATACCAAAAAGGCACTGTCTATGCATTAGCTCATAAAAGTGGAATATATAAATCGATTGATACGGGTAAAACTTGGGCTAAAGTTCCACAAAGTCCTGCTGAAGTCAACCGTATTGCTATAGGAAATGAGAATACTTTATATGTAACTCATGCCCAGGGTGTTAGTAAATTTGTTAACGGTAGTTGGAAAGATATTACCCCTCAACAAAACAAATTAGCTTTTAATGCTGTTAGCGTTAATCCTAAAAACATAGATGATGTTCTGGTTGCTACCTATAGTGACTCATATACGCAGATATTTCGTTCTTTGAACGGTGGAAGTAAATGGACTCAGCAAAAACGCCAAGCCAATAATACTGTTTCGTGGTGGTCTGACTATATGAAGTCAAAACCTTCCGTAGCCAGTATCGAATTTGACCCTTGGAATGCAAGTAGGGTTTGGTTAACAGACTGGTATGGGATATGGCGAACTGATAATATCAATCGCAATCCGGTTGTGTGGACAAATTACCAACGGGGACATGAAGAGATTGTCACCTTTACGTTGGTTGCAACACCCTCGGGAGCATTAATCAGCGGTTTGGCAGATGTTGAGGGATTCTATCACGATCGAGGACTAAATGCTTATCCGTCGAAAATGTTGAGTAGCAAACCTCATGATTTTCAAGACACTTACAGCATTGCTTACAGCCAAAAAAGTCCTCTAAAAATGGTGCGAGTGGGTGGGAATCGTCATAACAATACTTATAGCGGCGCAACTTCTAGCGATGGTGGAAAAACTTGGAAGAAGTTTTCCAGTTTTCCCAAAAATCAATTGGCGACGCGAGTAGCCATGTCTGCAACCGATCCCAATTTATTCGTTGTTACCCTCAGTGGTACTCAACCTCTGCGAACAACGGATGGCGGTGCTTCTTGGCTTCCGGTTTCTGGCTTACCCAATGGCTTCGAGGGTAATTGGAATTGGACGCAACCTTTAGTAGCAGACAAAGTTGATGGCAATAGGTTTTACTATTACGCCGATGGAAAAGTTTATCGCAGCAGTAATGGTGGTAAATCTTTTGAAGTTGTTTCTGAATCCTTACCCCATGCAGATTGGCACTCTTTAAAAACTGTTTCAGGAGTTAAAGGTGAATTATGGCTGAGTCTGGACGATCGAGGACTTTATTACTCAACCGATGGAGGAAATAATTTTACCCGAATTAGAGGAGTAAATAGAGCATATTTGATTGCATTAGGCAAGCCTAAAACCGGAAATAAAGGTAATGCACTATATCTATATGGAGAAATTGCTAACCAAGGAAAAGGTATATTTCGCTCTTTAAATAATGGAAAAAGTTGGCTAAGAATAGGCAATAAAAACAAACCTATCGGTAACGATCCAAACGTGATGGAAGCTAGTTCTACAGAGTTTGGTTTGGTTTTTATTGGCACCAACGGTAGAGGAATTTACTACGGTAAATAATTGAATAATTTAGAAGTCTAGATAATTTTAATAAAAAACAATGGCTACAAATAACGTCTGCATCCACCAATTTGATGAAGTAGAATTGCTTGGTACAAAGTTTCATAAAGTTAGAGTTCAAGAATTAATTAATTTCATTGTTAGCTCGGCAGGTATTGACAAAAAAACAGTCGTAGGAAATGTTAACGTGCGGGCAATGAATTTTGCCTGCGAAATGCCTTGGTACAAAGATTTTATTAACAGGTCTGATTTAGTCTTTTGCGATGGATTTGGCGTATTATTAGGTGCAAAAATGTGCGGCTGCGGTATCAATTCGGAGCATCGTATGACTTGCCCCGACTACATAGAAAACTTGGCTTCTGCTTGCGAACGAGAGAATGTTTCGCTGTATTTGCTTGCAGGTAAGCCTGGTGTTGTTGATAAAGCAATTGATAAATTACAAGTTATTGCACCTAATTTAAAAGTAAAAGGACATCACGGTTACTTTCATAAATCTGGCATAGAAAATGAATATGTTGTTAATGAAATTAATGAATTTAAGCCAGATGTATTATATGTTGGCTTCGGAATGCCATTGCAAGAACGCTGGATTATTGATAATTTTGACCAAATTAATGCAAAAGTTTTTCTACCTTTGGGTGCTTGCTTAGACTTTTACACGGGCGCAGTATATCGGGGTCCCCGATGGATGACTAATCGCGGACTTGAATGGTTATCCCGAATGTTTACCGAACCAAAAAGATTGTGGCAACGTTATGTTGTAGGTAATCCGCTGTTTTTCTACCGTCTTCTCAAAGAACGCTTCGTCAAACTTTTTAAGAAGAGCAGTAAACCATCTTCAACATATTAAGATAGATTGCATTTTTTTATCAAATTAACTCGAAGCGAGTAGTTAATTTGATATCAAAGCTATCAACTTAACAAAATATTTTATTTTGCTTTTGAAGAAAAATAAATATTTGCCAAACATTGACAAAATATGGGTATTTATCAAAGCTTAAAAAAATATTAAAATTTGGAAATAACTTTTTGATATTTTTCAAAGAAATATATACAAATCTTGTTTTAAGTTAATGAAACAAGATTTGATATCCCTCAATTCAGCAATTTATAACAACCAGGCGAACAGTGTTAATAGAGGTGTAATACTAATTATGGCTTATCGTTCTCTACCAGTAGTAAATTTTCGACCTGACTTAAGGTCGGCGAAAGGTGCAAATTTAAGAAAAGGAATTGCAGTTAGATTCCTTCGAGTTGTAACCCTTGTTTCATTAGATGTAATTGCTCTAAGTTTATCGTGGACTTTAGCAATCAATTTCGGCACGTTCCTAGAATCACCTTGGACGGAAAAACCTTCATTTATCCTACTAATTATGATAGTTGGAATTGGTATGATTGCAACCAAGGGTTTATATTCACCAGGTATTTCTCGTCGTAACTATACTGCCTTAATAAAAGCAATTACGCTTTCAGAAATTTTCTTACTATTAATTGCTTTTCTCTACGAACCAGATGGTTATGTTTCCCGGTCTACCTTTTTAATATTTTGGCTGCTATCGGTAACTTTTACCTGCACGGGACGCTTGATATTCGATTTTTCAACTAAACTATTGCGTAAAAAAGGGGCAATACGCTATCCGATTTTTGTGATTACCGATCCAGACGATCGAGACGATTATATAAACTTCATTCAGAAGGAAAATTGCTATACCCTTGAAGGTATTGCTGACTCAGAAAGTCTGGATAGAGAGAATCGAGAAGCAACCTTTGAATTTCTTAAACAACAAGGTATAGTTGAGACTTTTGTCTCTTGGAATGCAATTAAGAATCGCCTATATATTTGCTGGCATTTCCAAACTGCTGGTATTACTTTACGCATTTTGCCAACAACCGATCGCATTTATCATCCAAAATCAACACTTTGGAAAATTGGTAACATTCCTTGTTTAACAATCCCAGCACCAATTATTGCAGGTAGCGACTTTTGGATTAAACGGTGTTTTGATCTTTGTTGTTCGATTGTTTTATTAACGCTGTTTTCGCCTTTATATCTGTTAATTGCTTTACTTATTAAGTTAGATTCTCCAGGCCCAATATTTTTTAAACAAGAGCGAATTGGTTTACACTGTAAAAAATTTAAAATTTGGAAATTCCGCACGATGGTAACGAATGCGGAAAAATTACAGGCAAATTTAGAAGCGAAAAATGAAATAAAAGATGGGGTTCTGTTCAAAATGAAAGATGACCCCCGGATCACAAAAATTGGTAAGTTTCTACGTCTTTACAGCTTGGATGAATTACCGCAATTATTCAATGTGTTATTAGGTGATATGAGTTTAGTTGGTCCTCGTCCTCTTCCTCTAAGAGATGTTGAAAAATTTGAAACCCCGCACTTTATTCGACAAGAAGTTTTACCAGGCATTACAGGTTTGTGGCAAGTTTCAGGTCGCTCCGATATCGAAAAATTTGAAGATGCAGTCAAATTAGATATTAGCTACATTGAAAACTGGTCTATCCTTTTGGATATGAGAATTTTACTGCAAACAGTACGAGTTGTTTTACAAAAAACTGGTGCCTATTAATAAGTGTTGTTTTCCGGAAGGGGAGAGAGCTTTAGTTTTAATTACTCTCCCCGCAAAAAATTAAGGTCAAAAAAGTTTTTAATATAGCTTGCATCATTTAATATAGTGCTATATTATTTAGATAGAAAATATTAACTAATTCACAAAATACTCTTTATATTTTTGTTGCTATCAAACAAGGGTTTTTACATTAATTATTCTTTGACGAGAGAAAAATAATTATTTTTATGTTTATCTATAAATAGTTATAAGTTATCTGTATTTATATTTATTCTTTATTATTATGAATATAATAGGGATTAATTAGATAGCGTAAAAATTTTTGAATAATAATTAATAATTTATATATATATCTATTTACTTATGGGTGAAAATTAAAGATTTAAATTTTGTTATACAATTATATTTTTTTGACAGACCTACATCATAATTAACATGAGTTATAAGGGTCATCAGGATGAGAAACAGTAATAGCTTCAATAGAATTTCTTTGAAAGAAAGATCGATCACGACTATTTTCGGTGGTATCCCCAATATTTTTTTGGGTAAAAAGTTAAGGAATTTTGTATATCGAAGTCTTTTGAATAAGATAGGTAAATCGGTTAATATTCAACATTTTGTAGAGCTAATTGGAACTCCTTCGATTGAAATTGGCGATAGCGTAAGTCTTTTAAAAGGAGTTCAAATTAATGCTTTAGGACATCCAAATAATAAGGTACAGATCAAAGATAGAGTTAGATTAGAGCGTGGTGTAGATATTCGCTCGCTGGACGATACACATATAATAATTGACGAAAATGCATATATAGGTCCCTATGTCATCATTACTGGTACGGGAGATATTACAATTGGTAAAAACTGTTTAATTGCACCCCATTGTGGCATATTTGCCAACAATCATATTTTTGCAGACCCCACTCGACTTATTGAAGAACAAGGTGTAACTCGTGAGGGAATTGTAATTGAAGATGACTGTTGGTTAGGGCATAACGTTACGGTATTAGATGGAGTGAATATTGGAAAAGGAAGTATTATTGGT
Source organism: Rivularia sp. (in: cyanobacteria) (assembly GCA_049649675.1). Taxonomy (GTDB): domain Bacteria; phylum Cyanobacteriota; class Cyanobacteriia; order Cyanobacteriales; family Nostocaceae; genus Rivularia. The sequence goes on along the minus strand of JBARZF010000720.1, from coordinate 9,066 downwards.
GCGGGTTCCGTTGTTAATAAGAGCATTCCTCCTTTTTCTATTGCAGTAGGTACACCTGCAAGAATTATTAGAAATCGTCTTGATAGAGAAACACCAAACTTCTCGTCACAATTATCATCAAAAATCCCAAATTAGTTACTTCTTCTTCATTTAGAATTTTAGATTAATAATTTCGCCTTAATACTCTATCGAACCAAAACTACCGGGTGAAAGCAAGCAGAAGATAATCTAAAACTTGAAATAACCCGCAGCTATCTGAATTCTAGCAAAAGTAAAATAATTTGAGGTAGATGCACTTCTAGACAAAAAAGTGGGTGAATTGGATTGTTTAATTAAACTCATATCTTGCACCATTCTCAACAAGCCCTGCATAAACCCGGTTTCTATTCGTGAAAGCATGATGGAACACGTTGTGCAACCAACAAGAAACCGAGAATAGAGACATTGCCCCAAGATATCAGATTAAATAAATATTGAATTCATCCACTACAGATTTATCTCATAAGTAGGTTTGACAAAAAGCGGGAATAACCGTTCTTTTCAAATTTATTACCCATTGCTTTGCGATAAACATCCAAATAACCATCTACCATGCTCTTAATGCTAAAATTCTGCTCGACATGAGCGCGACACACAAGTCGATCTATTTCTCCTAAACGTTGCACAGCATTAACAAAATCATCAACGCTGTCGCATAAAAAGCCTGTCTTTCCATCTGCAATTACTTCTGGTACCGAACCCATTGGCTTGGCAAGTACCGGAGTTCCCGCAGCCATCGATTCCGTCATTACTAATCCGAAAGGCTCTCTCCAAGTTATAGGGAATAACATGGCGATCGCACCACCCAAAAGTTCGTTTTTCTCGAAGTGATTAGCTTCGCCCAAATATTCTATATGCTTACCATCAATATGAGGCTTAATTTTGCTCTCAAAATAATCCACATCAACTCTATCGACTTTACCAGCTATCTTCAAGGGTACGCCGGATTTTTGAGCAATTTCGATAGCAATGTGAGTACCTTTTTCCGGAGAAATTCTTCCCAAAAATGCCAAGTAGGGGGAAGACTGCGATTGGGCGTAAAAACGATGGCTTTCAGTATCGATACCGTTATACACTGTTGCAGCGTAATTTAACTCCTTTATCGGCTCGCGTTGGGCATCTGAAATGCTTACATAGTGCTGCTCGCGTGCTTCGGTATATATCTGCTTGGTGTCTGAATTGAAAGCACCGTGTAGGGTATGAATCGTTGGAGTTTGAACAAAACTAGCATGGAACAGAGAAGTATAACCAACGTGAGAATGAATTACATCAAAGTTTCCAGCTTGCTTATAAACTCGACTTAACTGTAAAGCTTCATAAGCAGAATACTCTGTTATAGAGGGTTCCAGACGAAAAGCACGGGGATAAACAGACTCTAACTTTGCTAAAGTTAATGAATCTCCTGAAGCGAACAAAGTCACTTCATGACCTCGCCGGACTAATTCATCGGTCAACAATCCTACGACCAACTCAACACCGCCATAGCCGGGGGGAGGAACTCTCTCCCACAGTGGAGCAACTTGAGCTATTCGCATATAAATCTCCTAAAGTTTTTGTAATCAACTGTAACGAAGCGAGCCAGATATACTCAACTACCTTTCTAGGCGGAATATATATTTATCCTCAGAGGTACACAACTTTCATAAACCGTTTCAAGAGTGCATATCTAGCAATTTGATATCAGTTGTTGAACATAACATTGTTGGACGATAAATTTGATTAATCAAACATAGCATTGACAGACATACCCTGAAATACCTGAAATAGAGTTGGCTTTTTGTCTAACTTTGATGATCCCTCTAACGTGTTTCCGCATACAATTCACCTTGATTATACGCTAAATTATCGAAAAAGTTTTGCTAGTTTAATCACATTATTATCCATAATGCTCTCTCCAAGGTTGATACAAGCTTTTCTAAAGTTCATCTTAAATCTCATTTTTGGTAACTTTTATGTAAATAGTTATAAACACTACATTTACATTAGTAGTAACCGCGCTTCATCTAACTTAAGGAAAATTTAATATTGTTTATCCCTTAAATGTATAACAATTATCAAGTTTGAACCAATTATCGTAACAAATGTAACCAATAATATGCCTTGAAAACATTGATTGCCAAGGCTATTGCATTAATTTATACAAAAAGTAAGTAGTTGAGTCAGTCTGTTTCAAGCTTTATGATTTGGGATGTTAATTGCTGTTCGATAGCTTGCTCAAGCCTGCTTACTTACAATTCTAGGATTAGATAAAAACTCTATATATATTAAAAATACTAATTCATAGAACTAATACTATAATTTATTTTAATGGTATCTATTGAGAAAATTTTTGAATAGCATCGAAAGATTGGATAAGCAATTGTGTGATCTGATATATTAATGAATTAAAACTAATTAATTACTGGTTAAATTTAGATTAATAATATATGAAAACCTGCTCTATGCGGGTTTTATAAAGTATTAACACAACAAAACTATGAACTATATGAACTATTTCATTAAATAAACTTGCTCGTTGGTTTCATGTACGATAAATCAACCAAACAACCGTTGATAACATTACTTAGCGACTTTGGAATTCGCGACGAGTATGTTGCCGTGATGAAAGGTGCCATCGCGCAAATTAATCCGATGTTGAGAGCGATCGATATAACGCATCAAATCCCACCGCAAAATATTGCCGCAGCCAGATTTTGTTTAATGAATGCTTATCCATATTTTCCTGCGGGTACCGTACACGTAGCGGTGGTAGATCCAGGAGTGGGAGGAAAGCGTAGAGCGGTTGCTGTGGAATTAACGCAAGGCTTTTTAGTTGCTCCGGATAATGGTTTGCTTAGTGGAGTTTTGAGCAAAAATTCTGTGATTTGTGCAGTGGAATTAAGCAATCCCGAATATTGGCTGACATCTCAACCTAGTAGCACCTTTCACGGTAGAGATATTTTTGCACCCGTCGGAGCGCATCTAGCTAATGGCGTATCTTTGCAAAAATTAGGGCGAGAGATAAATCCTGAAAGTTTAATAAAGTTAGATTTACCAGAATGCTGTCAAAAGGATGATAGTGTTATAGGCTGCATTCAATATATAGACCATTTCGGAAATCTTGTTACCAACATTCCTCAAAGTTATGTTGAAGGTAGTAACTGGAGTGTAGAGATAAGAGGAAGGAAAATAAAAGCGCGGGAAACTTATTCAGAAGTAAAAGTTGGAGAATTAATTGCGCTTGTTGGTAGTCACGGTTGGGTAGAAATTGCCGTGAATAGCGGTAATGCAAGCTTAGAATTAGATGTAGATAATGGCTATAGAGTGCGAATTAGTTGATAACTAACCGTAATTTTTTATTTATTATCGTTTGGATATAGTTTTTTTCTATTCACATCTTGCAACATTCTTAACAAGTCCAAAGAAACCGGATTTATGAGACTGTTACAGAATATCAATTTCTATCTACATACATATTTTAATATATATCTTACGGTAGATAGAAAATACTCATGATTTAATTTCTATTTCAATTTGTATATTAAAAACCAAATTTAACGCTAAGTTTTGTAAGTGAGATACTAAGTTAAATACTTTGGACAATATTTTCTATACTAACGGAAGATTTTTATATCTACTTTTTTTGATATTACTAATAGATAGCTAAACAGTTAATTATAATCAATTTTTGACTATATCTATCGCACACAAGATCAACAATTTCATAAAAATCATGAAAATTACTAACTTTTTAAAATACTCAGCTTTGGGAATATTAGGAATATTAAGTGTATTAATTCTTTGGGGATTGCTTGAACCAAAGTTTATCGACGTAGAAGAAGAAACTGCCATTATTCCCGATCTTCCACCCGCTTGGGAAGGAAAACGTATCGGTCAAATAACTGATTTTCAAGTAGGAATGTGGTGGGATAATACTGGTACCATGCGTGACGCAGTTAAAAAACTTGTAGAAGAACGACCAGCAGCAGTATTAATTACCGGTGATTTTATTTATCATTCCTTACCAAATGCATCAGAAGAGCTTAGTAAAGTTACCAGCGCAATTCAACCGTTAATAACAGCGAATATTCCTACTTATGCGGTATTAGGAAATCATGATTACAGTCATAAACCACCAAAGCCAGAACTTGGAAAACAGGTTCAAACAGCTTTGGAAGAAATAGGAGTAAAAGTATTAAAAAATCAAGCAATTGAAATTAATTCTCCCATTGTTCAAGGAGGTAATCAACCGCTTTACTTAGTAGGAGTTGGCGCTTATATTGCCAACAATTCCGACGTTGACAAAGCTTTATCAGAAGTTCCTGATAATAGTCCTCGCCTAGTAATGATGCATAATCCAGCATCCTTTGCAGCATTTCCACCTCAAACTGCACCTTTGGCTGTTGCAGGACATACTCATGGAGGTCAAATTAGATTACCATTTACACCACAATGGTCTTGGATATCATTAGTTAAAGGTGAAGAAGTGTATGGCGACGGTTGGATTAAAGATTATGGCGAAGCAGGGAATAAGCTTTATGTGAATCGCGGCATCGGATTTAGCGATATTCCGATTAGAATTAACTGTCCTCCGGAAGTTACTTTATTTACTTTGCGTTCTAAGTAATTTGCACAAAACAGGGTGTGTTATGGCAGGATAGTTAATTTATTTTGTGACAAAATATATATGTTTAGATATACGTTTTGTTTCTAACGCACTATTTATTCTACTATTAATAATGAAAATCTGCCGGTGCGTTGCGCGACAACACACCCGCGCAATGCAACATTATTTATGAATTTTAAAAAGAAAGGTTTTGAAATCAAAACTAATTTTATTTCTATCGATAAATGTAAATATCTAATTTCAGAAATAGAAGAAAATATAAATTCAGCCAGCAATTACGGTATTCGCAATATCGATCAAAAAGTAAATGCTATTGCCTCTGTGGCACGTTCAAAATGCTTCTTGAATTCTGCAAGCTCTTATTTAAATGGAAATGCTTTTCTGGTACGTGCAGTTTACTTTAATAAAACCTTAAATACGAATTGGAGCATTACATGGCATCAGGACAAAACTATTGCGGTAAATAAACAAATAGATTTATCAGGATACAAAGCTTGGACTCTCAAAGACAAAATTAATTGCGTTCAGCCCCCGCTTACAGTTTTAGAAGATATGGTAACATTTCGCGTTCACTTAGACGCAGCAAATCGAGACAATGGGTGTTTGAAAGTAATACCCGGTAGCCATCGCTTCGGAATCTTAAGCCAACCAGAAATAAATCGAATTAAAAATATTTATCCAACGGTATCTTGCCAAGTTGATGCAGGAGATGTAGTTATAATGCGTCCTCATATACTACATTCTTCAGAAAAATCATTAGTTTCTAGCAATCGTAGAGTTATACATTTAGAATACTCTTCGTTCAATTTGCCACATGGGCTTACTTGGGCAGATTGACGTAGGGCTTCCCCGGATTCGAGCTAACATAACTAAAGATGATAGGAGATAAATTTATAGATATGACAGTAGCTCAAACTTCTGCCCGCCAACTTTTACGGGAAGCTTACGACAATCGTTACACCTGGGACAAGAATTTCCCCGGTTATACCGCAGATGTGACTTATAAATATGATGGTAAAGAATTTAAGGGAAAAGTCCGCGTTAACCCGGATTTGAAAGCCGAAGTTTTTGATATAGAAGACTCTCAAGCTAAAGAAGCAATTAATAATCAGTTGTGGGAAATAGCAATTCATCGCATTAGACGTGAGTTTGAAGATTCCCATAAAGACAATACTTTTAGCTCTGGTGATACAGACGAATCCGGTGCTGTAGAAGTTTTAGTTGGTGGTAAGTCTTCCGGAGACAAATACAAAATTCGCGATCGCGAAGTAGTTCTAGTTCACCGTCACATTCACGCTATAGTTGTCACCATCAACACTTTTAGCACTCACGACACCGGCGCAGGCTACCTTGCTCACCGCTATGATTCGGTATATCACGATCCGAAAACAGGCGAACAAAAAGGTGGAAAAAGCGAATTTGAAGATAAATACGAAAAAGTTGGCGATTATTCCATTCTTAACCAACGGATAATTACCACCGAAGTCGAAGGAAAGCCCATGACTATGCAGTTTATCTTCTCGAATATTCAGATGTTGGGATAATTTGGCAAAGAGGAGAGGGGGGAGAGGGGGAAGAAGGGGTAGAGGGGGTAGAGGGGGTAGAAAAAATTCCGCGCCTCCGCGCCTCCGCGCTTCCTAACTCTTCCCTACTCCCTATTCCCTATTCCCTATTTTTTCGTAATTTATGAACATTATCTTCCCAGTTTTTACCATCAAAAGGTACGATTTCAAATTGCGATATCACATCACCATCGAGGCAGCGTAGATTTACATCAACACAGTCGGGATGGCTGCGAGGAATATAAAAAGAATGAATTCCGCAGTTTTTACAAAATTTATGTTTGGCTACACCAGTATTGAAAGTGTAAGTTGTTAAATTATCTTCACCCTTCACCAAAGTAAAGTTGTCTTGCGGCACTATCAAATGAAGAAAACCTTTTTTAGCACAAATTGAACAGTTGCAGTCATCAGCTTTGCGATTATCGACTACAACCCGAAAACGCACCGCACCACAATGACATCCACCTTCGTAAGTATTCATAACAGTTATCAGTTATCAGTTATCAGTTATCAGTGAACAGTGAACAGTGAACAGTTAGGAGTTATGAGGCGGGGAATTTTTTCTACCCCCTCTACCCCCTCTCCCCATCTCCCCCTCTCCCCATCTCCCCATTCCCAATTCCCAATTATTTACACGAATTCCTGTAAAAAGTCTAATGCCTCTTCTTCCCATAAGGGTTCGGGTGCTAACCAACTCAATTTTGTCTTAATATCTTCTTCTATTTCGTCGCTATCTTTTCTATCAAATAATTCCACCAAGATTTTCCAGTCACGCTCGTTAAATTCCTCTACGGGTGGAGCGTGTACTTCCGTTGTTTTCGGTACCTTACCGATTTCGATTGACTTGGGCGAAATATCGCTTTTCACAGATTAATAATAAATACGTTTTAATTTGAATTGCGTTAATTAAAAAATGATTTTGATAATGAGGGCTATATTTCTAGCAAATCTAGAGAAGAACCTACATTCCTTACTACGAAATAAAAAACTTTACGTTTATTTCCCGTAAATTCATAAATATTAATAACTCTTAATAACTATTTGCCTTCTTATTTCATAAAAACTACCTGTAAAGTATTTTAGGTGAGTGTTCATCCTATCCTACTCAAGCCCTTACCCTCAACGTTGATGAACGTTGTGTAAGGATTGCTCGATTAATTCGAGATGAAAGACTTCGGCAAAGCAGCGTGCAATATCAAGCCGTACTTCCGCGCAAGTAATACCGGGAATCCATTCGGTTAAACTTGCTACTCCTTTATCTGATATACCGCAAGGCACAATACGCTCAAATCCTTTCATGTCGGGACAAACGTTTAATGAAAATCCGTGCATTGTAATCCAGCGAGTCACTTTTATGCCTATTGCCGCTACTTTTCGCCCTTCTAACCAAACACCAGTGAGTGATGGGATGCGTTCTCCTTGCAATTTGTAAACCGCTAATACGCGAATTAATACTTCTTCTAATTGACGTAGGTACCAGTGCAAGTCTTGACGATGACGCTGTAAATTTAAAATTGGATACCCTACCAACTGTCCGGGGCAGTGGTATGTTACCTCTCCACCTCGTTCGATTCGATGCACCTCGTAAGTATTTTTGTCAATATCAAATTTGATAAATTCACTGTTTGCTGCTTTTCCTAAAGTGTATACGGGGGGATGTTCTAACAGTATCAGCACATCATCTAAACTGGGGTCTTTTACGCGCTGGCTTTGAAGTTCTTTTTGCAACCTCCATGCATCTAAGAACTGCATCGTTGATTGGTTATATAGTAAACATGGGTTCGGAGTGTCAGACATACTATGAAAACTGGTAAAAGGCAAGATGTAGGAGGTACCTAATGTGTTTTAAGTTACCCCAATTAAGTCAATAAATGTCAAGCAATGCAAAGGATTTTAAAGGAAAGTCACATAAACCTGTTTTGTAAAAAATGAAGTGTTAATTTGAATATATAGCTCAATGTTGGAGGAGTTCTCTACAAGCCATTACGCTCAAGAAAAGTCTATATGTAGGCAGCGTATGGTTTCTACTAGGTTTTGAGGGATAGCGTTTTTGAGAAGATTTGTGGTGGAGTGTTAGCGATTCCCGGTTATAACGGATATAACCAACTGAAGTAGAAAAAACGAAGTCATTAAATCGGAGTCTAACTTAAATACGAGAAAATCTTGCATTAAGCAAGAATCGTTTACTTACCTAAACGTTTGATAGCTTAACAAAAACGGTACTTACCTTTAACTAACCGTAATTCGTTCAACCTTACTTGATACCAAATAAAATATTTCAGCGGGAGAGTTTTCATGAAGCTTGTTATCCACGGCAAAAATATTGAAATCACGGATGCAATTCGGGAGTACGTGCATCAAAAGATCGAAAAAGCTGCCAGTCATTTTCAGCATCTTACTAACGAAGTTGATGTACATTTGAGCGTAGCTAAGAATCCCCGAATTAATCCCAACCAGACAGCGGAAGTAACAATTTACGCGAATGGTAATGTCATCCGTGCCGAGGAAAGCAGTGAAAATTTATATGCCAGTATTGATTTAGTCGCGAATAAAATTTCCCGTCAACTGCGAAAATACAAGGAACGACGGCGAGATCAGAAAATTCACGCCCATAGCAACAATCATATCGAAGAAGTAATCCCAGAAGAAGTAATTACGGATTTAATTGGCTCACGCACTCCCGAATTACCCGAAGAAGTAGTCCGTACCAAATATTTTGCCATGCCGCCGATGACTGTTTCACAAGCTTTGGAGCAGTTGCGAATGGTTGGACACGATTTTTATATGTTCCACAACAGCGAAACAAACGAGATAAATGTGATTTACGAACGCAACCACGGTGGTTATGGTGTAATTCAA
>JBARZF010000719.1:0-1657 GCA_049649675.1 Rivularia sp. (in: cyanobacteria) | reverse complement strand
TATTGCCTAGAGAATCGGCTTCTAAAGAAATTGATGCAGCACTTTTGAGCGTAATTAGTTTTCCGGCTTTTGCTGTGGAAGATGAAAGTTTACGTCAGCGCACTTTAGATGAGATAGTCAGTAAGTTGGAAGGTAATTATGGTTGCAAGCGGTTTTTGCGCGATGGGCATCAAACAGTTTTGGAAGATAGTCAGCGCTTGCACTACGAACCCAGCGAACTCAAGCAATTTGAACATATTGAATGTGAATGGCCGTTATTTTTCACTTATTTATATTTAGATGCATTATTTCGCGGAGAACAGGATAGAATCAAGCATTATCAGCAAAGTTTAGAATTTACTTTAGTTAAACGCGACAATATGCGTTTGCTACCAGAAGTTTATTACGTACCTGAAGAAAATATCGAAGCCGAGAAGCAAGCACCCGGAACACAAAAACGTTTACCCAACGAAAACGTTCCTTTAGTATGGGCGCAAAGTTTGTATTTTCTCGGACAAATGTTGAGTGAAAAATTGCTCTCGGTGGGAGATATCGATCCTTTGGGGAGATATTTATCTGTAGGAAGAGAGCGTCAACCGATAGTACAAATTGCTTTATTAGCCGAAGATGAAGATTTACAGGCTAAATTAGCAGTTAGCGGAATTGAAACGCAAACCTTATCACAAATAAAACCAATTCAAGTAAGGCAAGCAGCAGATTTGATTGCAATTTACCAAGGAATTGGGTGTAACGAAAAACTTGGTTTAACAGGAAGACCACCAAGATTGCCGAGGAGTTTAACTACGTCGAGAATTTTCCGCATCGGTAATGAAAACGTTGTATTTCTACCTTCTTTCCTAGATTCAGAGCAGTTTTATTTAACCTTAGATTATCACTTTCTTGTAGCTCAACTCAAAAGCGAATTAGCTTATACAGAAAAATATTGGAGTGATTTAGGTCGTCCGACATTAACTTTAATGTTGACTCGCACCATGTTAGAAACAGGTAGCGAAGCATTATTGTCATTAATAAAAGAATTGAAAGAAGGTGTATGTAACGGCGTGCGAGTGAAATTGGGAAGACTCAATCAGTTAATGCTTACCGCTAATATTCAAAGAGTTAACGTACAGCCAAACTTTGAGTTTCAAAAATCGCCAGTTACAAAAATTGCTCCTCGCAGTTCCTATTTACTTTATAATCCGGAAAACAACTGGTTATTAGAACATACCCAAGAATTCCAAATGGAATGCGAAACCAACTTAGAATTCTTGCTTGATTCCTTGCGCTCCTCAGATAACCTTTACGAACAAATCGAATTATTGCAGACATTAACCCGGTTGCAGGGACTTGATTTCGATACCGGCTTTGGCGATGGTAATATTATCAAAGTTTCGGATTTGCTTGATGAAGTTTACTACAAAGCAGGTGAAATAGGACTTTGGGCGGTTGTGCGTCGCGCCGCCGGATTGCTGCAAATGGCAGATATGCGCTTATCGGATATAGTCACCAGCCTTTTAGCACGCGGTAAACAAATAGCAGTTGGTAGAGCTTACAACGAAGCATCCTTGATAACCGTACCGCTTTCCCACAAAGAAATAGTCGAGAAAATCAAAGATTTCTGTCGTGACGATGTTAGAGACGGAGTTTTGACTCAAGAAATTCTCATTTTTCTACGTAC
>JBARZF010000718.1:0-7670 GCA_049649675.1 Rivularia sp. (in: cyanobacteria) | reverse complement strand
GGGTGATGGGGTGATGGGGTGATGGGGTGATGGGGTGATGGGGTGATGGGGTGATGGGGTGATGGGGTGATGGGGTGATGGGGTGATGGGGTGATGGGGTGATGGGGTGATGGGGTGATAGATAGCGAGCGAGACGCTCGCACTCCTAATTCCTAACTGATAACTGATAACTGCTCACTGTTAACTGTTAACTGATAACTGTTAACTGATAACTGTCTTCGGATTTGCGAAGTTTGAGCCAGCAAACCGAGAAACTTTGTTTTTAGAGAATGTGTCTTGGAATATTTATTACAAGCATGAAGGGTCGCATCGTCCGTTGTGAACTGCATTACTGTTGAGTTAGTTATACAAACATATATTATAAGACTTGAATTGTTTTACATATTTTCGTTAAGCTGACAAGCACGGATGATTAAGTTCTTGCCCCTATTGCTTAGAAAAACATTGAGGAATAATATAAGTTCTCGCGTGAAAAGTTATATATTTTTAATATTCTTAACATTCACACACAAGATAGAACATAAGATTCCTGTATTCTTGACTAAATTTGATATATAATTCACCTGCATAAGATACACATGGCAAACAACGACGAAACACGCGGTTTTAAATCTTTATTTGATTGGTTTGCGAACCGACGTAAAACGGAATCTATTGGTGTTGAGCGTCAAGAACGTGAAATTGCTGATGGATTGTGGCACAAATGCACTAAATGTAGTGTATTAACCTACACGAAAGACTTGAAAGCAAATCAAATGGTTTGTAGTGAATGCGGACATCATAATCGAGTTAATAGCGATGAACGCATCCGTCAAATTACAGATGCTAATACCTGGATGGAAATGGATGAACATTTGCTTCCTACAGATCCCTTGCAATTTCACGATCGCAAACCCTACAGCGATCGTTTGCGAGATATGCAACAAAAAACTGGTTTAACAGATGCTGTTAAAACGGGTTTGGGAGAAATAAATGGCTTACCTATCGCTTTAGGTGTAATGGACTTCCGGTTCATCGGTGCTAGCATGGGTTCTGTTGTCGGAGAAAAGCTGACACGTTTGATCGAACAAGCTACCCAGCGACGCTATCCTGTAGTTATTATCTGTACTTCTGGTGGAGCAAGAATGCAAGAAGGATTGCTCTCTTTGATGCAGATGGCAAAAATTTCAGCAGCATTAGAACTTCATCATCAACAAAAACTTCTCTACATTCCTGTTTTGACTAATCCCACAACTGGCGGAGTAACTGCAAGTTTTGCCATGTTGGGCGATATAATTCTGGCAGAGCCAAAAGCAACTATTGGTTTCGCAGGTAGACGAGTAATTGAACAAACCTTGCGAGAAAAATTACCTGAAGACTTTCAAAGCGCGGAAGATTTACTCAAGCACGGCTTTGTAGATGAAATCGTTCCCCGTACTCAATTAAAGAAAACTTTGACACAATTAATTGCTTTACATCAACCACCCTCAATGACAGCTAATAATAATTTGCTGGTGTGGGAAACTACGAGAAACTTTAACCACACCGTTGTCAAAGAACAATCAGCAGTCAATGAACAATGAACAGTTATCAGTGAACAGTGAACAGTTATCAGTGAACAGTTATCAGTGAACAGCGATCTGTTTTAATAAATTATATGTAGAGACGCGATACTATGGCCGTCTCTACAAGGTTTTAGGGATAAACCAACTAATAAAAATTAATGAAATGAAACATTAACCAACGGCGAATATTCCTAAATCGAAACAAGATTTATCCCTACAAGTTAAAAATATTAACTGCTCACTGCTCACTGCTCACTGCTCACTGTTCACTGCTCACTGTTAACTGTTAACTGTTAACTGGTAATTGCAATTTACGGAAACCTTGAAATATCTTGGTTAAAGATTGTCTCCGAGCTTCTTGTACAAATAAAAGTGGAACGAGTGCTATTAACCGGAACCCTACAGACATCATAAATAATCCCGATAAGCCTCCTACAAAGGTATTTTCTGCAATAAAACCACCAATTGTTGTGCCAATTGCACCGCTAGCACCAGCAGCAGCAGCAGCAGTTGCAAAGTAAACTGACTGCATTTTTACGGGTGCGATACTTATCTGTATGTTGTTGCTGCATAACTCAATTGCTGCGGTACTACCTCCAATCAGAATATGCAGTAAAGGCAACCACAACCAAATACTTAAAGTATCTACACCAATTCCCACCCATAAAAGTGGAATTACTGCAACCAAGATTCCAACTAGAAATAAGATGGTACGATTTCCTACTTTGTCTGCTAATTTTCCCCATAAAATCAGCATTAACATTCCAGCACCGGCTTGAAAACTACCATAAACTGTCACCCAACTGACATCTAAGTCTAGGGTATCCAACATATAAAGATTAAAAAATGGCGTACTCAGGTTGAAAGCAAACATCCATAAACTGAAGTAAGCCAAGAATATTAAAAAATTTGAATCCTTCCACATACTGGGAGGCTGGTTAAGAGCCTGGTTAAAAATTTGATTCCTAATTTCTGAAGTTTCTTCTTTTTCTATATTATTTGAAGCTTTACTTTGATTAAAATCTTTTACTTGCGAATCATTATGAGACTTGGGATTAATATCTGCTTTCAAAAACTGACAAGCAAGACTTGCGACACCAGCAACCAAACCCAAAATCAAAACTAATCCGTAACCTTGCATCGTACCACCAGGCCAAAAACTGACTATTAAACCAGCTATTGGTACGCAAAGCAGTTTGGTTAAACTAGCCATACTATTTCGGACACCAAAATACCTTCCTCGTAACTGCCGAGGAACCAGCATTGCCATCCAACTCAACCAAGATGCATTTCCTAAAGCTGTTAATACGTGACTCGCCAAAATTACTAACAGCGTTAAAATAACTAACTGGTGATTGTGCAAATCTCCCCAGCCCCAACTGGCTGCACCAATGGCGATCGCCAAAAATAACCATACGAATCTAGCAGCACCATGAGTCCAAAGACAGTAGCTGTGACGACTATCGAGACGCTCGGAAACGTAAGCACCTAAAGGCTGCAAGAGATTTACCAACATGGGAATGGAAGAAAGCATCCCAATCTGTACGGCATTTGCACCTAACTCTACTAAAAAGTTACTTAACAGGATTCCAGTAGTAGTGATATCAAATACCGCAGCAAATACTCCATCCGCAGTTGAAGCTTTCAAGCTTTTACGGATGTCATTTTTAGAAATTCTCTGATTTTGAGAAACTTGAATTTTGTAGCTTTCAGAAAGTACTGACGGTAAAAGAGTACTCTGAGTGTTTTCTGGAACTTCAAGAAATTCTGTATTTACCTGAACAGATTGCATTAGCCACCCTTCGCAATAGTTGTTTTTAAACGACCAGTGATTTAAATGTTTTAGAATGTCGTGCAGACAAACTTCTGTTAATCTTACATTACAAAAGTTAATAAAGATATATATAAGTACAAATTAAGAATAGTGTCACTTGCAATTTTTTAAACATTATAAGATTGGTTTGAGCGAAAAATCCTCACAAAGTAATAGTTTTAGTCAATATTTCTTCTCTCCGAAGTTATAAATATTAAAAAACTATAAAATATATTCAAAAAGATTTGTAAAGCTGGTATTTTATGTCGCCGGTCGAATGTGCAAGCATTTCATTGATAATTAACTTAAGCTCAATATCTTGTTTGCTAACCGAATCGTCATGAACAAAAAACTATTTAGTTTTTTAGGAATCTTACTAGCATTTACCCTTTTAACAGCCGGTTTTAATAACCTATTCTTATCAAAATCTTCGACATCATCAGATATAGTTACGATTAAACTCAGCGGTTGGGGTGCAAGTTCAGTTGAACAAAAGCTGTTAAAGCAATTGCTGCAAGATTTTGAAGTAGAGCATCCAGCAATAAAAGTGAAATACGAAGTCATCAACGATCAATATATGGATGTAATCAAAACTCGCTTAATTGGTGAAGCAGCGCCAGACGTGTTTTATCTGGATGCTTTAGAAGCACCTTTCTTGATGAGTCAAAATGTTCTCGAACCTTTAGATAGTTATATAAAACCGGAATTTGATTTAAGTGACTTTGAACAAACTTTGCTAAACAGCTTTAAATACGAAAATCGGATTTATGGGCTTCCAAAAGATTATTCAACTCTTGCTTTATTTTTTAACAAACAAGCCTTGAGTAAAAAAGGTTTTATTAATCCTCCTGCAACTTGGAAGGAATTACGCAGTTACTCGCAGAAATTAACAGAAGATAGCAATCGAGATGGCAGGATAGATAAATATGGTTTTGGAGAAATACCAGAGTTAGCCAGACAAGCTTATAAAATCAAAGCTTTTAACGGAGAAATTATCGGTAAAAATGGTTATGCAGCTTTTGCTTCCCCCGAAGCTTTGAAAGGATTGCAGTTAGCTGTCAAACAATATGTACAAGAAAAAACTTCCGCCCAAAAAACAGATGTAGGGACAAACTCCGGCAGCGAAATGTTTGCTCAAGGTAAAGTCGCAATGGTAGTCGAAGGTAACTGGGCAATTCCTTATTTAAAAGAGACTTTTCCTAACTTAGAATTTGGTACCGCAGAAGTGCCGACGATAAATGGGAAAAAAGGCACAATGGTATTTACCGTTGCCTACGTCATGAATAAAAGAGCAAAGCACAAAGCCGAAGCTTGGGAATTAATTTCTTACCTTACAGGAAAACAAGGTATGGAAAAATGGACTAAAAACGGTATTGCTTTACCAACCCGAAAATCCGTAGCCGAGAAATTAGGTTACGAACAAGATAGTTTACGTTCTGCATTTGTCGCGGGAATCGATTACGCTATTCCTTGGCAGATTGGAAAATATTCCGCACCAATCGTAAACAATTTTGAAAATCAATTTACCAGCGCTATTTTAGGACAGCAACCTTTAGAAAAAGCCATGAAAAAGGCTCAGGTAGAAGCGAACAAGCAAATCAAAGCAATGGAATATTAATTTGTAGGGTGTGTTGTTGCTTCAGCCTAACGCAGCGTGATAGTAAATTTATTAATGACTTTTAATTCAGTAATTCAAAAATTCAAAAATATCATCTCATACAAATTTAGATAAACTGTTTATTAACAATAATTTAGTACAAACTTAAAAAAATTACTTATTTTATAGTTGTTTGGAATATATTTTAACTGTAACTAATTAAATATACACGATTGACACCAATTTATCAAACCCTATAAAGTTAGAGATTTTAAAATTTAAATTTTAGACTATCAGTTATATAAAAATATTCCCTGAGAACGAAATAAATTGCAACGAAGAAGGAATATATTGGCTAATACCAATTAAAAATGATATTTTTCGGGTGAAAATTAAAGTTTATGAAAAGTAGATTTAGTCTGTATGTACTTTATGCAGCTAAAAAAGGTTGTCTTATTTTATTTTTTATTTTGTTGTCTGGTGCCGGTTGCAGCATACAGCAAACTCAAGGAGTAAGTTTAGATAAAGCAGATATTAAAACCGTTGGCTGGGTAGAAAATGGTAAGATTCCCGGCATAGATAAAGATATAAAATTTAAGCTTGATACGGGTGCTAATACAAGTTCAATTAATGCCGAAATTTTAGAAAAGCCAGATGAAAAATCTGAATCTGGGGGCATGATTAAATTTAGATATAGGAATACAGAAGGAGTAACAAAAGTCTTTGAACGTCCCGTAGAAAGATGGGTTCGCATTAAAGGTGAAGGACGACGTGCGGTAGTACGAATGAAATTTTGTGTTGCGGGTAGGTGGATTGAAGAAGAAGCTAACCTTGCCGATAGAGATGATTTCAACTATTCAGTTCTCATCGGACGCAATATGTTGAAAAAAGGCAAACTTGCTGTTAACTCTGCTGAAAGTTTTACCACGAAGTCCAATTGTGAGGCAGAGGAGGGACAAGGTGAATCGTAATTTTCATGCTGTAATATTGGCTTTATTTTTAGCCGCGATAGGTTTAGCAGTTTTTATTCATAAGGTGACTGCTACAGATATTCCGCTATTACCAAATCAAGCTTATAAAAATTGGTATGTTGAAGCTAAATTAGCAGTAAATTCTGAAGGAAGAGTATTAGATTCAGAAAACGCACTACCAAGCGAAATTGAACTCCAGCTTCCTCAAGCTTCTCCCGGTTACAAGATTATCAGCGAAGATTTTATTAATGATGGTTATACTCGCCAAGTAAAGACGGTGAAAGATTCCTCAAATCGCGTAGCTGTATTTAACAATCAAAATGCAAAGGGAAGCGAAGCAATATTCTATCGAGCAATTATTGATAAAACAGATTTAGCTAAAAATTCTAAATCTGGTAGCGAACCAGTTTCGGTTACAGGAGATAAAATTGTTGAGCAGCAGTTGAGTAACTTTGGTAAAGATAACGCTGGAGTTGAAGATAATTTAAAAGAAAATTTTCCCACTGCGGAAGTTGAATCAATTTTAAAAGAAGCAAGACAGCAATCTGGCGATAATACTTTAGATTTAGCTAAACAAGTTTATCAAATAGCAATTAATCCCGATGAAATTAGAGTTCGTGCTATTCGCAGAACTTTGGATATTAAAGAATCAACTCCAGAATTAACAGCTTTTTTGTTAAAACAAGCCAAAATTCCAGCACGGGTTGCTAACGGTATTTTGTTCAATAATGAAGAAGTTTATTCAACTGATTTTATTCAGTGGTTGGAAATAGAAACCGATCGAGGTTGGCTGGCTTACGATAATATTGACCGTAATTTTGGAACCCAAGATAGATATTTAACTTGGTGGTACGGAACCGATAGTGCTTTAAGTGCAAAAGGTTCCGGAGATGTAAATTTAGAAGTAGTAGTTAGACCAAATACTGACAAAGGAATTAACCAAGAACTTTGGGAAAAACAGAAAGCGACAAATCCCTTTTTGGAATATTCCTTATTAAATTTACCCTTAGCAACACAGCGAGTATTTAGGGTATTAGTGTTAGTTCCAATTGGTGCATTAATTATTTCGGTTTTGCATCAAATGATAGGATTGCAAACTTTCGGAACATTTACACCAATATTAATTGCTCTTGCTTTTAGAGAAACCGGACTTATTATCGGGATACCTATGTTTATCTTAGTTGTAATTATTGGGCTGGTAATTCGTGCTTATCTAGATAAACTACAGCTATTAATTGTACCCAGACTCGCCGCAATTTTAACAGCAACAGTTTTAACAATCGGAATATTAGCAATAATCTTGCAAAGGTTCGGGATAAATTTAGGATTATCGATTTCCTTATTCCCAATTGTTATCCTAGCCATGCTAATAGAAAGAGCCGCTTTAAGTTGGGAAGAATCAGGCGCGAAAGAAACAATAATCGCCGGACTAGGTACCGTTTTTGTCGCAGTTATTGGCTACTTATGCGTAATTAATCCTTACGTCCAACATTTAGCATTTACCTTCCCAGAATTGTTGTTATTAGTCTTAGGAATCAACATTTTAGTAGGACGTTATAACGGCTACAAACTGACAGAATATTTTCGATTCAAATCAATGCAGAAGCAGTTGAGTCAGTCTTAGAACAGGGAGGTGGGGAGACAAGGAGACAAGGAGACAAGGGGAAAGAAAAAATTCCTAACTTATAACTCCTAATTCCTCACTTAATGAATTAATCCAAAATCCAAAATCTAAAATCCAAAAT
>JBARZF010000717.1:0-7043 GCA_049649675.1 Rivularia sp. (in: cyanobacteria) | reverse complement strand
TCATCAGCTAAAAGTTGCCCCAGCATACATAACGAAGCAGCTTTTCCTTGTACGTCACCAATTTTTTCAAGTAATTCCAAAGATTGTTGATGAAGCGCGATCGCATTATCCACTTCACCAAGTTGAGCGTAAATTCCTGCAAGTTGGTGTAACGAAGCTGCTTTTCCTTGTACGTTACCAATTTTTTCATCTAAATCAAAAGATTGTTGATAAAGCGCGATCGCATCATCCACATCACCACGGCTCGCGTAAATTATTGCAAAGTTGTGAATGATTGTGGCTTTTTCTTTTTCATCTTCCTGGGGACAAAGTTCTAATGCTTGTTGATAGTGTTGCTCTGCTAATTCTACATCTCCTAATTCTGCTTCCGAACGAGCTAGGGAATGTAAAACACGATAATCTTGTGTGATATCTAAAGTTGATTTACAGAGTTTCACAGCTTCCCGAAATCGACTGGTATTTATCCAGCTATCTCCTAAATCACTTGTAATTACCGCTGCAATTTCTATTTCTCTCGCCAACAAAGCCAAACGATGAATTTCTAATATTTGCTCTTCTGTTACTCTTTCTTTCCACCACAACCGATATAAAACCTTTGCTGCTATCTCAAATATTTCGCGATTGCTTCCTGTCGTCGCAATGACTGTGATTTTATTATCTGTGGGTAAGCCAGAATTTAATTTCTCCAAAGGTAAAATCCTCGGCACCCTTAACGATTCATCCGGGCTAACTTCCAATAATCCCAACGCTACAGCTTTATCTATATACTGTTGCACTTCCGCAATAGTTTCACAAACTGCTTCTAAAGCTTCCCTGGGTACGGGTAATTCAAATACCAAACCGAGTTGCAGCATTTCTTGCATGGTATCATCCATCTGCTGCAACAATTCTTCAGCTAAAACCTGTTCCCGCAATTCTACAGAATCAATTTCTAACTTATTCAAAATAGCTGCAATATCAACATTCGACTGCAACACCTTATCCAACCATTCCAGCAACCGGGGATTACCATCAGCTAACCGTTGCGCTTTCGCTTGTAATGTCTCGTCTACCTGAGATTGTTTATTCTCTTGATTAAAAGCAGCGAGACGATTAAGCTTTTTTCGCAAATCTGCACCATGCATTCCTTCTAAGGGTTGTTTGTAGAATTGCTGTAAATAAGTTGATTCAAAGTCATAACGACAAGTAATTATAATTCGTTGGAGTTTGTCAGTTTCATTAATTGCCCAAACTAAAGCTGATAAAACCTTTGCTGCTTGCGGTTGCAATACATAACTGTCGTTGCGGGGTTCTAAGTTGGCTTCAAAGTCATCTAATACTAGTAAAAAAGGTTTATCCCCAGTTTCTTGCAACCTATTAAAAACTCTTTTTAAACGAAATTTTAATTCTTCATCTGGATTTTGCAACGTTTCCCGC
Source organism: Rivularia sp. (in: cyanobacteria) (assembly GCA_049649675.1). Classification (GTDB taxonomy): domain Bacteria; phylum Cyanobacteriota; class Cyanobacteriia; order Cyanobacteriales; family Nostocaceae; genus Rivularia. Next base: position 5,627 of record JBARZF010000717.1, on the reverse strand, counting down.
AAGTTTTGATCATCTAACTTCTCCGTCAAACGATTTACCAAACTTGCTTCGTCAATTCTTCCCACCCAAACAACACGCTGAAAATTAGTTAACCTGTCACATAATCTTGCAGCTAAACTACTTTTACCCAATCCACCCATTCCATGAATTAACACCCCAATGCTTCCATTAATTTCCTCTCCTTAATAAGGGGAGGTTAGGAGGGGTAAAGTCAAACTTCTCAAACAACGTTGTAACTGTCGTCTTCTACCGACAAAACTTTCTCTAGTAGGGACTTTCACCTTACCCGCAGCATCTAAAAATTTCGTACTAAACGAAGCGGGTGGTGCTGGTTTTCTTCCCCTAGTGCGTAAAGATGTCACCAAATTCCCTGGTAAACTATCCCCTACATACAACCGTAATAAATGCCAATCTCGCGCTTTATTTTGAATTAAATCTTGATAAGTCAAAGCCAAAGCTTCAGTTAACTGCTTTCCCGCCGATAACGCTTGATATAAAGCCGCAGCAGCAGCAGTTGCATCGGTATCTAAAACCTTTTCTCCCCAACCCAAAACCGCAGTAGCACCAGCATTCAGCAAAGATTCAGCCATTGAAGGTACCGTACCACTATTACCCGCTTGTCCGGTACGACAACCGCAAAGGAAAATTAGTTTGGGTAGCTGAAACTGTAATTCTGTAGCGATATCCTCGGCAGTGGATTCTACAGCTTCACCCGTCGCTGATTCTGTAATAAAAACTGGTGTTCCATCTTTTATTGTCCCATGACCAGTTAAATGTAAAACATCAAATATTTTTCCATAATCTCCTACTAAATATCCCAACTCTTCCAAACAACCGCTTTCCTCCACCGTCAAAGTTAAAGGTTGTCGCGCTGTCACCTTCAAAATACTGGCTTCTTCCTGCTCAAAATCCAATATGGGTTTCACATCCAAAGGAGAAGCTGCCATAAACAACATTTGCAGCGCTCGATTTTCTGGCTGTGGTTTGATTGATAACTGCTTTACCGCATCCGAAGAAACCCACCTTACCGGAATTACCGCTGGTTTTCTTTCTACCAGGAATTTACCATCGTGCAATAATTCCCACGGTAGATGTGCGATATTTTCCGACGTACTGATGGCTAAAACAACCCCTTTTCCCCGCTGCTTATCGAGTAATTGTTGCAGAAACCTGTCATTTCCATCCAACCAGTTAAATAGCTTTTGTCCCGTCTTCGTATAATCTTCTGGTAAAGGAATATAGTAATCCCGTTCCGCCAATTGAATCAAATCGGCAATTTCTGCTAAAGGAAGAGAGCGGCTTTGATAGTTATTAGGATTACTTTGAAAGTAACGTAATTCTACGTAATTATCCTGAATCAGCTTGATATTAAAATGAAGGATTTGCATAAATCCGGGAAAATGGGGATGTTAAATCTTATCTTCAATGGTAACAAGTCTAATTCCAGATGTTTTCGGGATTGCTAGCGGTTAGTTAATGGATTGTTTTCGTTTAGCCATCACAATCACCTGGGGTTCAAACCCCAGGCTAATAGCTAAAGTCGTCTGAAGACGACTAAATAAAAAAAATGCAGTCCATTTTAATTGATATCTTGCACCATTCTTAGTAAGCCCGCAAATCCACCTTGTAAGCCGGAGGCTTTCTCGCAGAGAAATAAATTTCAAGGAACCAATATACAAAGTACGTTAAAACGTACTATAAGTCCTACCCAGTCTGATTTATCAGACTTTGTTTTTGAGCCTGGGAATTTATTCCAAGGCGGGTTTTGAAGGCTTTTTAAGAATGGTGCAAGATGTGAATTTTAATGGACTTAAACTAATTGCTTTCTGGGAATTTATTCCAAGGCGATATTGTGAGAAAATAGATCAACTACTCAAAATCCGCTGAATTTGTTCGGTTGTAGCCCCTTCCAAAATCAACCTTTCGCCATTCTTCCCCACAATCAACACCTTGGCAATTTTTTTACCAGACTTGTGCTGCTTGTATTCGAGATACCACTTACGAATTTGTTCGGCGATAAGCAAAGCTTGATGCATAAAGGCATTACGCCATTGTACCCCCAACAATTCCCACAATAGTTGCAATAGTCGTAACCGTAATCTCTCGTTCAGTTTCAGTGGGTGTAACATAGCTTCCCGAAATACCAGAAATTTGCAAAAGTTCCTCAGTTGCGGAAACTGCATCTTCACCCTCGATTGCTACCTGGATATCTGCCATTATCAGTTAACAGTGAACAGTAAACAGTTATCAATTATCAGTTATCAATCGAAATTTTACACCTCATTACCAATCATCCATTACCAATTACCTATTACCAACTACCAATTACCCATTACTCATTCCCAATTCTCATACTATAAGTGGTGGTAGCTTTGGAAAATTTTGTGTAAGACTGTGAAGTTACCTCACACTATTTATTCGGGAGGGGAAATAATGGCGATCGCCACGATAAATCCCGCAACAGGAGAAACTCTCAAGTCTTTTGAGTCTTTGAGTGATGCGGATGTTGGGAATGCAATACAGAAAGCCGATCGAGCTTTCAAGGATTACCGCAAGACGAGTTTTCAGCAACGCTCTGAGTGGATGCAGAAGGCTGCTGATATTTTGGAGCAAGATAAGGCGGATTTTGCCAAGATAATGACTTTGGAAATGGGTAAGCCTTATAAAAGCGCTCTTGCTGAAGTTGGGAAGTGCGCTTTGGTATGCCGTTATTATGCGGATAAGGCTGCTGAATTTCTTGCTGATGTTTCAGTGGAAACCGATGCTAGCAAAAGTTTTGTTAAATACCAGCCTCTAGGGGTAATCTTAGCGGTGATGCCGTGGAATTTTCCTTTCTGGCAGGTGTTTCGCTTTGTGGCTCCGACGCTGATGGCTGGTAATGTTGGTTTGCTCAAACACGCTTCTAATGTGCCTCAGTGCGCGTTAGCTATTGAAAATATTATTCAAAGAGCGGGTTTTCCCCAAGGTGTTTTTCAAAGTTTATTAATAGGTTCGGACAAGGTAGCAAATATAATTGCCGATGAGCGCGTGAAGGCTGCCACTTTAACGGGAAGCGAAGGAGCGGGAGCGTCTTTAGCCCAGAATGCTGGTAAACATCTCAAAAAAACGGTTTTGGAATTAGGAGGAAGCGATCCGTTCATTGTGTTAGCAAGTGCTGACATAGAAACAGCAGCTGTCACGGGAACTACAGCACGAATGTTGAATAACGGGCAATCTTGTATAGCAGCGAAAAGATTTATTGTTGAGGAAGCTGTTGCAGACGAGTTTGAAAAATTGCTTTTAGAACAGTTTCAAGCCTTGAAGATAGGCGATCCGATGCAGGAAGATACTGATATTGGGCCATTAGCTACTGCTGATATTCTTAAAGAATTAGACGAACAAGTGCAAAAGTCTATCAATAACGGTGCAAAAGTATTGATGGGAGGAAAGCCTTTATTAAATATGAAGGGAAACTATTATCCACCAACAATTCTGACCGATATTGCCCCCGATTCGGCCACGGCTAAAGAAGAATTTTTTGGCCCGGTAGCAATGTTATTCCGGGTTAAGAATATTGATGAAGCTATAACAATTGCTAATAATACACCCTTCGGTTTGGGTGGCAGTGCTTGGACAACAGACACCGCAGAACAACAGCGCTTAATCTCCGAAATCGAAGCGGGGGCTGTATTCATCAACGGTTTAGTCAAATCCGATCCTAGAATGCCCTTCGGTGGAACCAAACTTTCCGGTTATGGAAGAGAATTAAGTATTCAAGGCATACATGAGTTTGTCAATGTTAAAACTGTGTGGGTGAAATAAATTTTGGATTTTGGATTTTAGATTTTAGATTAGAAAACAAGCTTCTAACTTATTATCCAGGGATAATCTTATATCTCTAAATTTTAGAACTATTATTTAAAATCTAAAATCTAAAACGTTACGCCCTTTTTCAAGAGAATAATCCAAAATCCAAAATCTAAAATCTAAAATCTAAATTGGGGAATCATCATGGATACAGCAGAATTACTAGTTAAATGTTTGGAAAATGAAGGGGTGGAATATGTATTTGGACTCCCCGGTGAAGAGAATTTACACGTTTTGGAGGCTTTGAAAAAATCTCCAATTAAATTTATTACTACCCGTCACGAACAAGGTGCGGCTTTTATGGCGGATGTCTACGGACGTTTGACAGGGAAGGCTGGGGTGTGTCTTTCTACACTTGGCCCCGGTGCAACTAATTTGATGACTGGGGTTGCAGATGCAAACCTTGATGGTGCCCCTTTGGTGGCAATTACCGGACAGGTGGGAACCGATAGAATGCATATAGAATCCCATCAATATTTAGATTTGGTCGCAATGTTTGCGCCAGTTACTAAGTGGAACAAGCAAATTGTTCGTCCGAGTATTACACCCGAAATTGTCCGCAAAGCTTTTAAACGAGCGCAAAGAGAAAAACCAGGTGCAGTACATATTGACTTGCCGGAAAATATCGCCGCAATGCCGGTAGAAGGTAAGCCTTTGCGTAAGGATAATGTAGAAAAAAGTTATGCTTCTTTCTCTACTATTAGGGCTGCAGCTGCGGCAATTTCTCAAGCTACAAATCCGATAATTTTAGTTGGGAATGGAGCAATTCGTGCAAAAGCTAGCGATGCGGTAACTCAATTTGCTACCGACTTAAATATTCCGGTTGCAAATACTTTTATGGGTAAAGGAATTATTCCTTATACTCATCCTTTGGCTTTATGGACAGTAGGATTGCAGCAAAGAGATTTTAGTATTTGTGGTTTTGATAATACTGACTTAGTAATTGCAATTGGCTACGATTTAATTGAATTTTCACCTAAAAAGTGGAATCCCGATGGGAACATTCCGATTATTCATATTGCTTCAAAGTTAGCAGAAATTGATAGCAGCTATATTCCTGAAGTGGAAGTTGTTGGCGATATAACTGATTCTTTAAACGAGATTCTCAAGGTAGCAAATAGACATGAAAAAGACCAACCTTATGCAATTAAACTAAGGGAAAATATTCGTGTAGATTACGAATCTCACGCCAAAGATGACGCATTTCCCATGAAACCGCAAAAGGTAATTTACGACTTACGGCAGGTGATGGGGCCTGATGATATTGTAATATCTGATGTTGGCGCACATAAAATGTGGATTGCCCGTCATTATCACTGTCATAGTCCAAATACCTGTATTATTTCCAATGGTTTTGCAGCGATGGGAATTGCAATTCCTGGTGCTTTAGCCGCGAAATTAGTTCATCCCAACCGTAAAGTTGTGGCGGTGAGCGGTGACGGTGGTTTTATGATGAACTGTCAAGAATTGGAAACAGCTTTGCGAGTGGGTACGCCATTTGTAACCTTGATTTTCAACGACGGCGGTTACGGTTTAATTGAGTGGAAACAGGAAAATCAATTTGGTGAAGGTAAAGCATCTTTTATCAAATTTGGCAACCCCGACTTTGTTAAATTTGCCGAAAGTATGGGATTAAAAGGTTATCGAGTTGAAGCTGCTACCGATTTAGTTCCCATGCTCAAAGAAGCCTTAGCCCAAGATGTTCCAGCGGTAATTGATTGTCGTGTAGATTATCGCGAAAATATGCGGTTTACTAAAAAAGCCGGGGAATTGAATTGTGC
>JBARZF010000716.1:0-7521 GCA_049649675.1 Rivularia sp. (in: cyanobacteria) | reverse complement strand
AATTAATTCATTGATGATAATAAAGATTAAAGTCAATGAAATTGATCGCAATTTTTTTAATCGTTCCTAAGTTAGTAATCTACGTCCAAAGCAACTTTTTTGCGTAGTGACAGTCATTACGAATTAGCTCACTGACAATAGTAGGAATTAAAATCAATGAAACTAATCACAATTCTTTTTACCGCAATGACTTTGTGTACGCAAAATACACAAACTTCAGCTTTACCCGAACAAAATCAAAAGCCAGTTAAAAGCTTTACTCAATGGTGTGAGGAGAAAACCACATTACCCGAAGAGACACAATACACGATTGAGGCTTTGTTGAATGAAGCGGGTACTCAAGATTGCGAACAAGCAAATCAGAAACTTAGTAATTTGACTACTCTCTACTTTGAAAATACAAAGATAAGCGACTTAAAACCATTTTCTTCTTTAAAGAATTTAACTAGTCTTGGTGTTACCAAAAGTGAAGTCAGCGATTTAAAACCACTTTCTAATTTAACTAATTTGACTAAGCTTGACCTTCGAGGAAACTTAATAAGCGACCTACAACCGCTTTCTAATCTAACCAATCTAACTTATCTTAACCTTTGGGTAAATAAAATTCGTAACGTAAAACCGCTTTCTAATTTAACTAATTTAACCGACCTTAACCTTTATTTAAATAACATTCGTAACGTAAAACCGCTTTCTAATTTAACTAATTTAACTTGGCTTCACCTTCGAGGAAATCAAATTAGCAATATACAATCACTTTCTTCTTTGACTAACTTAAAATCGCTTTTGCTTGGAGGAAATCCAATTACTAACAAAAACTGTCCCGTAAAACCAGATTATATATGTGATTTCAATCATTAACTATTAATACCCTTAAAACTCCTTTTTCAAAATATTATCGGCATTATCAATACAAGCTAAAAACCGATTATATTGCTCAGTTGTTCCTTCTGGCATTTGATTGCATTCCCAATATAAATAAGCCCTTCTAACTTCGCTATCAAAATTGAAATTCATAGAAGGGTCATTTTCTAATGCTGTTTGGTAACAATCTATATATTTATCCCTATCCTTCCGAAATTCTTGACATCCTTCTAGATAATCGCTGAATTTGTTCCGAATCTCAAATTGATTTCTCGATGGATATGCAACTTGTCCAATTCGAGTTAAACCGCATCCCGTCAATAAAATAGTCGCGATGTGAATTACACAGATATATTTTTTAATGGGGTTTTCTCAAAGGTGTGAATTTATAGAGTGCAAACCACCACCCAGATGCTCCACACCGTAGTCTTGCTTTATATCCCCACATCAAATCTTTAATCAAACCAAGTTTATACCTTACGAAATTGATTTCGTATGTTATGAAGTATGTATCAGATGAGATCGCTTCACTATTTAATACATTCATTACGTAAAAACACGATGAAGAAAACAATTATATTTCTGTGCAGCATACTTGCTATTACTCATGCTAAGGCTATAGCGACTTTCCCAACGCAGTTAAATGATGTAAAAAGTTTTACCAAATGGTGTCAGCAAAAGTCCACATTATCATTTGAAACAAAGATTACAGTTGCAGTCTTGTTAGAAAAAGCGGGTACTCAAGATTGTCAGCAAGCGAATCGAAAACTTAGCGAATTGACAGAGCTTAGTCTGAGAAGAAAGGGAATAAGTGACCTAAAACCGCTTGCTAATTTGACTAATTTAACCAACCTAGACCTTAAAAGAAATCTAATAAGTGACCTAAAACCGCTTGCTAAGTTAACCAATTTAACCAATCTAAACCTTGGAGAGAATCAAATCAACGACTTGAAACCGCTTGCTAATTTGACTAATTTAACTCACCTACATCTTTATACAAATCAAATAAGTGATGTAAAACCGCTTGCTAATTTAACTAATTTAACTTACTTAAACCTTGCAGTAAATCAAACAACTGATTTAAAACCGCTTGCTAATTTAATTAATTTAACTCACCTAAACCTTGAAAACAATAAATTAAGCGACTTAAAACCAATTGCTAATTTAACTAATTTAACTAACCTACAACTTTATTCAAATAAAATAAGTGACTTAAAACCGCTTGCTAATTTAACTAATTTAACTAACTTAGACCTTTATACAAATCAAATAATTGACGTGAATCCGCTTGCTAATTTAATAAATTTAACTAACCTAGACCTAACAGACAATCAAATAATTGACGTGAAACCGCTTGCTAATTTAACCGATTTAACTGAGCTAAATCTTGAAAAAAATCAAATAAGCGATTTAAATCCGCTTTCTCGTTTAAATAAATTAACTGAACTAAACCTTGTAGAGAATCAAATAAGTAACTTACAACCGCTTTCTCGTTTAAATAATTTAACTCAACTCCGGCTTTGGCAAAACCAAATAAGTGACCTGAAACCGCTCTCAAAATTAACTAATTTGGTCAATTTAAACCTTGGAGAGAATCAAATAAATGACGTTAAACCGCTTGCTAATTTAATAAATTTGAAGGGGCTTTTACTCAATAAAAATAGAATAAGGAATCTAAAACCGCTTTCTAGTTTAACTAAGTTGCAGTTGCTTTATATTGCTGAAAATAGAATAAGGAATCTAAAACCGCTTTCTAGTTTAACTAAGTTGCAGTCGCTTTATATTGCTGAAAATAGAATCAGAAACCTCAAACCGCTTTCTAATTTAACTAATTTGAACTACCTAAACCTTGAAAAAAATAAAATCAGCAACCTAGAGCCACTTTCTGATTTAACTGCTTTGACTCACCTTGAGCTTAATGAGAATAAAATCGGCAATATTAAGTCGCTTAGGAAGTTAAATAATTTATCAAATTTAAAACTAGTTGATAATCCGATTGAAGACAAAACTTGTCCCATACAGCGAAAGTCTGTATGCGATTTTTAGCTATTGTTTAAGCTAGATTTTAATCCTGTCACCGCATCTTCGAGGTTGCGGTGAGATTATTTTTTTAGCAATAAACCCTTGTCTATATCCCAGCATCGAATCTGCAATCCAATTAAATTTATAATGCGAAATTTCAGTAATTTTCGTCATTTCAATGTATTAAATATTAGCTATAAATAAACTAAATAATCTTTTTTCTTAAAATATGAATATAATTAGAGCCTCTTTTTGTACTGTATTATCCTTGACAGCATTATTACAAACTACGAAAGCGATCGCAGCACCTTTCCAACCAAGGATTAAAACTTTTACAGAATATTGTCAGGAAAAATCAACGTTACCCAAAGAAACGAAGCATACTGTTGAAGTACTGTTAGAAAAAGCTGGTACTCAAGATTGTCAGCAAGCGAATCAAAGACTTAGCAATTTGACTTCCCTTAGTCTTGGATTCAAAAAAATTGTCAACTTACAACCGCTGTCTTCCTTGAGTAATCTGACTTTCCTAAACCTGGGAGGGAATGAAATTGAGGATATACAACCGCTCTCAAACTTGACGAATTAAAAAAAACTCTGGCTTAACAACAATAAAATCGGCGATATTAAACCACTTTCAAATTTGACTCGTTTAACCGATCTTATCCTTAGAGAAAATCAGATAGACAATTTAGAGCCGCTTTCTAATTTGACTAACTTGGCTTATCTTAGTCTGGTAAAAAATCAAATCAACAATGTTGAAGGACTTTCTTCTTTAACCAGATTGACTCGACTCTATGTTCAAAGTAATAAAATTAGCGACATCAAACCGCTTTCCTCTTTAACAAATTTGACTCAACTCAATCTCAGCAATAATAAAATCAAGAATGCTGAAGGACTTTCTTCCTTAACTAGTTTGACTGAGCTTAACCTTAGTGTGAATAAAAATATTGATATAAAACCGCTTCGGGGATTAACTAACTTGACCAAGCTAGATATTGCATTTAGTAGAATTAATAGTATAGAATCGCTCTCAAGGTTAACGCTCCTTGACTAAGCTAGAACTTGGGTTTAATAAAATTACCAATATAGAACCACTTTCTTCTTTGACAGCTTTGACTGAGCTTGTCCTTTATGGCAATAATATCAGCGATCTAAAGCCGCTTGCAAACTTAACTAATTTGAATTCTCTTAACCTATTACACAATAAAATCAATGATATAAAGCCGCTTTCAAACTTAACTAATCTGAATTCTCTTTGGCTCGCAGGTAATGAAATCAACGATGTAAAGCCGCTTTCTAATTTAACTAATTTAGATTTCCTTTGGCTCTCAAACAATAAAATTAATGATATAAAATCGCTTGGTGGTTTAAATCAGTTAACTGCTCTCCTAGTTAATAATAATCCGATTGAAGACAAAACTTGTCCCATACAGCAAAAGTCTGTATGTCTTTTTTAACTATTAGCTGGCGGAGAAAGCGATTATATATACAGCATTTCTTTTTTATTCATGTCCTAGCAAGTAGTTTAACTTTGATCTAGGAAATTTTATTGCTTGTAGGTATTTTATGGCATAAAATCGGTAAATTTACTTTAACCTAATAAAAAATTTAATAAACAACAAAATCTGTCCTATAAAAGCAGATTCTGTATGCAAATTTTATTCATTGCATTCAATAAACATTCTCTAAATTTCAACACCATGCTCAATTCCCAAAAGTTGCAAAACACCACCATCAAATACCGCCGATATTTTTTTGAATTCCTCGGCAGCGAGCGCTATTCCCGCCCTTATCGTCGCGGAGTTGGCAAAATCATCGAAAAATATTTATCCCAAAATGGCTTTTTTATCGAAGTAGGAGCAAATAACGGTTTCTCCGAAAGCAATACCTATTATTTAGAACGATTTAGAAACTGGCAAGGAATTTTAATCGAACCAATTCCCCATCTTTATCAAGAATGCGTCAAAGAAAGACCGAAATCAAAAGTTTTCAATTGCGCTTTAGTCTCTCAAGATTTCCCAGAGCAAGAAATTGAAATGATGTACGGTCATTTAATGTCCCTCGTTAAAGGTGCTTTCGATGATGATAAAATTGAATCCGAACGTGTGGCGATCGCCGGAAGGAAGTTGGGATTTACTCCTTACGCAATTAAGGTACCCGCTAGAACTTTAACTTCTATATTAGATGAAGTTAATATACGTAAAATCGATTTCTTCTCCCTCGATGTCGAAGGTTTTGAATTAAATGCTTTACAAGGGTTGGATTTTGAGAAATATCGACCCGAATTTATGCTCGTTGAATGTTTAAACGAAGAATCTTTTCAAGAAATTAATTCCTATATTACCGATTACTACGATTTATTTGAACGAGCTTCCCAAGTGGATTATCTTTTTAAAAGTAGGGAGTAGGGAGTAAGGAACAGTGAAAATTAAACACAATCTCAATTGGAAAATTCGTCTGCTCGATCAAATTCTCCGTCTCGACAAACCACTACATAAAATGAGTGAGGAGGAATTGAAACTCGTAAACGAAACCCCTATCCCTTTAATTACACAAAGAATTCTTGCTGGTAAAAAATTTCAACTACCCAAAATCGACCAAAAGATAATTACTGGTAGACATGGAGAAATTCCAATTCAACTTTATTATCCTTCATTAAATCCCAATCTTCCCGTAATTCTGTTTATCCACGGTGGTGGTTGGATTTATGGAAATTTTCCAACTTATGATTTTATGTGTCGTCGTATTGCTAGCCAAAGTAATTCTTTAGTCATTGCCATTAATTACAGATTGGCTCCCCAATATAAATACCCCACAGCCTTAGAAGACTGCTACGACGCATTAACTTGGATCGGCGAAAACGCAATTAATTTAAACGCAAACCCACAACAACTAATAGTTATGGGAGACAGTGCTGGGGGAAATTTGGCTGCATCTTTATGTTTGATGCTCAGAGATCGAAAACAAGATTTAATTTACAAACAAATTCTTATTTATCCCGTCCTCAATGCAACTCTTTCTCATCCATCGATGCAATACTCCGATGCTCCCGTTCTCACAAAAAAAGCAATGCAATTTTATGTTAAATGCTATTCTCGCAGCGATCGCGATATCCTTGAACCTTATTTTTCACCATTATTAACTCCCCTATTATCCAATCTTCCCCCGGCTTTAATTATTGCCGCAGAATATGATGTTCTCCATGATGAAAATTTAATCTACGCTCAACGTCTTCAAACTGCAAATAATCAAGTTAAATTTATAGATTATCCCGGAATGGTACATGGCTTTCTCAACTTTCCCCCTTTCTGCTCGAAAGCTAATAATGCATTTACCGAAATTGCTTCTTTTACCAATTCCTAGTCAAATAAAATCGTAGCGCTATAGTTATTTTATACTTCCAATTTGGTTTCTTACCATTTCACTAAATTTATCACATTTTGAACAATTTTATTCTCAAATTCTTTGCAAATTTATCTCAAAAAAGTGATTAGCTAAAATAATTTTATAAATCAAATGCTCTTTGATCGCAAATTTTTAACAAACGTGCTGCTTCTTTTGTTCCAATCATTATATTTAACACCCTATAAACTATAGATAAATACTTTGAAGTATATCATCTGGTAAAATAAAAATCAAGTATTTAGAGAAAAAAAGTTTGGCAATGAAATTCCAAGCTAAAAAATATACAATTTTAAGCGCGATGGGTTTATTGAAGTTTCCGTAAAGAGATAGTTGTAACTTGGTAGATAAAGAAAGTAAGACTATTGATAAAAAATAAAAAATTATGATTTCCAACCAGCAAACGAATGCGAATAATTTAAATTTAAAACCGAGATTTGAAGGCTTTTATATAGAAATGGTGATGCCTGAGTTGGAAGATAGGTGTCAGGAGGTTGTTTCTGAGATACTTGGTAAAGATTGGAAAGTTCAAGCAATTGGGGATAATTTGACCGAATTTGAAATTTTCCTTGAAGATGATGCGCTATCGGTAAAGCAAGCTTGGGATAAGACTTATGAATTGCGATCGCAACCTGGTGTAGTTGATGTAGAGCCGTTATTTGCGGTTCCGGTAAGGGAAGTTAAGCAGGTAGAACGTAAAGAGCAAGAAGCAGATAGGGGAGAATCGAAATCTCTTTGGGATGTGATTTTTTCATTTTTAAACAGTTTGTTAGATATATTTTCCGGTGGAGGGGGTGTTGAAACTGGACTGAACACTAATGATGTAGATTGGGTTTTGAAGGAATTAAAAGTTTTTCAAGCTTGGCAGAAGTATTTTCCCGATGCGAATAAACCACCGGGATATGGGGTGATAATTGCTCAACCGGATACTGGATATACGACGCATCCGGAGATTGCCGATAATTTGCTGCTCTCGGAAGGTTATGATTTTGTAGGTTCCGATGAAGATGAAACCGATCCTTTAGAAAAATCGGATGCTGAATTAGTTAATAATCCTGGGCACGGTACTTTAGCTGCGAGTGTGATGGTAAGTCCGCAAAAAGCACAAGGTAATTACCCGGATGGCAAGTACGTTACGGGTGTTGCTCCCGGTGCAAAGTTGGTGCCGTTGCGAGTATCTTATTCGGTGGTACTTTTGAGCAATCGTAATTTAGCTGCTTCGATTGAATATGCAGC
>JBARZF010000715.1:0-5649 GCA_049649675.1 Rivularia sp. (in: cyanobacteria) | reverse complement strand
ACTTCATAGCCATCAATATTTGGCATCATTAAGTCGCACAAAATTAAATCGGGAACTTCAGAAACAGCTAAATCTACACCAATTTTTCCGTTAGCAGCAGCCAGAGTTTCCAAATTTTCAGCTTCTAGTAAATCCAAAATATTCTCACGTACTGACTCTTCATCTTCAATTACTAATATTTTAGTCATAGCAGTCAAACTCAATTTTTACTAATTTTGGATTATTTTGTTACTAATATTTCTTAAGTAATAGCTTCTCAGAGCAATCTTTATACTCAATATAAATAAATATTTAATACACAATGGCACAATATTATATTTGACAGTTATTTTATTAATGTTGCTTTATCTGTATTTATATTTCATTTTTTTTTCAAGTTGCCATAGTATTTATACTGAAAAATTAATATATATATTTTTATTTTATTTATGAATAATGTTTAGACTTTTATCTAATTTGCGTCTTTTCTTATATGTTTAAGAGCAACTCTTTAACGGAATAGAAACCGTAAACTTTGTGCCTATACCAACTTCGCTAGTGACGCTAATTTCACCTTTGAGCATATCTACACACTTTTTAACAATAGATAATCCCAACCCTGTACCCTGAATATTACCGACATTCTTACATCTATGAAAAGAATCGAATAAAGATGGTAAATCTTCTGAAGGAATACCTATACCTTCATCTTTAATTTCAAAGACTGCTTGTTGTTCTTGAGAATAAAGAGTAAACTTAACAGTCGTTCCTGGTTTAGAATATTTAATTGCGTTAGAGAGTAAATTATTTAAAATATGTGATAATATTTTTTCGTCAAAGTATCCAATAAGCTTAGTTTCGTTCGTAATAAACTGGATATTTTTGTTAGATTGGTCTATTTTTTTTGTATCCTGATTAATCTGCACGTCTTCTATTAATTGGCGGATATATTCAACTATATCTAACTTTTCGGGATTAAAATCAAGCCTTTCTGCTTCAGCTTTGCCGAAAAATAACACATCATTTAATAAATTAATCATGTGTTCAACTGCATTCTTAATTCGATTAAAATGCTTTAACTGCTTTTCTTCGTCCCATTTATTACGATAGTTTTCTAACAATTCTGAGGAAGAAAGAATAGTACTTAAAGGAGTACGGAATTCATGAGAAGTCATGGAAACAAAACTATTTTTAAGTTCGTTAACTTCCTTTTCTTTCTCTAAAGCTAATTTCAAATCTTCTTCAAGTTGTTTGCGTTCGCTAATATCAATACGATAACCAATAATTTCTAGAGGATTGTCTGCGTCATCTTTTACTAATTTTGACTGTTCGTATATCCAAATATAATGACCATCTTTATGCAAAAAGCGGTACTCTAGGCTGACTTTTTCATGAGTAAATATTTTTGCTACCCCTGCAATGAATAGCTGTATATCTTCTGGATGAATATGACTTACCCAAAAATTAGAATCGCTGAGAATATCTTCAGCTTGGAAACCCGTTATCTCTAGTATATTATCAGTAATAAAAGTAACTGTATATTTTTCATCAATTTCTGAACTATATATTACTCCCGTGCTGGAAAAGAGCATATGTTGTAATTTCTCTTGTGTTATTAAAAGCGACATTTCTATTTGCTTACGTTTAGTAACATCAGTTTGCATACAGATATAATGAGTTATCCTTTTATCACTGCCAAAAACTGGAGAAATACTAAATTGATTCCACAATTCTTTACCATCTCGACAGTAATTGTTTAAAGTTACATTGCAGTGTTTTGAAAAACAGTAATGTTGCGATTTTAATAGTTTGTTTATTTCTGAATTTAAATTTGACAACAAATAATTTTTAGATTCAGAGCCATGTAATATACTATCATTGCAGATGCGGACAAATTCAGAGTTAGCATAAACAATTGGTTTAGAAGCTAGCCGAACATCAAAAATTGCTATACCATTCTTACTAGTATTAAAAGCTCTATTTTTTAATCGTAAAACTTCTTGTGTTTTCCTTTGTTCGGTAATATTGGTATGAACGCTTATCATGCCAATAGTTTTACCCATTACATTTTTGATTGCATTGGTTCGTACATCAATGTAGAGTATCTCGTCTTTATAGTTTGTAAATTCTAATTTATTTCGCCACGATTCACCTTTTTCTATCGTTGCTAATAATTCTTTATATTCTATTCTATCTTTCCACAGAAATGACAAACCTCCTAATGCATTTAATTGTTCGCTAGTATAGTTAAATATTTTAGTAAAGCTTGAATTTGAACAAATTACATTACCTGCTATATCTGTAATCAAGATACCTTCTCTGCTACTTTCTATAGTTAGCTGAAAGTCGGCTAAATTTTCTATATCTATATTTTTAGCTTCTGTTTTAGAGCATAGAATTTCTTTTTTCTTATAGCTTATTTGTTCCGCTTCCGTTATTTTGAACTGGTAATCTTTGAGTAACAAGTAAGCAACTGCTTCAGGTGTAATATAACCGACTAATTGCTCTTTTTTATCTTCAACTAATATTGGCTCTTTTAAATCAACGAAAAGTTGCAGTATTGATTGAGTATTTTGAATTTGAGAATATTTAATTTTAATTGCTGGAGTCTTCATGACTTCAGTAATTTTATAGTTTTTTAAATCAACTTGCGACTGTGCAACCTGCAAAACTTCTTTCCACGAAAACGAACCTACAACCCGCCAGCTTTCAACTACCAAAATATATTGTGCCAGTGGTTGATATTGATTCATCAATGTAATGGCATCCCAGATAGTTGCTTCTACTCCTATAGTTGGTGGAGTGTAATCAATTAAGTTTTCTAAAGATAGTGAAGAAAAAGCTGGCAAGGTAGTCTGCATAAATTTATAAGAAAATAGTTCTGACAATATCTGTATCGGACATTAATTTTAGTAAAATCCCTTTTCATATTTTTGTCTTTTAAAGGTAACAATAACTGGAGTATAAATACTGAAATATAGGACGACTCGGTAAAATTTTGTTAGCGCAGGTGGCGAAGCTCTACATTTAAAAGCAGATAGGGGAGAGCAGGCAGAAGCAAAAATTCCATAAAAAAACCGCAACCATTGCTCGAATTATCGCTTACATCATGGTTGCGGTAAAAGTTGCTCGGTTACAAAAACCGTAACGAACTCTGCTAAATTACTTATCTATGCATTACTGGGTTCTACCAAATTCTCAATTCCCTGAGTAACTTTAGCTGATTCGATTTTGTCCCCTTGCTTGATTTTCTCCAAAATTTCTTTACCTTCGGTGACATAACCAAAGACGGAATAACGTCCATCTAACAAGTTACGTCCGGCAGGAGTAAGTTCGGGTTCAAACAGAAAGAAGAAAAATTGGGAAGAACCTCCGTTAACTTCAGTTTCAGGACGAGCCATTGCGACTGCACCGTAAGAGGAGAAAGGTAGAACTGGCATTTCAGTGTAAAGTCCAGCTTCTTCCAGCGTGATACCGTACATTGGCTCTTTATCGCCTTCTACAAGCACCTCCATCGGAATTGCGCGGTATTCCCCTGTTTTAGGATCAATAAAACCTACATCTTTACCTGGTGGATCGCCAGCTTGCAGTACATAAAAATCTTCAGCACGTAGGAATTCTAAGCCGTCGTAAAATCCTCGTTGCACTAAATCCACAAAGTTTCCAGCAGTAACAGGAGCGCTGTAACCATCTAAAACAACTTCAACATCTCCTTTAGTAGTTTTGACTTCTACTGTGGCACGTCCTTTTAATTGAGGTAAATTACTATATTCTGCGGGTACCTCATAAGGAAAACCCGTCACCATCGATTCTTCAAGCTGGCTTACCAAATCTAAAAGCTTGGCTCGCTCTATCCAAGTTTCTTCTTTATCTTTAGTTTTCGCTACTTCTTGGAGCTTTTCTACACCAGTTTGTAATTCGTTAATCCAAACTTTCGCTTGCTGTTGATTTTCTTCGGGAACGCTTGCGAGTATTTTCTCCGGTTTACTAAGAGTGCGGGAAGCCGTTTTTAAGTCATTCTTAATAGCTCCCCAGCGTCTGTTAGCACGCAATTGGGTAGCAATATCTTCCAAACTTTTCTGCAATTTCCGCACTGGTTCGTTATCTATTGGAAGTGCATACCGTAATAAAGCTTTACCATCGGTAATCGCATTTCCTGCCGGTAAAGCAGCAATACTGGAAGAAGTCCATCCAGTTGTACTTATTCCTATAAATAGCGCTACCAGTAGCAATGTAATTAGACTATTCTTCAAAGAAGATTTTAATAAGTTGAACATGGAATCTAAGAATGCAACATCAATTTTTTTAGATTTCGTCGTAATCTATCAACAATCTTCCCACAGTACAGGAAGCAGAGGAAGCGGAGGGAGCGGAGCAAGCGGAGGAGGCGATATATTTAATAGAACCGATCGAGAATAATTAAGTACCGATTAAAATTGATAATATTTGCCCAAAAATCATTTAAAAATATTGGAGTTCTAAAAAATAATCAATGAGCAAAGATAAAGATAAGAATAGTCAAGGTTACAAAGTAATTGCTGACAACCGTCAAGCCCGTTATTTATACGAAATTCTGGAAACTTACGAAGCTGGAATTCAGCTAACGGGAACCGAAGTCAAGTCGATCCGGGCTGGTAAAGCCAACCTTCAAGATGGCTATGCATCAATTCGCGATAACGAAGCATGGCTTTTAAACGTACATATTTCACCCTACAACGCTAGCGGACAATACTTTAATCACGAACCCCGTCGAAGCCGTAAACTTCTACTTCATCGCGACGAAATTCGCAAGCTGATTGGAAAAACCGAACAGCAAGGTTTAACTTTAGTACCTTTAAAAATGTACTTAAAAAATGGTTGGGTAAAAATCAGTATAGCCCTTGGTAAAGGTAAGAAAATCCACGACAAGCGAGAAACCATTAAGAAACGTCAAGATCAGCGTGAAATGCAACGTGCTATGAAAAATTATTAAGTTAGGTAATGGGGAGTAGGGAATGGGGAACAGGCAAAAGGCAACAGGGAGTAGGGAATAGCTTAATGAAAAAAATAATGTAGGTTTTTAATCCAAAATCTAAAATCCCTGCATCCAAAATCGGTTGAGCTATTCGACTAAATAACTATGCCAAATTGAGGTATCTTCATTACTTCCGGGAGGAAGCAGTAATCTCCAGGTTTTGCCTTCTCTTTGAAGTTGTAAGTAAATGTCAAAAGTTTTTTGTGGCTGCTCTATACTTCGTTTTGGCAACTTCAAATTTAAATCGTAAGTTCCCTGGATTCGGAAAGCTGGTAAATGCTCAACCGTCATTAGCTTCCGCTGCTTAATTGATAAATGGTTGATTTCAAGTTCGCGAAAATCCAAATTTAACTTTTGGCTCAGTTGCTGTTGCGTTTCCTGCAAAGAATACGCGATCGCCTTTTTCACTAAATTTTTATTCGGTGATGGCGTACCAAAACTACAACCTGTCAATAACACCAGTAAAATCATCGTTAAAAGCAGTTTTACCATTTGAGTTAGAAGTTAGTTGTTATAAGTTAGTAGTTAGTTGCTTACTGAGTTAAAAGTTAGGAGTTAGTAATGAAAAATAGTTTCTACCCCCTCTATCCCCTCTACCCCCTCTACCCCCTCTACCCCCTCTCCTTCTTCACTGCTCACTGCTCACTGCTCACTGC
>JBARZF010000714.1:0-14290 GCA_049649675.1 Rivularia sp. (in: cyanobacteria) | reverse complement strand
GCACCAATAGTAGCTCCTAACATCAAACCACCAATAAAATTTCCACTACGATTATTAGACATTTTATATATACCTCTTCTTAAACCCATTTTAGGTGGCTTTGAGCGGCTTGCAAGACTCTCAAAGATTTTACCGTTCTTCTACTTGATGACAATATCTCAGTCACACAGGTTGCATTGGCTTATCAAAGGTTATTCATTTGACATCTTTCGTAAAAATACGGGGCAAGGGGATAGGGAGATTGGGAGATGGGGGAGAGGGGGTAGAGGGGGTAGAGGGGGTAGAGGGGAGAAGGAGAAAATTAAATATTTTTAAATGACTACTCATAACTCCTAATTCCTAACTCCTAACTCCTTCAACCTATTTCTAATTCCAGGACGAGTCCATAATATTTGTCTACCGAAAACTACGAGTGCTAAAATTTGCTTTATTTGACGTAGTTTTACTTGCAGGCTTTGATTGCTCTGACGCAGATTATTTAAATTTTGCATACCCAGATAAATCGCTTCTGGTCTGCGATGCAGCAACGCATAAGAATTGCGATCGCACTTAATGAACAATTTGGTAAGTCTAAATAATCGCCGTCTCAATAGGCACACTTGCCAAGTGCAATAAAAAAGTATCAGCGAGATCAGGATATTAATAACGACAACAATAGTTACCATTGGTTGCGAAAAATAAGATTAGTTAATCAATTATTACAATTTCTACTCCTAGGTTATAAATAATGTTATTTTAGTACTAAACTACTATATAGAAGATAAAGTTAGATAAGCTGATGTGCAGCTAAATCATATATGTGAAAACGTAGAAATATTGTAGTGCGAGCATCTTGCTCGCTAGTATTGTAAAAATTAAATGCGTAACAGCTTAATATAACAGAATTGCCATCGCATTTACGACCGGGATGTATTAAAACTATGCAGGCTGTTAATGCACCTCGGGAACGCTCTTATTACATTAACTCACCGGAGTATTGGGGACAGCCAAAACGCGATGGTAGTAGGTTAATAGTAATTGCAACATGGGACAAAGTTTATTATCAATCGCGATAAGCGAAGCTTGATGCCTTCGGCATTACGCAAAAACTAAAGCGTCAGCCTTGCTTTGAAATCAATCAAGCATTACATCAAGCTGCAATTGCCTCCGGGATGTTTATTTTGGATGGTGAATTGTACTACCGTTCGGTGAGGGGAAGCGAGCATCGTACCTCAGCACAGGCTGCTACTATTAATGCTACAGAAAATAAGACAAAACCAACGCCTATATATGCAATTTTCAAATGTTTATGGTTTTCTGGGAAGGATTTAACAATTGAGACGGAAGCAGAAAGAATTGCAGCAGGGGAGAAAATAGGTGAATGTTTGAGAACAGATTTTTTTGAAGTTTTACCTACTGCTAGAAGCGAAGAAGAAAAAGCGGAATTGGCATTTAAGCAAGAATCGGAAGGAAGAGAAGGGGAAATTTGGATACTTAAAAACTGTGTTTATAAAGGTGGAAAACATAACCACACCCAGGCAATTTTACGGACAAAATATGATTTGGAGTTAGACCTGGTAGTTACCGATTTAACTTCAGTTAAGGGTACGGGAAGACCGTTTAGTGCAGCGATTGTTGCTCAAGAAGTTGAAGATAAATTAGTACCTCGGGGTTCTTTGGTAGCTGGATTTTCTCTCAAAGATATGCGAGAAATTGTTAGTCGTCATACAGCAAAACCCGGAAGCGTCAAAATTACAGTTAGATGTTTGGGTTTGACTGAGTATGGTAATTTGTGGCATGGACGATTTATTGGATTGTGTGAATAATGTAGAGACGCGATAGATCGCGTCTTCTGGTTTCAAAAAATAACTTCAGCTACCCTGCATTTGGTTAAACTTAGTTCTAATTGTTTCTATCCGTTTGCGGTTAACACCTAAGTCGCTTTGTCCCAAACGAGAAGCAGAACGCACGTGGATAGTATTACTGCTGCTATCTAAGTAAAATTCCACATCATCCACAAATCCCATCAAAGCGGTTTTGAATTCTGCGTATAAATAATCTGATGATTCTTTGATTATCTTAGTTCTATCTTCCGATTCAATGACGTTTTTGACATCGGTTAAAGCTTTTTCGGTTGTGGAAGTATATTTGAGCGGTTGAATAAAGTGAGTTTCATCCGAAGTTGGACTTTGTGAGGAAACGCAGTTAGGGGAATTTGGACAAGCTGCCAATTTACCGTTGCTAACACCCAAGTTATCCGGTTTTGTTCCTGAAAATATCATTGATTGTTTTTTGTTTAAAAGTAAAGTGGACTACTTTTTACTTTATAGGTCAAAGGTCAAAGGTCAAAGGTCTGCATGTTTTAAATCTACTATTCCTTACTTCCTACTCCCTATTTTTAGGCTGCTAATGCAGGATAATCGTTGAGCCTTTTGGCTCGTGAGGCATCATAACTACCATTACATATGAAGATACCGTTAAATGCTTTACGCATATAAAGTCGAACTCGTTCTCAAGAGTGCTACTAACATATGTCTGGGAAGGAGATGATACCGATTAGGGAGTTAGGAGGCGCGGAATTTAATTGAAAACTGCTCACTGCTCACTGATAACTGTTCTAGCCATATTGTTTTTATATAGTTCCGATGAATTTCAGTAAAATTTCTGATAGTTAAATGTGTAATTGGTATGAAGAAATGATAAAGTAAAATTTACTCAGAGAATAATAGTTGATAATGAAATAAATAAGAATATTTCCTGTGTTTGGAGTATAAATCGAGGTGATGTCTCTTCGTATTTTTAAAGAGCGCTACGAAATTGTACGGCAACTTGCGAAAAAAGCGGGAAGAAAGACTCTTTTAGCAAGAGATTTGGAAACAAATAAATTAGTAGTAGTTAAGCTGTTGACTTTTAATAGTGAAGTTAAATGGGAAGAATTAAAGCTGTTTGAAAGAGAAGCGAAAACTCTGCGTAATCTTTGTTATTCTGCGATTCCAAGTTATATTGATTTTTTTGAAATTGAGCTACAAAATAAAAAAGCTTTGGCTTTTGTACAAAGCTATATAGAAGCTGTTTCTTTAGAGGAGCAACTACAAAAAAGAGGAATTTTTAACGAAGCAGAAGCTAAACAGTTAGCTAAATCTGTACTCCAAATTTTGGTTTATTTACACGAACAAAATCCGTCGGTAATTCATCGCGATATTAAGCCGAGTAATATCCTTTTAACTAATCGTTCGGGAAATAGTATTGGTGATGTTTACTTGGTTGATTTTGGTTCGGTACAAACTTTAGCTAGTAGCGATGGTAGCTATACGGTTGTTGGTACTTACGGTTATATGGCTCCGGAGCAATTTGGATCGCGTGCTGTTGCTGCAACGGATTTGTACAGTTTGGGTGCAACTTTAATTTATCTTTTAACCGGAAAGTCTCCCGCAGATTTGCCCCAGAAACAGGGTAAAATTCAGTTTGAAGTAGCTAATTGTTCGCAAGAATTTTGTCAATGGCTCGAACAAATGATTGAGCCATTGCAAGAAAAGCGTTTTAAGTCGGCAACTGAAGCTTTGAAAAAGTTGGATGATTTTTCATCTATAACTTTATCAGATTTTTCTCAAAGCTTACCTAAAAAAGTTTCTATTAAAAGATCGGCAGATGTCATTGAGATTGTGACTCCTTGTCAAAGAAATAAGCAAGACTCAATCGTGCATTCTATCAGTGCAGCAACCGTAGGGCTTTTATATGGAATATTCTCAATACAGTTTCTTGCCAAGTTAGAAGGGATTTTTCAATCAATTATTCTCGATTATGGTTTTATTCATCCTTACTCTTTTGCTGCTACAAGTATTTTAATTTTGGTGTTATATATTTATGTCAATATCTGGCTCAAAATTATTGTAAATATATTGTTTATTCCTTTTGGTAAAAATAAATTAAAAATTGATCGAGAACGGATTCATTTTGCTTACAAATTAATTGGATTAGAGTATCGCTATCGACGTTCAATTCCGCGTCATGCAATTATAAAGCTGGATAGCAATCGAGGCAAAATACCAGAAGTTGTTATTTGGATGGGAGTTTATAAATACAGCTTTGGTAAAGGTTTTTTAAATTACCATCGAGCAGAGTGTGTGAGTCGCGAGCTAAATAAATGGTTGAATCTTAAAACGATTTAAGAAAGGTAATAGGGAAAGGGGAACAGCAAAGCAAGCTATAGCCACAAAAACTGAATATAAATACTATTTAAAAATACAGAAAATGAACAAAAAAATAATTGGCGATCGCTATCAAGTAATTTGTCTGTTGGGGAAGAAACCGGGATACAGAACTGTACTTTGTAGCGACATTCAGACATTTCAGTTAGTTGTAGTCAAATTTCTTGTTTGGGATGATGATTTGGAATGGCAGAATTTCAAGTTATTTGAAAGAGAAGCAGAGGTTTTAAAGAGTATCTCCCATCCTGCAATTCCTCGTTATTTAGACTATTTTGAAGTTAATCAACCTCATATTAAAGGTTTTGCTTTAGTACAAACTTACATAAAAGCTGAATCTCTGGAAAAACATTTACAAGCAGGAAGAACTTTTAACATTGAAGAAGTCAAACAGTTAGCTTTGGCAATTTTAAATATTTTAATTTATCTGCATTCGCAACAGCCACCAATTATTCATCGAGATATCAAACCGAGTAATATTCTGTTAACAAATCGTTCTGGAAACAATATCGGAAACGTTTACTTAGTTGATTTTGGTTCTGTAAAAACCATTACTGCTTCTACTAGTGGAACAATGACTGTTGTAGGAACTTATGGCTATATGTCACCCGAACACTTTGGTGGTAAAGTTGTTCCGAAATCGGATTTATATAGTTTAGGAGCAACCTTAATCTATCTGATGACAGGGATGCATCCTGCTAATTTACCTCAAAAATATGGACGCATTCAGTTTGAATTAGTTAATTGTTCTGAAGACTTTGCTAGTTGGTTAAAGCGGATGATTGAACCCGTCGAAGAACAACGCTTTTCTTCAGCTAAAATTGCATTGCAAAATTTGAACCAACCTTTAAGTAATGTTAATGATTTAAGTTCTAAAAAGCCTATAAACCTTAAAAAGCCTTTTGGGAGTAAGGTTTTTATTCAAAAAAATAGAAAAGGGCTAGAAATTGTATTTCCTCGACAAACAATCAGCAAATTAAAAGACGATTTAATATTTTTAGGAATAAAACTTTATATTTCTGCAATAATACTGCCTTTTTTATTACTTACAGCACTTTTATTCTTAAGTACTATTTTTTATGGACTGGGATATTCGATATCTATTTTTTCGTTTTTAGTTGCATTGATATTAATGATTGTCTGTTTCGGAATTTTTGGAATTTGTATAGCTTTGATAGTAAGCATTGTAGACGATTCGATAAAAGCATTGACTAATTTATTTCAAAGAGAAAGATTGCAAATTGACCGAAAGAAACTATGCTTATCTTTTGATTGGCTATGTTTTAAATCTTCGTTTATTCGTTCTATATCTTTGAAAAAGGTTACGAAGCTGGAAAAAGTACGTATTGAGGACGATTGCAAATGGGGAATTGTAGCTAAGACAAAAGTAAATCAATATAAATTAACTAGCAAAAGTGATTTAACCGAAGTTGAAATTGATTGGCTTTGTAACGAATTGAATGATTACTTAAATTTACCGTTAGAACACAGTTAGTTTGGCATTCGGCGAATTTTCAATAGAAATAAAAATATCGGGAGATACACAGTTTATAATTAGTATCGTAATAATTGATAATTATTCGATCTATGAATATTCGTCCTGAAACTCAAGCAGATTACCTAGCAATAGCACAAATTCACAAATTAGCTTTTGCTAGACAAGAGGAAGCGGATTTAGTTGAAAAGATTCGTAATTCTCAATACTATATTCCACAACTAACGTTAGTTGCAGAAGTTAATAATTTTGTAGTAGCTCATGTAATGTTTAGCTACATTCATTTAGTAGGTAAAGAAACATTTCAAGTTATAGGTTTAGCTCCTATAGCAGTTGAACCAGATTTTCAAAACCAAGGAATTGGAAGTGCGTTAATAAATGCTGGTTTAAATAAAGCAAACGTATTAGGAGAAACTTTAATCATTGTATTAGGTCATCCTCAATTTTATTCTCGTTTTGGATTTAAACCTTCAGTTGATTTTGATATAGAATCTCCATTTCCCGTGCCTGAAGATGCTTTTATGGTAAAACCTTTAGCAAATTATCGCTCAAGGTATAAAGGTAAGGTTATTTATCCAGCAACGTTTCAAAATGTATAAATAATAATATAATTAAAATTACATTTTGATAAGATTGTTTTTTTAATAACATTTTATTTGCTTTTTGTACATTAGATAATATATGACTTTATTGTTTATAGGTAATTATATATCTTAAAAATAAACGAATTAATAAGTAATTTGTAACTAAAAATATGCAAAAGTTTTGATAAATACATTATTTTTGTTTTTAAGTAAAAAGTTAGGTGTTATCACGTATTTTATATACTTAATAATATTTCATAAAACTCTATAATAAAGTAGAACCACAATTAACTAAATCTAATATGGCTACAGTTAAAAACTTCGACCGTAGCGTAATAGAAAGCTATCTAACTAACAGAGAATTACGATTTACGAAAGACGAAGACGGTGATTTTGTGGTGCAGTTTCCCTACCAAGAAGAATTAGGATGTGAAGTCATTCTAGTATTTTGTGCAGAAGGTCCTCAAGATGACGTTTATTCAATTAGACTTATTTCTAATAAGCGCATTCCTAAAGATGAATGGGAACGTATAATGTCTTTATGTAATGACTGGAACAAAGAAAAGCGTTTTCCAAAAGCCTTTCTTGACATCAGAATTACCGCTGAAGAAACTCTCGCTATAGTAGTACTTGAACAACACTTGCATCTGAAACCTGGCGTGCATCAAGATTTATTCGATGATTGGACTGATATTATGGTTTCGGGTGGATTTCAATTCTGGATTTGGGTACATCAACAGCATGGTTTGTAAGTAATATTGTAGTTTTTTAAATAGTATTTATAGCCATTAACTGCTGAAGGTTGATGGCTTTTTTTGTTGAGAGGGAGTAGGGAACTCTTAATAGGAAAAAATACTGTATTAAAAATATTTATTATCTCGCTGCCAGAATCTTTTTACGGTTTGTATTTGTGCGTTTTTTTTATCAAAATTAATCATACTATCTATTTAATAACCATATTTATTTTTATCTCAGTTGCCCCCAACCCTATTCCCTGTTCCCTCTTCAACTCAATCTCAAACAATATTTGCCGATATAATTCCCATTTTCTCCAATACCGCAGCAACTCGTAAAATCGCCGTTTCGTTATAAGGAGCGGCGATTAATTGCACTCCCAAAGGTAAAGCATTTTTACGTTGAATTGGAACCGATAAAACGGGTAAACCAATAAACGATAGTGGTTGAGTAAATAATCCTAAATGGGGACGAACTAATATTTCTTCGCCGTCTAAAATCATTGTTTGTTGTCCAATTTCTGGTGCTGAAATCGGTGTCGTAGGAGCAATAATTATATCGACATTTTGAAATATTTCTCGAACCTGTTGTTTATACCAACTTCTAAATCTTTGGGCTTGAATATACCAACTACTAGGAATAAATGCTCCTGCAATAAATCTATCTCTTGTCGCAACATCAAAATCCTGGGGACGGGATTTTAATTTATCTAAATGTAAATTTGCTCCTTCAGATGCAGTAATTATGTATGCAGCAGCACGAGCGCGAGCGGCTTCTGGTATAGAAACGTATTCAGAAACATTCAAGGCATCGGCAATTTTCTGTACTGCTTCTAACGCTTCCGGTGCGGCTTTTTTGGTAAAATAATTAGTTGCGATCGCAATCTTTAAATTATCAATATTTTCCACAGACGTTGCATGAGACGTTATGTATAACGTCTCTACAAGGGGGCGTTTCGTACAAACATTATCTCTTGCATCTTCTCCTTGCAAAACATCGAAAGCTGTTGCAATATCTCTCACCGAACGTGCAAACGGCCCAACATGGTCAAAACTGCTGGAAAATAGCACCACACCAGCCCTGGATAACCTACCGTAAGTCGGTTTTAAACCAAAAATACCGCATAAAGCAGCGGGTACCCGAATCGAACCGTTAGTATCCGAGCCTAAAGTTAAAGGTACCAAACCAGCAGCAACGGAAGCAGCCGAACCTCCAGATGAGCCACCAGCTACACGGTTTAAGTCGTGGGGATTGTGAGTAGCACCGTAATGGGAATTCTCGGTAACAAAACCGTAAGCGTACTCATCCATATTCAAAGCTCCCACTAAAATGCCACCGGCATTTTTCAACTTAGTTACAGCCGTTGCATCTTGAGTAGCTGGGGGATTTTCAGCATTAATTTTTGAACCAGCAAGAGTAGTTAAACCTGCGATATCGTAAAGATTTTTGACAGCGAAAGGTACCCCAGCCAACAAACCGGGATTATTTCCGAGGGCGATTTCTGCATCAATTTTGGCTGCATCTTTCAAAGCAGTTTCCGCAGTTACCGTTGTAAAACAGTTGAGTTGGCGATCGCGCTTTACAATTCTATCTAAGGTTGCATTGACAACATCCACCGCTTTGATATTTCCTTGTTTAACGGCAGTTGCAATTGATACCGCATCGGCTGAGTTTAAATTCATGGTTTGATATTATAAAAATTATGGTTCAAATACAGGCGCTGCTTCAATATCTTCGGGTAAAGGAAACTCCGAAACAAGTTTTGCTATAACTTGAATTCTCTCAAAGTTTGCGACAACTCCATCGCGGTATTCATCGGGTAAATTAAAATTTAGCAATAAAGCTGTTTGTTCTACGTATTCGGTTGCGTTGAATTTTTTATTGTTCATCTATCTATTATTTATTATGTAGAATAACATCTACATCTAACTTATACCGTTAAATATCATACCCGTGCGTGGCAACAGTATAAAACTAGCCGTCTTTACTGGAAAAATCAGAGGCAGAGCTATTATCTATGGTGAAGCAGTGTTTCTGCGGTTGTAAGAAGAAAAAACTCGTGTGATAGCATTAATTGTTACTATCTAATTTTTATTATGTCAGAAACTCCTAAATTCGATTTCAGTCGCATAAGGCTTGGTAATGGGGCGGGTAAATTTAAAGCCTCGGAAATAGCTCTTCCAAAAAATAATGTCGCAGATGCAGTTAAAGCAGATCAAATTGATACTCAAAAAACTGATGCCGCAGATACAGCTAAAGCAGATCAAATTGATACTCAAGAAACTGATGCCGCAGATGCAGTTAAAACCTCGGAGATAAATAAGCAAAAAACTGATGCCGCAGATGCATTTAAAACCTCGGAGATAAATAAGCAAAAAACTGATGCCGCAGATGCAGTTAAAACCTCGGAGATAGATACTCAAAAAACTGATGCCGCAGATGCAGTTAAAACCTCGGAGATAGATAAGCAAAAAACTGATACCGCAGATACAGTTAAAGCCTATGAAGTGGCTACTCAAAAAACTGATACAGCAGATACGGTTACAGCTTCGGAAGTAGCTTTTCCAAAAACTAATGCCGCAGATACGGTTAAAGCCTCGGAAGTAGCCACTCAAAAAACTAACTCTGGAGAACAGAAAAATCTCACAGAAGCCGCCAAGGAAATCCAAGAATTACTAACACCATTAAAAGCAACCTACCCTACTAATTCTGATTACGAAAAGCAAGTATTTGTAAATAAATTTAGGGAAGAAATCAGAACAAACTTCCGCGTTCAGAAAGTACTTACCGCTGGAGGTAATGAGTTAATTAATATTCTCTGTCAACCCTTGGATATTCCCGTTGAAATGGGTAAAAAATGGCTAGAAACAGCAAAACACTATCAATAAATCCTGAAAAACTCAAAATTTAGCCCGCGTAGTCAAACTTTGTTTTTATAGCCCCACCATAGCCAGAGTGAGGGCTATTTTGATAACTGCTCACTGTTAACTGATAATTGAAACTGCTCCCGGTCCCAAAGGCAACTTAAACACAAACCAAATCACAAATAAAATCGCCCATCCTATCAAAAATGCCACTGAATAAGGCAACATCAAAGAAATTAAAGTTCCAATTTTCAAACTTTTATCATACCTTTGACCAAATGCCACCACTACAGGAAAATAAGGCATCAAAGGGGTAATTATATTAGTAGAAGAATCGCCAATTCGATAAGCAGCTTGTGTCAACTCCGGCGAGTATCCCACTAACATAAACATCGGGATAAATATCGGTGCCATTATCGCCCATTTAGCCGAAGCTGAACCCACAAATAAGTTAATTAACATACTCACAACGATAAACATTAACATCAGCGGTACGCCAGTAAATCCCGTTGCTTGAAGAAAATTAGCACCGTTCACCGCTAAAATTAAACCTAAATTGCTCCAGCTAAAATAAGCAATAAATTGTGCAGAAATAAACGCTAAGGCAATGTAATAACCCATCGATGCCATTGAATCGCCTAAAGCATTGGCAACATCTTTATCACTTTCTATTCTTCCAGAAATTTTACCGTAAACAATTCCTGGAATTAGAAATGCTAAGGCAATAATGATAACTATACTGTCAATGAAAGGTGAAGGAATAATTGTAAATGTTTCTGGATTGCGTAAAATACCTTGTGGTGGTAAAACTAAAGCCGCGATAAATGCTGCAAATATTAATAAAGAAAAACCCGCCCAACGCAAACCTTTTCTTTCCGGTGGTGTTAGCGTTTGCATCGGTATATCTTCATCTTGGTTATAAATTCCCAAACGCGGTTCGATAATTTTTTCTGTCACAAACCAGGCAATTAAAGTAATAAAAAAAGTCGAAACTATCATGAAATAGTAATTTGCAGTGGCATTTACCTGATAGTTTGGTTTTATTACCTGTGCCGCTGTTTGAGATAATCCCGCAAGTAAAGGATCGAGAGGATTAATAATTAAATTAGCGCTATACCCACCGGAAACCCCTGCAAAAGCTGCTGCAATACCTGCGAGAGGGTGACGACGAAAAGCCAGAAAAATTACCGCGCCTAATGGTACAAGTACCACATATCCAGCATCAGAAGCGATATTGCCCATAACACCCGCAAACACCACAACCGGACAGATAAACCTTCCCGGCGCAACTAGTACTATTCGTCTTAATAATGCAGAAAGCAACCCCGTAGATTCCGCGACACCCACACCTAACATCGCTACAAGTACGGTACCAAGTGGTTTAAATCCAGTAAAATTATTAACTGCCTCAGTAAACATTTTGCGTATATTTTCGGCAGTAAGTAGAGATACCGCAGCAATAGTCTTATCATCGCTGGGATTGACTACCGATACCTTTAGGAAAGAGGCGATCGCGCTAATTAAAATAACTAGGACTGATAGTATAAAAAATAGCGTAATCGGATCTGGAAGTTGATTCCCTATTTTTTCAATGAAAGCTAGTGATTTATCTATTAAGTTGGGTTTATTTTGCTGAGTGCGGTTTGTCATTAACAGTTAACAGTTATCAGTGAACAGTTATCAATTTTGATAGTTTTAATTCGTCCGCAGGCATTTTGTCAAATATAAAATTATTTTTCCCTGTTCCCTGACACGGAACTAATCCCCATTGCCAAAATACCCAAAACTTGATCTATATCTCTTAAATAATATTCAGATAAATCAATACCTTAATCAAGATTACTAGATATATACGGGAAGAGATGCAAAATTAAAGTTTTTCGTCAATAGGTAATAAAATAAATACAAATATCTCTTTAAATCTCTTTCCTCAGCAGATAGTTATTGCAAATAAAAAACAGATGGTAGTGGGAGCATCTTGCTCCCTAGTCCGAGGGAGCAAGATGCTCCCACTACGAAATTTAATTGAATTAGTATTCTCCACGCCTAGTCAGGTTTTTTATCCTTTACTCTTCTTCAACTGCTTACAATTCCAAAACCCAAATATCAACCAAAAAGCCAAAATTACCGATGTAAATAACAGCATCGGAATCGAACCATACCTAACAATCAAAGCCGGTGCCGCAGCAGTAAATAAACCACCTCCTAAAATTGGTTCAAATAATAACTGTTTATAAGCAAAACATTCAAAAGCGCCGGTACGATTATCTGGATCGACCATTCTTAATAGTAAAATACCAGTAGCCGTAACTCCCATTGATTGCCCTAAATCCCCCAAACCTCTTTCATTTGGGTAGAAAGGAATCAAACGCGGTGCTAAAAATATATATACACAAACGTTCCACAAAATACCTGCAACTGCCAAGATTAATAAAGGAACAAAATTTGCACCCAAAGCCGTTAAAGAAATACTAGCTAGCGCCGTGACAATAGTTACATCTAAAGCCAATCCACCGATACGCTCCATTAAAGGGCGACTAACCATGTAGCTGCGATTTGTCCGCACTAAAAGCAGCTGTACCAAAATCCCACCAATTAAAGCCATTGGAAACAACGGCACGAAAGCAATTAACTTTAATCCGTCTCCGCTTCCCCAGGTAATTGACTCTATAAATGCCAAAGCCTGTAAAATTAACCAACCGATAGCAACAGCTAATCCGACAAAACCAAAGTTAAGCGATATTGGATCGATTAGCAAATCCTTAAATAATCTATCTCTGGCAACTGCGATCGATGGATGTTCTTTTGTATGGGTATGAATGCTATCTTCGTCAATTCCCAAGCTGATTTCATCTCGGCTTTGCACTTGAATTCTTCCGGTGCGTCTTCCCCAATCTATCAACCACGTACCGATGATAATTCCCGAAACCAGCCCTATCGTTGCTAAAGTCAAAGATAAATCGGCAGCTTCAGCAAATCCCAACTCATTAAAAGTATCAGCCATCCCTGCCGACGTACCGTGTCCCCCTTCAAAAGCAACTTCAATTAACGAAGCTGCAATCGGAGGTAATTGAAAAACTGGTGTTAATACTGTAATCCCCAGTATTAAACCAATCACGTATTGTCCCCATCCCAATACCTGACCAAAAGCAGCTTGTGGAGAAGCTTGTCGCCAAATAGTCCCCCAACCGGGAATTATTTGTCCCAGAAATAAAGTTGCAAACACAATATTGATAAATACTCCAGGGGATTTTGACCATACCGTTAAAATCGCCTCGGGAAAAATTCCATTTACTAAAGGAGAGTTTGCACCAACGGTAGCTTTGATTACTGCACCTAAAGCACTTGGCCCCAATAATAAAGCGATCGCACCCGCAACAACCGAACTAGGAATAAACAAAGATTTCAATATGCCGATACGCTGTCTGATAAAACGTCCGACTAGAATTAAAATAGCAATTAGTGTGTAAGCCCAGAATACATCTATAAGTTGGAACATTGTCAGCAGGTTTTGTTGAACATTTATTCTTATATCAGACAAACCGAAAAAATATTCAAATGATTTCAATTGCGACTTGCTCAAAATCAAGATTATCCGCTAATTATTAATGAGAAATTTACTATACAAATTAATTGGTTTAGAAATCAAACTTGAACCAATAATTTTACTGTTTGACTCATGTGAAGCAGCTTCTGAGATGGCCTTTATGTTACGTGGGGATTGGAATGGTTGTAATGGTGTTGCAGTAGACAAAGTTGATGAAATTGCGATCGATACAGCGGCTAATTTAATTCAAGCAAAATGGTGTTATCAAGGTGCATCTCAAACGCTTTTGGATCGATTGGCAACCGATCTGTTTTTACATCGTTATGCAATTGGAGATAGGTCTTTTTATAACGCTAATTTAAGGTGTGCCGAACTTTCTTCTCTTGATTTAACTGACGTTAATTTGAGTTACGCCTTTTTAAATTTAGCTAACTTGAGTCACACAAACTTGAGTAAAGCCGATCTTACAGCAGCAGATATTACCCAAGCAAACTTAAGCGATTGTAACTTAAGTGAATCAATATTATTGAGAGCAAACTTACAGGATGTAGATTTATCACGTGCAAATCTCAGAGGCGCAAATTTGAATTATGCTTATTTGAATAACGCTAATTTAACTGAAGCAGATTTAAGAGGAGCAAAATTATCTCATACAGATTTAAGAGGCGCTAACTTAGACGAAGCGATTTTTGATGATGAATATTCCCATCCTTAAAACCGAGCGTCTAATCTTACGTGAATTTCGCGAATCAGATTTAGATGCTTACGCCGAAATCTTTTCACCTTTGACCTTTAACCTTTAACATGCAGACTTATAGTGATATTATGACTCAAGCAACAGACAAAATCCGCTGGACAATTGCCGATTTAGAAGTTCTAGC
>JBARZF010000713.1:0-5446 GCA_049649675.1 Rivularia sp. (in: cyanobacteria) | reverse complement strand
AAAGTGTTGCTAATTACACTAGTAGCTTCGGTTTTTGGGATGGTAGGGTTCAATGAAGTTTTGTTGTCTGAAGAACAAAAATCTTCAAATTCATCTCTGACAATCGAAAACATTACCGTTGATGATTCAATAACACTTTTGTTACCACAGGTGATTGTAGAGTTAAAAGAAGGAAAGCCAAAGTATGGATGGTTAAGCAAATTTAATTCTGCAAAAAAAGAAATTCAAATAACTTTGAATGGTAGTTCTCAGATGATAAATTTCAAAGACATTAAAATGTTGAAATTTGCTATAGGGAAAGCACCATTCTCTTCACCCGACATTTTAGTCAGGAACGAAAAAGAATTATCTGAAGCAAAGCAAGAAAATTGGGTAGTTCCTACAAAAGATTTTCAGTTACGGAATGATAGAATAGATCAAGCCAAGCTGAAACTAACCAACTCTATACTTGCTAATTCTCAGCAACTTATATTAGGTAGCAGCTATGTAATAGAAACTATAGAGTTTGATGAGTCTTTAAACAATATGAGGCTGAAAGTATTTTTATATATTTAAGTAATTAATGCTTGTATAACTAAATTGGGACTTACGCAGCGACAACAGGAAATAAGTGTTCCAGACATTGAGATCCCCCCCGCTCGCCGCACGCTCTCGCGTGTTCAGCTTGCTGACTCGTTAGAGTAACGGGTAAGGCTAACGCCTCGCTCCGCTAACGCTACTTCCCTCAACGGTCGTGTTCCTCCGCACGGGAGTAGACTTACCAACCCCCCTTCGCGGGTTATTTCGCTAAGTCCACGTAGGTGGACTTAGCTTGTGTAGTAGCGGTAATAAAGCGCCGCATTATATAGCAATCCGAACTGAGACATGAGATAACACGTAGAGAAGATTAGAGCTTTTAATGTTGGATTTTATTCATTCCTGGCGATTATAAATCACGGCTACACAAGCAAAACCCGCCTGCGCGGGTTATTTTATGAAGTCCACGGAGATGGACTTCGTTTGTGTAGTAGCGAATTATATTCGCCAGATTGTGTTTAAACTTCTTATAAATCATTTAGGATTGCTATATATATATTTCTTACAAATGATTTCGGATTGCTATATTCAACTACACTTGCTTCTTCTGAAAATCTCTTTGTTCTTCTAGGGACGAAAAGACTACCGCCGACGGTTGCGGCGGAGCTTTATTTTTTTCTTTGAACAAATTAAAAGTATTAGCGCTTCCGAAGCGATTATCAATCCCACTCTGCTTTAAAATAGCTTATAGGTTCAATTAATCAAGCTTTACTTCTGTGATTCGTGACTTTAAAACTCAATGAAACTTAGGGCTAAAATAACTACTGGTTGGAATTACCAAAAATCTAAATCATGGACGGCTCAACAACTACATGAAGCTGCTTTAAGAGATGAAAACTATCTTGAATTTCTCTCCAGTCAAATCCAGCAGCATCAAATGAGCGATATTTATTATTTAGATCAACTTTTTCGTAAAAACACTCGAGGCTTCAAACCGCTCAAGAAATTGGTTGCTACCTTAAGTGAAATTGAAAGCGATCGCGATATTACTTGTCACATTGATGTTTTTGCCTATAGTTTTCTCAAACAAGCTAAGAATTTTGATTGGATATTACCGTTTGAGATTAAAAACAATAAAGAGTTTATCGAAACAATCCGCAACTGGTTGGGGATTATCAGGCAACTTGAAAATTTCGAGCGTTTTGGTCACGATCTTCCACAATCATTAGCTAGCAAGTATTTAGCTCTCAGACAAATTATTTCCAGGCTCTCGGTGAGGGATGAAATTAGAACTTTAGCAATTTTGCTAATTAGCGGCCCTTCAACTTTAAAGGAAATATCCGAAGATTTAGGACTTCACTATAGTATGGGAGTTAGAAGTATTGCTGTTTTTACAAATATCGATATTGTCAAACAATCGGGACAAATCTATTACATTGGCCCTGAATACTTGGCGATAGTAATATTTTGTATTCGCGAAACAGTTGGCTTAGATTTACTAAGCAATTATAATTTATAATCAGAAATAATCGACAATTAAACCGTTCTTTACTAATAATCAACACTTCGACGATGAACGACGTACAAAAAGCCATAACAAACCCGGAAATTTTAATTTATTTATTAATTTATTTAGGGACAATTATTGGCACTCAACTGCTCTACTCACTAGGTATTTACTTACGTCAGACTAGGACTAATAAACGACGTTTTGCTCGCGGTTTACCAGAAACAATATTAATTCACCATGCAGAAAAACAATCCTCTCGTCGCTTTGATGTTTTAATTCAAAACTTTCTTCTATTATTTTCAGTTTTTATTGTTCCTTTTTTGTTAGTTTCTATCAGTGAAACTGACAGTAATATTAACAGTGCGGATAAAAGTAGTCTAGTCCTCGTTTTTGTCCTTTTATTAATTTGGATTTTCGTTAACGGCACCGATTTGATTAAAGCTTTTCTTAATGGTCTAGCTTTCAAAACTATTACTGCTTTTACACAGCCTTTTCAAGTTGGAGATCGCGTTAATCTTAAAGGTATTAAAGGTAAAGTAGTTAAGTTTAATACTTTTTTTGTCGTCTTGATAACACCTGATGACGATCTTATTAGTATACCTACTCATTCCCTTTGGAATGAAGTTTTAAACTCTGCTAATTCTGGCAATCGTTCTTCTTTGTGTGTGATCAATTTTTACCTAGCTTCTTTTAATACTGCCGAGCAAAGACAGGCTGCTGAAGATACTATTTGGGATGCGATACAATCTTCTGTTTATTACGAACCTTCTTTACCGATGCAAATTTATCTGAGTCAAACTCCTGATGCCATTAAGTTGACGGCTAAAGCCTACGTTGCTTCTACTTATAACGAACCTCTTTTTAGCAGCGATGTTACTCGCGCTTTTTTAGATTTTGCTTCCAAAGCGAACATTGCTTTAACTCCAAGTACGTGGGAGGTCGGTGTAGAACATAGTTATGTCGCAAAAAGTAGAAAAGCTTAAATAACTTTCTAGTTATTTACAGAGATTCTTCTCGCTTTCTTTAGCATTATTAGATTCAAGATAATCTTTTACTTGTAGGCAAGCAGCCTTCATTAGTTGATTTAAATCTAATTGCAGCTCTCGCAAATCCCACAGGATTAACGTTCCGTCATCATAGCTAACTGAGGCAAGAGTTTTACCGTCAGGGCTAAAACTAACAATTTTGACTGGCTCATTTTCTTGGTTTAAGGTTTGGGGTTCTTCACCATCAAGGTTCGGGTTTAAGGTTTGGGGTTCTTTACCATCAAGGTTCGGGTTTAAGGTTTGGAGTTCTTTACCATCAAGGTTCCAAAGTTTTACGGTACCGTCTTTACTCGCAGTTGCAATAATTTTTCCGTCGGGGCTAAAAGCGACGCTTGAAACATTATTATGTCCTTTGAGGGTTTTGAGTTCTTCGCCATCAAGGTTCCAGAGTTTGATGGTATCTTTACTAGCAGAAGCAATGGTATTTCCGTCGGGACTCCAAGCTACACTGTTGACAGCATATTTATGTCCGTCGAATATTTTGAGGAGTTGACCGTTTTTGTTCCATAGTTTAATAGTTTTATCTTTACTACCAGAAGCAATGATATTTCCATCGGGACTCCAAGCTACACTCTTGACATAAGCCTTATGTCCTTCGAGAGTTTTGAATACTTGACCATTTTTGTTCCAGAGTTTAATTGTATTGTCGTTACTTCCAGAAGCAATGATCCTTCCGTCGGGACTAAAACTAACGCTTAAAACTTTATCCGTATGTTTGATTTTTGTTGGAATCGTTTTCCATCTCTCCTGCTTCAACCTCCAGATTTCGATGGTACCGTCCGCTGTACCAAAAGCAATGTTATTTCCTTTTGGGTTCCAAGCAACGCTGGAGAATAATGCTTGATTATCTTCCTCAAGCTTTTTCAGTTTCTTATCCAATAAGCTCCAAAGCCTGACAGTATTATCCTCGCTAGCAGTAGCTATTTTCTTTCCGTCAGGGCTGAATTTGACACTGTTGATTCGACCGTCATGACCTTTGAGGGTTTGGAGGGGTTCTCCCCTTGTGTCCCAAATTTTAACAGTATTGTCGGCACTTGCAGAGGCAATAGTATTCCCGTCAGGACTCCAAGTTATACTCAAGACGGAATCATTATGTGCTCCAAGAGCTATGATTTCCTCTTCCTCGATGTTCCAGAGTTTAACTTCGTCATTACTAGTAAAGGCAATAGTCTTCCCGTCAGGACTAAAACTACCGCTATAAAATTTAATATCTTTGCCTATGTTTTTGTCTTCTGGTATGGCTTTAACTACTTGACCATTATTAACATTCCAAAGTTTGATTTTATCACCTTCAATAGCAGAAGCAATTGTCTTACCATCGGGGCTGAAGCTGAAACTTGTAATCTTTTCTCGATCGGCGGCTGTAAGGGCTTTCAGAGGATTTCCTCGGCTATTCCAGAGTACAATCTTATTATCGGAATATCGAGAGGCTATAGTTTTTCTGCGGGCACTCCAAGTTACACTCTTGACGGAACCATGCTTTCGGAGAGTTTTGGTTCTTTCTGACTGCAAGTTGAAGATTATAACAGTTTTTTGATCTTTAGTAAAGGCAATAGTTTTGCCGTCAGGACTAAACCTATAGAATTGATCGTTACTGGCTAGCTGTGTGGTTTTAATTACCTTGCCGTTAAGATTCCAACGTTTGATTGTACCATTTTCGCTAGCTGAGACAATTTGCTTTCCGTCACGACTCCAAGCTACATCAAAGACTTTACCTTGATGTTTTAAACGATTTTGCTCTCTAAATCCATGTTCATAAACTGCTGCCTGTAAAGTTGTTAAAACTAAACTACGAGTTTCTTGATTTGGGCGCAATCCTTGTTTTAGTATTTGTTCCCCTGCCCTAATGCCTTCAATTAGAGCATCAAACTTGAGATCTTCCTGATATAGCATCGAGGATAATCGAATTACAGAAGAAATCTGACGTTCAAGAGCTGCTTGGGCTTTTTTCTTCTGCTCTTCAGCTCTTTTCTTAGCGTTTTCAGCATTTTTCTTAGCTTTGTCAGCGTCTTGCTTCTGCTTTTGAGCCAATTTCTTCTGCTTTTCAGCATTTTTCTTAGCGTTTTCAGCCTT
This sequence comes from Rivularia sp. (in: cyanobacteria), assembly GCA_049649675.1. Taxonomy (GTDB): domain Bacteria; phylum Cyanobacteriota; class Cyanobacteriia; order Cyanobacteriales; family Nostocaceae; genus Rivularia. Next base: position 301 of record JBARZF010000713.1, on the reverse strand, counting down.
TTGCTTCTGCCCTATAGCGTTTATCCTAGCTGCTTCGGCTTCATTCATCTTACTAAAAGCCACTACACTAGCTCCAACAGCAGCCAAAAGTGCAATACTAACGGCACCAAGAAAAAACTTTTGTTTTTTAGCACTTTTTTTCTGTTCGGCTATCTTCTCTTGCTGTAAAAGCAGCATTCTTTCTTGTCGGCGTTTTTCTTCTTTTTCTGCTAGTTCAATCGCATTTTGACTGGCTTGAATAAACTCTTTCTGAATAAAATTTATAGCAGGTTTTTTCTTTTTTTCTTCTGTCTCTTCCAAC
>JBARZF010000712.1:0-4395 GCA_049649675.1 Rivularia sp. (in: cyanobacteria) | reverse complement strand
GAAAATTTAAGCGGTCGAGATAGCATTTGGGAAGATAAAGTGAAATTCTTGTATGAAGGAAATTTACGATGGATAGTGGGAACTGGTTTTGGTTCGGCTTGGGATGCTGGGACAGAAGGTGGTAGCGCTCATATGCTTTTTCTGCATATTATTATTGAAAATGGTCTTGTTGGTTTAATTATATTTTTAATTTTGTTCAAAAACATAATTATGTTTTTACAACAATATGAATTGGGAAGCAAGCCTATATTTTGGACGACAATTTCTCTATTGATAACTTCAATAACTCAAGAAACATTTTATCCCGTACCTGCATTTGGTCACTTTATGGGTTTTTATTTATGTTGTGTTGCTATTGCTCTTCGCAAAAATATGAAGGTGAAGATATCGGACAAAAATTCAAAAATAGATAGTAAGTATAGAAATATGACTAGTAATAAATTAGGAGGTTATCAATTATGAACGTTGTTGTATCAATAGATTATCGCTATTTTGGAACACCCGATGGGGCTGTTTGGAGTCCTACGAATTGCGGCTACTCTTTTTGGTTGCGTTACTTGGAAGTGTTTGATAGCGTGCGAATCGTATCTCGGGTATGTCAAGTTGACTCAGTACCCTCGAATTATCAGCGGGTTGATGGTGAAAATGTCTCTGTTGCAGCTATTCCCTTTTACGTGGGGCCTACACAATATCTACAAAAATATTTCCAAGTACAGCAGGCTGTTAAAAATGCAATTAATAAAGATGATGCTGTTATTCTAAGAATTCCATCTAATGTTGCTAATTGCGTTTATGATTGGGTAATTCGTAACAATCATCCCTATGCTTTGGAAGTTATTGGAGATCCTTATAACTTTTTTGCTCCGGGGACTGTTAAACATCCTTTACGTCCTTTTTTCCGTAACTGGTTTACCGAAAAAATGAAAAAGCAATGCCTTGACTCTGCTGCAAATGGCTACGTCACAAAAGAGGCTTTACAACAAAGATATCCTGGCAGCGAACAAACCTATTGTACCTATTATTCAGATGTGGAATTATCTGATGCAGCTTTTGTATCTGCTGCTCATTCATTTGACAATCAATCTGACAAGCTGACTTTGATTACCGTTGGTACTTTACAAAACTTCTGTAAAGGGATTGATGTATTAATAGATGCTCTAGCTATATGTATTCAACAAGGATTGAATCTGGAATTAGTAGTAGTTGGAGATGGTTGCCACAGAGAAGATTTTAAGGCTCAAGCCAAGAAATTAGGAATTGAAGATCGTGTATTTTTCCGAGGATATTTACCAACCGGTAAAGCCGTTTATGAACAGTTAGATATGGCAGATTTATTTATTTTAGCCTCTCGACAAGAGAGTCTACCCAGAGCGGTTGTTGAAGCAATGGCAAGAGGATTACCTTGTATCGGTTCTGATATTGGAGGTATTCCCGAATTACTTGCAGATGAAGATTTAGTTTCTCCAGGGAGTGTAAATGAACTGGCGACAAAAATAAAGGAAGTTGTGACAAAACCCGAACGTATGTCACAAATGGCAAGTCGCAATTTACAAACCTCTAAAGATTACAACGAGAAATTGCTTCAACAGCGGAGACTTGATTTTTATAAATATGTCAGAGCAAAAACTGCATCTTGGCAGGAAAATCAAAAGGATGTTTTGAGAGTGAATTCAACTGCAATCCCAACAATTAAGTAACGATGTCAACCTTACAACTATAATTTACATATCATGAAAATTGTTCATTTAATTACCCGTGGTGTTAGTGGTGGCGCTCAAACCTATGTATTAGAACTAATCAAAGGTTTTAGCAATCGATTTGAGATAGTCTTGGCTACCGGAGAAGAAGGATTTTTGACTGAAGCAGCATCGAGTTTAGGAATTAAGGTATATATATTGCCAAGTTTAATTCGTTCTGTTAATCCTCTCCAAGACATTCAAGCATCAAGAGAAATTCTGAATTTAATTAATACTGAAAAACCAGACTTGCTTCATGCTCATTCTTCAAAAGCTGGTTTATTAGGACGAATTTCGGCAACTATAGCAGGTGTACCTGCAATTTATACAGATCATGGTTGGGCATTTGCTGCTGAACTTCCTTGGTATTGGAAAGCTTTAGCTATTCCCAGCGAACAAATAGCAGCTCGTTATTGTTCAAAGATTATTACAATTTCTGAATACGATCTTTCCTTGGCTCTTAAATATCGTGTTGCATCTTCATCAAAAATCACGCTCGTATACTACGGTTTACCAGATACCGAGCTTCGTGCAAATCCAGGCAATACAGAATGCGTAAAATTAGTTATGGTAGCGAGGTTTGCACCACAAAAAGACCAATTTACACTGATTAAAGCACTTGCTGGTATCGAAGAAGAATTTGAATTGCAACTAGTGGGAGATGGAGAAACGCGAGGGCAAGTAGAATCTTTAGTTTCCGAGTTAGGTTTGCAATCTAAAGTCAAGTTTTTGGGTAAGCGCTCGGATGTCGAATATATTCTCCAAGATGCCCAGATTTCTGTTTTATCAACTAACTGGGAATCTTTTGGATTGGTTTCTGTGGAAGGAATGCGAGCCGGTTTACCTGTAATTGCTACTGATATTGGTGGTGTAAATGAAGTTGTGGTTGATGGGGAAACTGGTTTTTTGATTCCGAAAGGAGATGCGATGGTTTTGCGTCAAAGATTAACTCAATTAATTACTGACACCAACCTAAGAATTAAGATGGGAGAAGCTGGACGCAAACGCTACGAAACTAACTTTACTCTGCAAAGAATGCTCGATCAAACTCTAGGTGTTTATTACAGTGTATTGCGATTACCTACAGTAGCTCTAATTTAGCGATCGGGACTTACGCTCCCGCTAAATACTCATTGCGAGCGAAACGCAGTGCAGCGATCTTCGGAGCGTCTCCCGGAGAAAGATCGCAATCCCAACATTTTGGCACTTTTTACTTTTTTACTTTTACCTTATTTGGAAAATCCTTATGGTACAACTAAAATCAACTCAATTACACTCCTTATACTGTTGCCCTTATTGTTTAAATTCATCTTTAGAATTTACAGATGAAGGGAAACTTAAATGTACGCAAGTCAATTGTTCGGGGAACGATCAAATTCCGCAAGTTTCAGAGCAACCAATACTAGTAAACTTTGAAAATAGCGTTTTTGATATAGATAATTTTTCTAAATTAGACAATGGTTCTGTTATTTCCCGGCAACGCTCGCGCTTGCACAAGTTTTTGTATCGGATTATTTGGGGAACAGATAAAAAAGCTAAGGAAAATTCTCAAATTTTTATCGATAAGCTACTCGAACAAAACCCAAACCCAACTATATTGATTGTTGGTGGTGGTACAAAAGGTTTAGGTTCGGATCGTTTATACAATAATCCGGCTGTAAATATCGTTTCATGTGATATTTATTGTTCTGAAAATACAGATTTTATTGCCGACGCACATTCCATTCCATTAAAAGATGAATCAGTTGATGGAGTGTGGATTCAGTATGTCTTGGAACATGTAATTGAGCCTGCAAAAGTAGTTAGTGAAATTCACAGAATTTTAAAACCGAATGGATTAGTTTATGCCGCAACTCCATTTATGCAGCAAGTGCATGAAAAAGCTTATGACTTTACAAGATTTACAGAAAACGGACATCGTTGGTTATTCAAAAACTTTGAATTGATTAAATCCGGAGTTATTTGGGGACCTGGTACAGTATTGTTATGGACAATTCGTTCTTTTTTTGCGGCTCTTTTCCGCAGTAAAAAGATTGGTACCCTATCTTTATTATTCTTCTTTTGGGTAAGATTTTTTGATAAAATTATGCCAGAAAATTATTCTTCAGATGGAGCTTCGGCTTTCTTTTTTATGGGGAGAAAAAACCATAAGCCAATGAACATTGAGGACATTATCAAGTTTTATCGGGGAGTACATTAATAATTAACTTTATTATTGCCTGAATTAGTAATTGGTGCGTGACGCTGTAAACTTTTCAATTAGGAACCACATTTATAAAAGCGTCACGCACTTTACAAGATAATAGTTTGGTTAGACGTATAAAAGCTCCGTATCCCTCCACGCTCACTTTTACGCTCCTCCGCATTGAAAAAATTCATTTCCAATCGAAACCAACAAATTGAAACTAAATTGAAACTAAAATGCTACCTTAAAGACTGTCTTCCCATGCTTTAACTAAATGCTGCTAACGATCGCTACCACCCACCAACCAGCAACAGATTTGGGTTATCTTCTACACAAACACCCAAGTCGCTGTCAGTCGTTTTCCCTTTCCTTCGGAGAAGCACACGTTTTTTACCCGGAAGCAAATAACGAACAATGCACCGCAGCACTTTTATTAGATATTAATCCAGTAAAACTAGTTAGAAAAAGAACTTT
>JBARZF010000711.1:0-3080 GCA_049649675.1 Rivularia sp. (in: cyanobacteria) | reverse complement strand
ACTGTTAACTGATTATTTTCTCGCCCAAATTTGTGTAACGCGAGGAATTATTTGTAGGGTGTGTTACGGCTCGAAAATGTAAAAATTTAAACGCTAAACTTGATTATGCCGTAACGCACCATTTATTTACTGTTCCCTATTAAGAGTTCCCTATTCCCTGCTCACTGTTCACTGTTAACTGTTAACTGTTAACTGATTATTTTCTCGCCCAAATCTGTGTAACGCGAGGAATTCCAAAGATAGTAGTTTTATCTAAAGCTATTTCTTTTAATTGAGTAGCTGTATTGTCTATTTCAGCAGCTTCTGTTAACCCAGCTTCAATTAAAGCATTTCTTGCTTCCGATAGTGACATATCGATAAGTCGCTTATTCTCTCCCACTACAACAGGCTGTACAAATGAGATTTCAGGATTAATAAACCCAGCATTCTGAAACTTCTCGTAAAGTTCGATTCCCAGACAAAAGTTTTGACCTCTTTGTTTCGCTAAGCCAATTAACATTTCATAACAACTATCGTGAACTTTAGAAGATGGTTCGCAAAAAGCTTTACTAAAATCTGCTTCTTCACAGACAAACAATCCACCTGGCTTAAGTAGCGATCGCATTTCAATCAATGCATCTATTGGTCGATTTAGATGTATCAACAAAAAACGACAGTAAACTAAGTCAAAAGACTCTTTAGGTAATTTTGTATCGTAAGCGCTACCCTGGGTGAATTTTACATTGTCCAAATTAAGAATTTCTACTTGGGAGCGTGCTATATCTAACTGCGCCGTACTGATATCTACACCACAAACTGAACCATTAATTTTAACTTTGGATGCGATTAAAAAAGACACATTCCCCGTACCGCAGCCAATATCTGCTACTCGCATTCCTTTTGATAACCCAGCTTTTTCTAACACAAATTCGGTATATGGCTGGTGGATTGCATTAAGAATTTGTAATCGATATGCCCCCGAATCCCCGGTTGCTAAGGTGTATCCTTTGTCTTGCATAATATTGTCGTAATTGTTAAATTGTAGTTATTTGAACGCTGAGGGTGCTAATAAAATCCAATTAAAATTCAGTATATACCACCATAGATAGATGAATTAAAATAGCTTTTATTGAATTAAATATTCTCCACTAAAAAATCAGAAATAAAAGCAAAATAAAAATCAATAACAAAACTAATGCTGTTATTCTAAATTAGATACCTAGAAGCTACGTTAATGAATATGACTTATTATTTACTCAAATTCTTGAACCTCAGCTTATTGATATTAATTACTATTTATAGTTTACCCACTCAAGCCCAATCAAGACTGAGAAACAATACTAATTCCTTATCAAAAGAAATCGTTTTTCAAGATTCATTTATACCACCTGGTGAACCGGAACCAAAAGATACAAAAGGTTCTGGTTCCCGCGACGATGGAAAATGTTCTCCAAGCGAGCAAAAAATTAAACCTTTGATGCCAAAACGCAATTATGGGTTAACTTTACAAAAACTTCCCCCGGTATTCGTGCGTTTACCGAAGACGAAAGCTAGAAAAGTAATGCTCAGTTTCCGAGACGAAGCTGGGAAATATTATCAAAGAGCTTTTTTACCGATTACTTCTAATGGTATTGTTAGTTTTAGTTTACCAGAAGATAAGACACCTTTAAAAGTAGGTAAAAATTATCAATGGTCTTTAGTAGTTGTCTGTGGAAATACGGTACAGCCAGACGATCCTACTTTTCAAGGTTGGGTGCAGCGAGTTGAACGAACTTCTCAAGTAGAGAGAGAATTAACTGGTAAAAGTAGTGTTGAGAAAGCAAAGTGGTACGCGAGTCGGGGATATTGGTATGAAATGGTTGCAGAAATTCAACAAGCCCAGAAGCTTGAACCAGGAAACGTTCAATTAAGTGCTATTTTGCAAGATTTAGTGAATTGGGAATAAGGGATTGGGGATTGGGGATTGGTAATTGGTAATTGGTAATTGGTAATTGGTAATTGGTAATTGGTAATTGGTAATTATTATTTATTCTTCCCCCTCTCCCCCTACCTTCCCTCACCCGGCAATTTTAGGATTCCTATATCAAATTGGTACTAGCCGCTTTTTGACTACAAATTTTTTTAAGAATTTTGTATCATCTCATTTAAAGGGGCACGAGCTGTTTCGCGATCGCACCAATTAATTACATCAGCATCATACCTACCGCAAGCGATTTGTTCACCTGTTTGACGGTATATTTCTATATAGCCATCGTCGCCGTCTGTTGAAACACCAACTACATATATTGGCACAATTGCTGAAGAATATTTGTAAACACGAACAGAACCAAAATCTCCATCTTCGACGGTTTCTTTGTAAAAACGAAAAGATTCTTGAACGTTATTGGGGAGTTGATTTAAATCATTATTCCATAAATCAGTAATTACATCTTCATGCTTTTCTGGGAAATTATGAATAAAAGTATATTCGCCTTTGGGATATTCTCGAAGTTGATTAAAAAACTGTTCGACGGATTTTTGAGTAACTTGTGTTCCGACGATAGCTTGAAATTTGGTATCTGAATCAAAACGATTCCAATCGGGAGCTTTCCTAATCCAAATTTTCAAACTTGGTTTTAATTCTAAAGCTATTTTGAAAGATGTTAATGCTAAATCATCTTGTTGCAGGGAAGCATGACAACGAGCTTGTAAATAAATAGCATCGCCAACCTTAGATGATTCTAAATTTAATTCTAATGCTTTATTAACTGCTTGAATAGATTCTTGATATCGATTTAATTGATGAAGCGAAATCGATTTATAATTCCAAATTACAGATAGAGCATCTGGTGGTGGATTTAACTCAAATGCTCTGTCATAGCTTAAAAGGGCTTCCTGATGTTGCTTCAATCCATGTTTTGCTTGCCCTTTGATTACCCAAAGTTGATAATTTTCTGGTTGAAGTGCAATCGCTTCTTCAATCGTCTCCACCGAATCGTCATATTCTTCTAAACCATTGAGAGCAGTTGCAGCACCAATGGTTGCTTCTATCGATTCGGGTTCAAGTTCTAATAATTCCTCGAAGCTCTCGTATGCCGTTTCATAATCGCCTTCATTTAACG
>JBARZF010000710.1:0-13444 GCA_049649675.1 Rivularia sp. (in: cyanobacteria) | reverse complement strand
CGCCCACCGAGGGTATTTATTCGTAAAGCCTAATTCTTGCTGTAAGGGAAACGAATTGAGCTTTACGACAACGCCATCCGTCATGTAAGGTAAATTTAATCTCTCGGTATCCCAATGCTGATAATATTCAGCAACTTCATCCAAGGAATGACAAAGTTGTTTATTCGGGTTTACTTTAAAGCCTATTTTTTGCAATAATTCCAAAGCTTCCGATTGATTATTTGCAAAACTCGCATCATCCATACCGGGAATTTGCAAAGTATAAGCAAAGAAATCCAACCGTCTTTTATCAACCTTGCGTGAATCTAACTGTCGGAGAGTACCAGCAGTAGCATTTCGGGGGTTTGCAAATTGACTTTCACCAGATGAAACTCTTTCTTGATTAATTTTTTCAAATACATCTAAAGGTAAAAAGGTTTCACCACGCACTTCTATCCTTTGTAAAGCATCTGGGTTTTCTAATTCAATATCATCCAAATTTAATCTTAAAGGAATCGAACGAATAGTCCGCACATTTTGCGTAATATCTTCCCCACTCACCCCATCACCGCGAGTTACACCTCTTACCAAAACCCCATTTTCATAAGTTAAAGCTAAAGCATTACCATCAATCTTCAATTCGCAGACATAATCTACATTTTCTTGAGGAGGTGCATTTCTTCGCCATCTTTCATCCCAAGATTTTAATTCGTCAACATCAAAAGCATTTTCTAAACTGTAAAGCGGAATATTGTGAGGTACGGAAGTGAAGCCAGTTGCGGGTTTTTCACCAACTCTTTGTGTAGGGCTATCGGGAGTAATTGATTCCGGGTATTGTGTTTCTAAATCCTGCAATTCGCGATACAATTTATCGTAAATAACGTCTTCTATGGTGGGAGCGTCAAGGACGTAATAAGCGTAACTGGCTTGGATTAACAGTTTTCGTAGCTCTTCGATTCGTTGTGTGATTTCTGGCTGGATGGATTGCACTAATTACTCCTCCTTGTTTAAAAGTTTAAGAATAGAAGTTTAAATAAAAGCCGTTTAGTGCATTTGTACTAGATATATTGATAGATGTCAAGATTGTTGTAACGTAGCGTAATTTTAGAACAAAGTAATTTCATCTTGGATTGATTTCAATATGGGAATTTAGGCTTAACAGCAATGGTGCAAAATGTAAGCCTCTTGCGAGGAGGTTAAAGGTTAAAGGTTAAAGGTATTTAATTCCCTCGCAACAAATAGAACTGACACATCTTAATCAAATCCTCAAATACTTGTGAGGTAAGGGTTACAAAATGTGTTACTTAGAAGTTGAAGTGTAAATTGCGGGGTACATAACAGTCGCCATTCATTGTTTACTGGTAACTGATAACTGGTAACTGATAACTGTCTTTAGACTGATGTAAATTTTCAATTATTCAACATATATCAGGCTGTAGACATAAATAACTATTCCTGTGTAAAAGTCAAGATATTTTTACTAAAATAAATATATGTATCCTGACACCCTATATTTTTACTTGCTAATTAAGGAAAATAGATTTAATTTAATGCGGTTTATCTAGATGCTATTTATATATTTGTGTTTTTGCAGGGACACAAATAATTGCTTATTCAACTAATTTTATTGGTGCATCAAAATTTTCTTTTTTTAGCAGTATAAATTTATTCTATAAATTCGCATTCCTTAGATAAAACCCTCTTGCTCTGTTTAAGTAAGTGGGTAATTTTCGCTATGCCAACACCACAGTAATTTCCTATGCAAGATAATATTACAACTACAAAATTGCTTGAGAATAAGCAGAGTAATAAAATTAAAGAGATTGCTTTTCTTGTAGGTAGAATTAGAAGCGGTATCTGGCTGTTTGGTATTCCATCTTGGCTGTTTGGTATTGGCGACAGAAGTTTTGCTGCGTTTGCTGACGGTTATATATCTGTAATTGAAGTTATACAGCTATTTACAGCTTCTTTATTCTTTGCAAGCTGGCTGTTTTTAAGACCAGAAAATTCACATTATGAACGTGAAGTCTTAGCTTTACAAGGAAATGCCTGTAATAATCTGGGTTTAAAGTCCGAGTTAAGGCAAAGATATATGATTAGTCAAGAATATATATTACCTTTCCCTTATATTTGCCAAATTTATCATTTATTAAATTTAAAGCACTTAGAAAGCATTCACCATTTTAGTTTAAATAACCTCAAAGTTGTAAATATTAGCGATTTTCAGCTTACAGATAATGGTGGAGTAATTAAATTCCAAACTATGCTGGATTCTCCTTTTAATCCTCTACGAATTTGGAGACAACCTACTGTAGAAGTAGATTTAATTTTGCACAATCCCTACACTGTAGAATTAAGCATTCCAGTTTACAACCAAAAGAGAATAACTGTGATGTTTCATGCCGTTCCTTTGAATGAAAACGAGCATTATTTCTTTATTGATATTTACAGCGATTTACAGTGGTTTAAGCCATTTTTACAGTTATTGCTGCATTTTGCTTCTTGTTTAACTTTATTTGAAGATTTACCTTACTTACGCAATCTCGCTGAAAAAAATCGAGATAGCTTGCTGAAAATAGGCAAAGTTTCTAACTGTAAAAGTATGTCGCTCTATAGAAGATTTATTGAATTATACGGAGCGAGTTTGAATAATTATCCGATGCTTGGGTGAGGAAGAGAGGGCATGGGGGATTGGGCATGGGGGATTGGTAATTGGGAATTGGTAATTGGTAATCGGTAATTGGGAATTGTTTATGAAACAGCCAGTGAGCAAGATGCTCACACTACAAATGGCTATGTAACTCTTAATTCTTAAATTTTTTCTCCCCATCTCCCCATCCACCCATCCCCTTGTCTTATTCCTACGCTCTTGCTAACAAAGGTGCGGCGGCGAGCAAGGTTTTAGTATAAGGATGCTGGGGATTGCCGAAAATTTCTTGTGTTGCTCCAAGTTCGACTATTTTACCACCGTGCATGACGGCGATTCTGTCACATAGAAATCTGGCTAACCATAAGTCGTGGGTGATGAATAAGTAAGTTAACTCGAATTCTTCTTTTAAATCCAACATTAAATCTAAAACTTGCGATTGTACGCTGGCATCTAACATACTTACAGGCTCGTCGCAAATTACTAGTTTTGGACGGGTTATCAAAGCACGGGCGATCGCTACTCTTTGTTGTTGCCCGCCGGATAAGTCGGAGGGATAACGCTGATAGTACATTTCGGATGGGTTTAACCCAACTTTATCGAGCATCCATAATACTTGCTCTTTTGCTGCTCCGGCATCGGCTAGATGATGGATAATTAAGGGATCGGCGATGTTTTGCCCTACTGTCATTGTAGGATTTAAACAGGCGTGGGGGTCTTGAAATATCATCTGCATTTGTCGTCTTTGGGAGCGTACTTCTTTGCGCGACAAACTGGTTAATTCTTTACCTAAAAATTCAACTTTCCCGCCGGTAGGACGAATTAATTGTAAGATTGTCCGCGATAAGGTACTTTTTCCACAACCAGATTCGCCAACTAATCCGAGAATTTCTCCTTGATATAGTTCTAAGTCGATCCCGTCTACTGCTTTGATGGTTTGCCCTTGTCCTTTAAATATTCTTTCTATAAAGTTGGGTTCGATAGTATAATGCTGCTTTAATTGTTTGATTGCTAACAACGGCGTGACATTGGATGATTTTTCGTTGAGACTGGTTGATAATTCTGCTGCTGTATCTGCGTTATCCGGATCGGAAAATGTTTGTATGTGCAATGCTGCTTGTAAAAGCGATCGCGTATATTCGTGCTGCGGATTTTGAAATACTTCCTTGGATAAACCCGTTTCTACCATCTTTCCTTGGAACATTACCCCAATGCGATCGCAATATTCGGCAACCATTGCTAAGTCGTGGGATATCAATAGCAATCCCATGTTTTCTTCGGCGCACAATCTGGTTAATTCTTGCAAAATTTGGGCGGAAACGGTGACATCTAAACTAGTTGTCGGTTCGTCAGCAATAATTAATTTAGGATTTAATAATAAAGCTAAAGCGATTGCTACTCGTTGACGCATTCCACCGCTAAATTCGTGGGGATACTGACTCCATCTTTCCGGGGGAATGTTTACTTTTTGTAAAGTGGCGATCGCCTTTTCTTTTGCCTGTAAGTTGGATAGTTGTGGTGAATGTGCTTTGAGTGTTTCGAGACAGTGATTGCCGATTGTCATCAATGGATCTAAGCGCGTCATCGGATCTTGAAAGATTAATGCTACCGCTTCCCCGCGAAATTTACGCAGTTGTTCGGCTGTCATCTCAAATACATTTCGTCCTTGAAACATTACCTGCCCTTCTATGCGTGTAGAGGCAGGTAACAGTCGCATCCCAGCACGTCCCAAAGTGGATTTACCGCAACCAGATTCTCCGACTAATCCCATCCTCTCACCGGGTTGCAGAGTAAAAGATACATCATCAACTGCCCATTGTTCCTCTTCCGTGCCGCTCGTTGCATAACCTACACGGAGGTTTTCAATCGATAATAAAACATTACTCATAGTTATTATTCTGTCCTATTAGTTATTAGAAATAAAAAGAGCATATTGCGCTTTCGTACAAATGAATATTCGTGTTATTATTATTCCTCTGTTCCCGTGTTCCCGTTTTCGGTTGCCTTTGTTTCTTAAAATTTTTTATACTTTACCAGATTTGCTTTATAAAGCTTGTTACTTCAAGCGAACGACTTATGTAAATTTAATAGAGGTATTATTGATTACACAAGAGCAAACAAAACGAAAAATATCTTACTCATATAAATTGATTAGTCCGCGCTGATTGTCAGATCGTAGAAAAACAACATATTAGCGGCTTCATCTAATCTTTTTAACCATTATCGGCAGAAATAACCGACGGACAACTAATTCTCAAGCCCAGAATATAAAATACTTTTATATGAGTATGACTTATTTACCAAAAGATCGAAGAAAAATGTTAATATCTACTTGAAAGCTAAACACCACTCTACAAGTAGAAGTGCTGAAAAAATATAGAAGCCAATACTAAACTTTTACAACGGTTTTATTTTTCAAAAGGAAAAATAAGCTGTAAAAGGATGCTATTGGTTATTTTTAATTTTTTGATGCTTTCATTTTCATTTTTTACTAGTCATCTGCTACTTTATCCATCTTAAGAATGGCATCGCAGTATCCAATCAGGGTTGTTAAACGTTCGCTTAGAGCATCTATTCTGCCTTTAATAGTGGAAGCTTGTCGCGCTCCTTGAAAAAACATTATATCTATTTGTAATAACCGTAACTGCTTGCTGATTTCGGTCTGATAGGATTGCTCTGTGGGATATTGAGTAGTTAAAGGTACGATATCGGCACGGAAAAAGCTTTGCAAAGATGCCATTCCTTGGCGCAGTTCGGAGGTATTGGTTAAATTAGAAGATATATCGGCACGTAATTGCTCTAATAAAGTTTTAAATGCACGATATTTCTGCTTGTTGAGAGACATAGTAATGATTATTGAGATAGTATTCATGTCACGAATTTTATCTCATGTAATAATTTAATCTTTAAAAATTAATTTTTTCCACAGCCGCCTCAAGTTAAGCATTGAGGCTTTATTTGCCGTTACCCTTTTTGAACAATTATCATGCGGAACACTTATTCGATGAAAAAAACATTGCTAGTTGAAAACAAACCTTTTAAATTAGCTAATTTATCTTTAACAATGAAAGCAGCATCGCAAAGACAGCAATGTCGTTTGCGTCGTCCAACCCTCTTAGATAGTAAACCCCTCGGCTCATACATGAACACTACAGTTGTAGATTCTAAATTTAATATTCCTGTTCCTCAATGGTTAGAAGATTGTTTGGATTCAACATCCGCTGAAAATATAGGAAATCAAGATTCGGACTCAGATTATGCGGATAAAGATTTAATTAGTCGGGCATTCAAATTTGCTTATAACCTCCATGAAGGACAGATGCGTAAATCTGGGGAACCATACATTTGTCATCCCGTTGCTGTTGCGGGAATACTCAGGGATTTAGGAGGCAGCTCTGTTATGATAGCAGCTGGATTTTTGCATGATGTAGTTGAAGATACACAAGTTACAATTGAACAAATAGAAGAACTGTTTGGGGAAGAGGTAAGACGCTTAGTTGAAGGGGTAACTAAGCTTTCTAAAATTAATTTTAAAAGTAAAACAGAAAGTCAAGCAGAGAACTTTCGGAGAATGTTTTTGGCTATGGCGCAGGATATTCGCGTCATCGTTGTAAAATTGGCAGATCGCTTGCATAATATGCGGACTTTGGAAGCGATGCCAGAACATAAGCGTCGCAGCAAAGCTTTGGAAACGAGGGAAATCTTTGCTCCTTTAGCGAATCGTCTGGGAATTTGGCACGTCAAATGGGAATTGGAAGATTTAGCTTTCAAATATCTTGAAACCGATTCTTTCCGTCAAATGCAGCAGCTAGTTGCCGATAAACGAGGAGCCAGGGAAGAGAGAATAGCCAAGGTAACTCAAACTTTGCGTTCGCGTTTAAAAGAAGCTGGAATTGACTGCAAGGATTTATCAGGTCGTCCCAAGCATCTATATAGTATTTATCAAAAGATGCAGCGCCAAAATAAAGAATTTCACGAAATTTTCGATTTAGCGGCGCTGCGGATTATTGTCAATACCAACGAAGAATGCTATCGCGCTTTAGCTTTAGTTCACGATTCTTTTCGTCCGATTCCCGGTAGATTTAAAGACTATATTGGACTTCCCAAACCCAACCGCTATCAATCATTGCATACTGGAGTAATTGGTCCGTGGGGTCGTCCGATGGAAGTACAAATCCGTACCTTAGAAATGCATCGTATTGCGGAGTATGGCATAGCAGCCCATTGGAAGTATAAGGAAACGGGTGGTTCTAATAATCATCAAATGACGGCAGCAGATGAGAAGTTTACCTGGTTGCGACAGTTATTAGAATGGCAAAGCGACCTCAAAGACGCTCAAGAATATTTAGAAAGCATCAAAGATAATCTTTTTGAAGACGATATTTATGTTTTCACTCCAAAAGGCGATTTAGTTGCCTTAAGTCCGAATTCCACTACGGTGGATTTTGCCTATCGCATTCATACCGAAGTAGGCAACCATTGCGCTGGAGCCAAAGTTAACGGAAGAATGGTACCGCTTTCTACCAGTTTAGACAATGGCGATATTGTCGAAATTGTGACTCAGAAAAATTGTCATCCAAGTTTAGACTGGTTGAATTTTGCAGCTACTTCAGCGGCTAAAAATCGCATCAAACAATGGTATAAACGTTCGCGCCGAGAAGAAAATATTGCTAGAGGTAAAGAACTATTAGAAAAAGAATTGGGTAAAGCTGGTTTTGAAAACTTACTTAAATCCGAACCAATGCAAGCAGTAGCAGACAAATGTAACTACCACAGCGTTGAAGACTTGCTTGCTGCTTTAGGTTACGGTGAAATCACCTTGAATTTAGTATTAAATCGGTGGAGAGAAATAGTTAAAGAACAACAACCTATAGATACAGATTTGGATGAAGTTCTTACTAATTTACCAACCTCTACACCAAAAGCATTACGAGAAGGAAACACTACTTCTCGCAACAGCGATTCGCCAATCATTGGTGTAGAAGGATTAATGTATTACGTTGCAGGTTGCTGTACTCCCATTCCAGGAGAATCCATTATCGGTATAGTCACCCGAGGCAGGGGAATTTCTATTCATCGTCAAGGATGTCATAACTTGAAAAACACGGGTTGCGAACGATTAGTACCTGTTAGCTGGAACAACAGCGAAGAAATCAAGCATCGTCGTCCTCAAAATTATAGCGTTAACGTACAGATTGAAGCTTTAGATCGCGTTGGAGTTTTCAAAGATATTTTATCTCGCTTAAGCGACCAAGGAATCAACGTTTCTCATGCTAATGTAAAAACCGCTATCAATCAACCGGCATTAATAGATTTGGGAATAGAAGTTTCTGATAAAAAACAATTAGAACAAGTCTTTACTCAAATCAAAAAAATGAGCGATATTCTTAATATCCATCGTCAAGGGCAAGTGGAGGAGTGAGAGATTTTGGATTTTAGATTTTGGATTTTAGATTTTAGAATTTAGAATTTAGGTTAAAAATACATATTTTGCAGCAAGACGGTTTCAACATAAACAGCCGTCTTGTTAATATGGCAATCTATCAACTCTATAATTTGAAGTATAGCTACGATTCAAAATCCAAAATTGATTGACCATTTGCAAGCAGTGTATAAAATAGAGCATAAATATATTCTGCTAGGAGCATTTCATGAGTCGTAGTAATTTATTCATAAATAGTTTTTCAAGTATTATTATCGCTACGCTTTCTGTTTCCTGTAATGCTATTGATAGAACTAAGGAACAGTCGCAAGCGACAGCAGAACAAACTCCTCAGCCAAGTATTATTTACGGCGATTTAATCATCAAAGAAGAATCAGATTATTTGATGATTCCGGTTAGTATATTTCCTGATGCCAATCAAGGAGAAAAAAATGGCGGAAAGCTATCTAGTGGTTCTTATTCCCGTTCTTATAAAGATAGAAAAAGTATATATAATCTAATATTCTATTCTAAAAAAGATGCTTCTACAAATACTTTACTAGATAGAAAAGCAATTATTAAATCATTTGACTTAATAGAAAAAAAAGCAATAGGACAACCAGTAAAAAGATTTTGGCTGTATAGAATTATTGAAAAAGATACCAATCAAGATAATAAATTAGATTATCAAGATGCAACCGCTGGATACTTCTCTGATTTATCAGGAAGAAACTTGCAGCAAATTACTCCAGACAACACGCAATTAAATAGTTGGAAAGTTGTACAGAGTACTGGTGCAATATTCCTCGAAATAACTAAAGATACAGATAACGATAAAAAATTTGATACTAAAAGTTACATTCGAGTTAATTTAGATAATCCCGCTATTGGTAAAGAAATTATTAGCAATCAATTGGAAGATGAAATAAAATCTTATATTATCAAACAGTGAACAGTGAACAGTGAACAGTTAGCAGTGAACAGTTAGCAGTGAACAGTGAACAGTGAACAATTACCAACTACCAATTACCAACTACCAATTACCAACTACCAATTACCAAATAGCAATCCCCAATCCCCAATCCCCAATCCCCAATCCCCAATTACTCATTTACAGATACCGTTTTATCGCGACTGCGAAGAGTTAAGAAACCCGCACTGATAATAAATAAAGCCCCTATAAGTGAGTTTATATCCCATAATTCCTTCCAAAATAACCAGCCAATTAAAGCACCAAATATAACTGAAGAATAAGAAAAAATTCCTACTTGAGAAGCAGGTGCGGATGCATAAGCGCGAGTTGTTAATAATTGAACCACTGTACTGCAAATTCCTAAACCCATTAACAGTAGCCACTCGAAAGAAGTAGGAGTTTTCCAAGCCCAAGTTAAAGGTATAACCGATACCAAACTAGCAATAATCGCAAAATAGAAAACTGTACGGATAGCCGGTTCTGTAGCCGATAACTTACGTATAGTTACCATCGAAACTGAAGCGAAAGCACTGCTAAATAAACCAATTAACATTATCCAATTGAAATCGCCCCCAGGCTCCAAAATTAAGAATACACCGCAAAAACCAACGGCGATCGCTACACGAGCCACAACTGAAATTCTTTCTTTCAACCAGCTAAAAGCAACCAAAGGAATAAATATGGGAATAGTCGCTTTAAGCAACATTGCATTCGCTAATTGAATATTTCCCAGCACGAAAAATAAAGAATACATAGCCGTAACACCGCACAATCCCCGCACTAAATGCAAATGCAGCTTTTGTGTATGTATAATCGCCGTACTTTCGCGAACAAAAATCGGCATCAAGCTTAATAAACCAAACGCATTTCTAAAGAAAACAATCATTTCATTTGGTAAACCATCTGATGCCAACCGAATAATTACCCCATTCATAGTTAACATCAACTCCGCAGCAATTAGAAATATCGCTCCACGGACAATACTTTGTTTATAACCCATGAAATAATTTTAGATTTTAGATTTTAGATTTTGGATTGGAAGCTAACAGTTAGTAGTTAGGAGTTAGGAATGTCTCCCCATCCCCCCATCTCCCCATCCCCCCCTGCCCTATATTCCCAATTCCAATCTTCAAATAGACAAAACCCAATCTCGCAACAATGGATTCAACTGACTTGGTACTTCATCATGGGGACAATGACCGGCTCTTAAATAGTATTCTGTTAATTGCGGATAATATTGGCGATACTTTTGAGAACGTTCTTTGGCATTCATCCAAGGATCGGCTTCTCCCCATAACAACAACAACGGACAAGTTAACTGCTGCAAAAGTACGTCTACTTTCTCTCCTTGGGGAGTACTAAATACAGAGCAAAATACATCAAAAGCACCCTCATCACCAGATGGACGACGGATTTCTTCTATTAATTGATCTGTAATTGCAGTTTTATCTAAATAGACTTTTTCTAGAGTTTGACGAATTACCCAAGGTTGGCGAATGTATTGAAATAAAATAAATTGAGCCAAGGGTTGTTTAAAAATTAACTTGGCAAAATCGCCAAATAATTTCTGTAGTTTTTCATTCAACGGAGGCTCAATTTCCGATTGCAGTGCTTCGGGTTCAACTGTCGGCTCATCCTTACTAAAAGGACCTGCACTATTGAGCAATACCAAGCCCGCAGCAGAATCAGGACATTGCGCTGCTACACATAAACTTGCATAACCACCGAGGGAATTACCCGCCAATACCGCTTTTTCACCAATAACTTCAGTGATAAAATCGCGTAATTGATCGCGCCATAAATCGCCACCGTACTGTAATTTAGGTTTTTCCGAACGTCCAAATCCTAAAAGATCGATCGCGTATACTTCAAAATCGTTCAAAAGTTCGGCGATATTTTTGCGCCAGTGGTCGGTGGAAGCACCGAAACCATGTATTAATAATAAAGGCGGACGTTGAGAATGTTTCTCTCCAGCTTTGACGTAGTAAACATTATGTCCGCGCCATTGCCAATATTTACCGGGAATCGGAGTTGTAGAAGGAATTGTAGCTGCCTGCATTTTTTTAAGTTTTGTTAAGCATCTTCTAATTATTGTAAAACAGGTAGCAAAAATTATTCTCCTTCCGACGGAGTAAGCGTTAAGGATGAGAATTGAAAATTTATAGGATATGCAAGAAAGTATCTGGCGATTAAAATCTCACGCAACTGCGGCTTTATTAGTATTATTTCCAGGAATGGCCGCAATTGTCACTTCGGTATTATTGGTGCGTGACACTAGAAAGGTTATTACTACTAAAAATAGTCAAAGTGTCACAGCACCCTACAAGAAAAATATGGCACTTGTGTAAGTCCTAATTTCTTCTCACTGTTCCGTGTTCCCTATTCCCCATTCCCCATTCCCTACTCCAAATAATCCCCCGATTTACCACCACTCTTACTAACCAAATGTATTGATTCAATTTGAATCGATTTTTCCAAAGCTTTCGCCATATCGTATAAAGTCAATGCAGCAACAGAAACTGCCGTTAAAGCTTCCATTTCCACCCCAGTTTCAGCTTTGGTTTTAACCGTTGCTTGAATTTCATAACCTGGTAAGTCTGGTAAAGGTGTGATTTGCACGTTAATTTTTTGTAACGGTAAAGGATGACATAAAGGAATTAAATTCGCTGTTTGTTTGGCAGCCATAATTCCAGCAAGTCTCGCTGTTGCCAAGACATCACCTTTTGGAGCGTTTCCCGATTGAATTGCAGCGAAGGTTTCTTGTTTCATCCGCACTAATCCAGCTGCTACAGCTTGTCTAACAGTGGATGCTTTGGCAGATACATCCACCATTTGGGCTTCTCCACGATTATCCAAATGAGTTAAACCCTGTTGAGGGAAAGGATTCAGGGAATTTTGAAAATTGTCTTGTGTCATACGACTGACATATGTTAATATTATTAAGTTACAAGGGCGTGTAGCTCAGTGGACTAGAGCACGTGGCTACGGACCACGGTGTCGGGGGTTCAAATCCCTCCTCGCCCGTTTTAAAAAGTTAGGTGTTAAGAGTGAAGAGTTAAGAGTTTTAACTTTTTGCTCTTATCTTTTTAAGTATACGTCCAGGTAGGACGGTACGATTAGAATGTTTTTTTTAGTGAGTTTGTAGTTAAGCCTTGTTCCCAGGTTGAACCTGGGAACCAGATCAAGAGTCTCCGGCTCTTATTGCGAGTGGTGCAAGATAGGTTGAACCTCAAATTCCGAACCCGGATGCGTTCGCCGTCAGGCGTGCCGTAGGCTAGACGGCGCTACTACAAACCTATGAAAATTATCTACTTCCGGGATTACCAGTTTCCCCAACCATAATTCCCCGCCCTGTTAAAGCAGCATAAACTAAATTGGATTGTCGCATATCCCCTTCTAACCAAGTAATTCCAGGGAATTGCTGCACGTCTGGGTTGCTAATTTGCTTCCAAGTTTGACCCATGTTTTTGGAAATATACATGGTATCTTTCTTTGCACCAGCTACGCGCCCAAATATATAAACGTAGGGGTTTTTATCTGAAGAACCTTTACCAAAGGTAACAAATTCGCAGGTATCTACCGATGCAATTGCATTGAAAGTTTTTCCCCCATCAATAGAACGATATAGTTTATTTCCTTCTACATCTTCGGGATTGCGAGCAAAACTCATCCACACATCATTTTGTTTTGTGGGGTTAGAAACTATCGCCGGACGCACTTTCCATGTAGGTAATTTCCCGGCTGCTCCCTTTCTCCAATTAGCGCCACCATCGTTACTGTAGTAAAACGTCCAACCGTCGTAATAGTAAAATGTTTTACCAGTAGGATCTTGGCGATCGCTTGCCAAAATATACGAGCTTAAGTATGGATGTATGCTGTTTGCCCAAGATTTGGGTAATGCGTCGTAGTGGGTGTCTTTATCGCTGTTGGGATCGAAAGGTTCGGGTTTCGGCTTATGGTCTAAGTTTCGCGCTATTTTCCAAGTTTTACCACCGTCCATAGTATAGTGAGTCCAAGGTCCCCAAGTCGGCGACCAAACCATGTTATTTGGGTTGGTAGGCGACATCGCTATTTGACCGCCCATTGCAACGGTTTTCTCTCGCTTCGATTTCTCCTCTTTCCACATATTTTCGGTGGGTACGGACTCGAAAGCCTGCCAAGTTTTACCGTTATCTTTTGTTATCCCATGTATTGGATGAAACGCTTGCCACTGGTGAAAACCTACAAAGGCAGCATTTTTGGGTTTTTTGTAGGCATAATCCATACCCGTTGCCCCAGCTACATGAGGGAAGGGTACGGGATATTGATTCCAGTCGGGGTTGGCCCATTTGTAAGCTGGATTTGTATCAATATTTGCTGGGTTGATTTTTTCACTCGGTACTTTGTGACGGTTAACGTGACGAAAACCAATCATGTCCTGTAC
>JBARZF010000709.1:0-3171 GCA_049649675.1 Rivularia sp. (in: cyanobacteria) | reverse complement strand
GGTAAATTCGTTTTCTCCGAATTCTGTTGTGAATAAATTAAATGCAAAGTTGCGGGAATCTTGCCATTTTGCTTCTAACATTCTCACTGCTGCTACCATTTCTTGGGAATCGGCTCGCAGACGGTTTAAGATTTGGGAAAGCATTTGATGGGAAGCGTTTCTGACTGCTGCAACTTCATGATTGCTAAGTTTGACGATTTCGCTGGTGGTAAATTCTTCTAT
The DNA here is from genome assembly GCA_049649675.1 of Rivularia sp. (in: cyanobacteria). Classification (GTDB taxonomy): domain Bacteria; phylum Cyanobacteriota; class Cyanobacteriia; order Cyanobacteriales; family Nostocaceae; genus Rivularia. The sequence continues at coordinate 2,949 of JBARZF010000709.1, read as the reverse complement.
CCAGGTTTGATAATTCGCTGATAATAGCAAACCACCTAATTCTTGGGGTGCGGATGTTTTGGTTTTGAGCAGTTGTAAGGTGGTTTCTTTGGAAATGCTTGTCATCCATCGTGGTAATTCTTTTAAAAGATTGACGAGGAAGCTGTGTACACCTTCGTGTTTTTCTGGTGTTAGTAGGATTTCGATGAAATCTGATGCGATATCAACGGTGAAATCGGGGTTTGCTGCTGCTAAACGTTTGATGACGGGTTTGATAGCGTTGCGGATTTCCGAGTTGTGATTTATTGCGATAGCGATTATTAATTCCCTTTCTTCGTTGATTAGTTTATCATCGGGTAATTGTCCGAATAGTCGGATACCAAGGATTCGTAACTGTTCGTTTTCGGATGCTAGAAGTGATTCGATGATGTGAGCGGGTAAGTCTTTCGCGGGGATTTCGTGATTTAATAAAATTCTTGCTCCTAATTCTTGAATTTCGATAATGGGATGGGTAAGTAAGTCGTTGATAACGTTTAAATTTAATATTCGCAGTTGTGAAGGGAAGGTTAGTAGTAAAATTTCGCTGACTTCTTTGATTAATTCGGAAACCTCCCCTAACCCCTCCTTATTAAAGAGGGGGAGTGAAACCTCTGTTGATTCTTCTTTGTTGAGGAGGGAGAGTGATAGTAATTCAGCAAGGATTTTACCGATAATAATTTGAGCGGTAGAATCGTTAATATTTGCTTTACTCAAGAAATGCTTTGCAAATTGACGAGTTTCGCTGTGGTTGCTAATAACTAAAGCCGTAATAAAGCTGCTATCTTCAAGAAAATAATCTTGTTTTTCCTCAATCCATTTATAAGCTTGATTTCGAGCGCGTTCTGATAGACAATTTGCTAAAGCAATAATTATATTTTTATTTGGGTTACTGGATTCGTAGTTAAGTAAAGCTAATTCAAAACCTAATTGCGCGGTGACTTCGTAGGGTTTATTAACAAGTTGAATAATTGTATCTATATTAATAGAAGCAATAAATTTATTACAGCTTCGTAATCCTTTGACAGCGAAATTATGAATCGGATTGCATTCACTTTCTAGAAGTAACTTTAATAATGCTTCCGGTTGTTGTTCCCACAGTTGAGGAAATGCTTCTTCTCTATCTGTAGGTTCAGCATCACGTGGTTGATAATCTCGTTTAAGTATCCATGCTTTTTTATCATTCTTCAAACGATAACGGGGGCTGTTTTCGTAGAGAATATGATTAAAAGTTAAATAATTAGCGAAAGCATTTGGATAAAAACTTTGAATTCCATCTGTATCAGAATATTGAAGCAAAACAGCAACAGCTATTTTTACATAATCGGGATTGTTTTCTTGTCCCAATTTTTCTAAAGTCTTCCATACACGACGACGTAAATATTCGCGAGTTTTGTTGCTATAAGCAATTCTGGAAGTCGGTTTTTGGAATTCTTCGACTATTTGGTTTGTTTTTCTTTCAAAATACCCTGTTTTATAATCATAAAAACCCCAATTCTGTCCTAATATTTCACCGTTTTCAAGTTGTACATAGTATTTACTATCAAAGTTTCCTCGTTTTTTCTCAAACCTATAAGCAAGAATCCCAAAAACCTCAGCATCAAGACGATATTCAGCCATTTTAAAAATATGACGAATCCGCTGAAAATAATTCGGTTGAAAAGGTGCTTTTGATATAATCTCAATTAATCCAGGGCGTACAACTTCATTATCTATTTCATATATTATTTCGAGAATTTCAAAATCTTCATAATCACAATCTGCTAAATAAGCATTTAACTCCGTTGTAAAATCATCAGACGAACCTTGTTTTAACAAGTCTTGAAAAAACGATGGTAAAAACTCTATCGCTTCCTTTTGTAATTCTGCTTTCTTCTCATCATCGCAAATTTTCAATGTCGCTTCAAAAGCAATCCGACTGACAAACTCTGAAGTTTGATCATTTTCATAAAGTTTTGTTAACGCATCCACTGCATTTTGATCGTTGGAATTCTCATTACACCAACCCAAAGCCCAAGCAATACAATAATCCCGTAAATCTTCACCAGTACCCAACAAATTAATCAATAACGGAGTTGCTTCTGTTATCTTCAACTCTCCCGCTTTCCAAATGACTCTTTCTAACTTCCAAGTGCTGGGTTTATCATCTGCAAGACGGTTGAGAATCGCTTGAATTCTGGGGTTATCAACAGTTGCTACTGGTTGCGTTGGGGTAGTAACGCTACTTGCGGAAACATCAACATATCCCTTCCTCGTCTTCTCTCCCACCAACTTATCAAAAACCTGCTCAGCTTTAGTCAAAGCAACAGGTTGAGTAGTTTTCGTACCTTCCTTTAAATTAGCTCCGCGTCTACCATAACGGAAGTTGACAAGATATTTATCTTCAGCAACCTCGCATAAATCAACCTCGTAGACTTTATCAGAAGCATCTTTTTGATAATGAAGAGTTTTGCGTTTAATTAATTTCATATATTCCCTCTCACCCGATATTCTATTTTCGTATACTTTTTCGGGAGTCGCCACTGAGGGGATGGGGAGTTATTAATCTCAATCTCTTCCTCTGCGTACCTTTGCGCTAAACTTTGCGTACCTTTGCGTTTCAAAAATAAAAATCTAGAAAAACACAACCTACAGTAATCAAAAATCTATTTTCACCTACTTTTTCGGAATTCGCCAATGTCAAGCTTGTAGTTATCAATTAAACTGAGTTTTTATCAGGAAATCATTAATATTACTATGTCGCGCAAAAAGAAAGAGCCGAGCGGGTGCGGATGTTTAAATATTCCCATATCAGTAGTTGTACTGTTTATAGGAGGTGGTATCTGGTTATTTACTCAGAGAGATAACTTAGGTATTAGCAAAATTATTCCTAATACAGAGCAATTAAATATTCCTTTTATTTCTCCAAAACCGACTCCAACTGTTGCTTCAATT
>JBARZF010000708.1:0-18907 GCA_049649675.1 Rivularia sp. (in: cyanobacteria) | reverse complement strand
ACTGTTAATGCAGATGCTATTTTTAAGTTTTGAAATTTCACGATAATATTTCCTAAATTATGTTTATTTTGTTTTAAGATACTAGTTTAATTTGCCTTCCTATTAATCAATTGGTCTAGTTGGTTAAGCAGTATGCAGAGTTGTAAATTTTTCCGAATGAATTTCTTGATACTGTTAACCAACTAAAACTTTTTATTTGTTGATTTGATTGAAAAAGTAATACACACTTTCTAATTACTTTTTACTTTTTTTTCAAATCAATACCCCAACCCGATTTTACCCACCTGACTTCTTGAAAAAAGTATTGACCATCATTTAGGTTATACGTTTGACGTTGATAACCGCGTCTCGATGCTTTATCAAAAGACAATGGTGTTTGTCCTGTAGTAGTCCACTTTACGCAAGACTTTGGAGAGAGAGCAGCACGTCTGGAACCAAGTGAATAACGAACAGTAGCACTCGTATTATTGCAAAGTTTGAATTTAGCGTGTAAATCTCTTCCTACATAACCATTCGGATTAGTTGGGTCAATTCTTCGTCCTGTTTTGCGAATAATACTATTCTTATTAGTAGGATCTAAATCTTTGAAAAAACCAGCTTCAGCAGGTTGTTGAAAATTAATAATACTTCCAAAAGAAATGCCGATTGCAGCAGTTCCGAGGATAATTTTTTTTAAGCTAATCATTTTTTTTCCTTCAAGTTTGTAAAAAATTAACGGTTGAACTTGTGTTCTATTAATCAATTGGTCTAGTCGGTTAAGGTGTATGCAGGGTTTAAAATTTTTCAGTGAATTAATTAAAATCTGCTGTGTACTGTTAACGAACCAGAACCTTCTATTAAGTGGTTGGTCACAATGAATAACTAATATGCAGGGTTTGAAATTTTTTATCTTCGTTTTCTCCTACAAAAATGTAGAGAGATGATATCTCACGTCTCTACAGTTTCATTTATTGATTGATTAAATTAAAGATGAAATCTTCCACTAGGTCTTTGTCGAATATATATTCGCTTTTTCCAACTTTTTACAAGCCGACATCTTACTCCGTGTCTTCTACCTCTTCTGAAACATTTTAATTTCTGACAGCGCTGATACAAATATCTTTTTGTCCGTCCAGAAGTGAAACATTGGGTTTTGTATCGAACTCTACGAGGTCTTTTAACAATTGAACTCTCTTTATCTCTGTAGTTCCCAGCTTCAGCAGGTTGTTGAACAAATCCCCCGAAAGCAATAGCAATAGCAGCAGTTCCGATGAGAATTTTTTTTAAGTTTATCATTGTATTTTTCCTTTAAATTTATAAAAATGTAATGGCTTTATTTGCCTTCTTATTTATCAATTGGTCTAGTAGTTGAAGTGATATGCAGGGTTATAATTTTTTTGGAAATTAATTTGAAGATACTAGCAACAAATAAAGGTTCGTAGTAGCCCTACTACAAACTCATGGAATTATGGAATTATGTATTTTAAATTTTTATTCCCCATAACAAATGAAGAGACGTTGCATTGCAACGTCTCTACACATAATTCGTTATTCAATTTGCACATTTGATTTACCACCTTATTAAGTACGATATCTCTCAAACCATAGGAGCCATTGTAGAAACGCATCCTATCTTCGCAGTAAAATTTGGATTTTCGTAAATAAATTCGCTATAGTCAGCCAAGTCATCGATGCCAACCAAGTTGAGGATAATTTCGGTTGCTAACCAAAAAGAAGTTTTTACTAATAATTTTTGCCAATCTACTTTCATAACTCCCTCGCTTGACTGATTTAGTCGGAAAAATATTTTTTTAAACTCTTACTTATTTATTAGTGTCGGAGTTGGGATGTTATGCAGTTATGGAATAACACAACTCTGATAATTGATTACAGTACTGTGGTAGTTAATTCCGTATTCAAGAGAAATTTACGATATATCTATAATTATCAAGGCAATCTCTACACTCATCAGCGATAATAACTGCTATATATGCTGCGTTTAATATTATGGAGACGTAGCAATACACCCCGTCTCTACATTTTTTTTATTAATTAAATTTCTTCAATACTTCCACCAATTTCTCAATATGACTGGTTTGATGAGTAGCCATCAGGGAAATGCGAATCCGACTCGTAGGAACAGTTGGGGGACGAATCGCTGGTGCAAAAATTCCTTCTGCTTTAAGATAATTTCCGATTTTTAACGCTTCTGCCGCACTTTCTACCTGAAAACAAACTATAGCTGATTCTGATGGTAATATTTTCAGGTTTTCTAAACCAGACATCAAGTCTTTCAAATAATTTATGTTTTCCCACAACTGTCTGCGCCGAGTGGGTTCTTTTTCAACTATATTAATTGCTTCCAATGCCGCAGCAGTATCGGCAGGTGAAAGTGCTGTCGTATAAATCCAAGTTGGAGCGCGATTTCGTAAAAAGTCTATTAAATTCTTGCTTCCGGCAACATAACCACCCAAACTACCCAAAGCTTTACTCAAAGTACCAACTTGAATTAACTGTTTAGAAGTACAGCCGAAATGCTCCACGCAACCAGCACCAGTTTCTCCCAATACTCCAGTAGCGTGAGCTTCATCGACTAATAACATACAGTTAAATTCTTCAGCAATATCCAATAGTGGAGGTAAAGGACACAAATCGCCATCCATACTGAAAACACTATCGGTAATTATCAAACAGCGGCGATAATTTTCGCGAATTTCTTGCAATTTACTTTTCAAAATCGCAACATCGCAATGGGGATATTCCACAATGGCAGCACCACTAAGAATTGCCCCATTTTTCAAACTCGAATGATTGTACTCATCCGATAAAATTAGATCCCGTTTACCAACTACAGAAGTAATTGCACCCAAATTTGCTAAATATCCCGAACTGAAAGTCAAAGCATCCTCTGTTTTTTTGAGAGATGCGATCGCGCTTTCCAAATCACCGTGTAATTCCCGATGCCCGCTGAGTAATCTGGAACCAGTACTACCAGTACCGAAATATTGAATAGCAGTAGTTGCAGCCTGGATTAAACGTTCATCCCCCGCCAAACCGAGATAATCATTACTGGCAAAATTAATTACCTCGCACCCTGACAAAATCACTATCGCACCACTACCACCGTCGATAGACTGCACCGAACGATACCAATTAGCGCGGTGAATAGTTGCCAAAGATTGCTCTAGCCAAGCATAACAGTCATCAGTCATCAGTTATCAGTTATCAGTTATCAGTTGTCGATTATCAGTTATCAGTTGTCGATTATCAGTTATCAATTATTCACTGTTAACTGTTCACTGTTCACTGTTAACTGTTAACTGATTCGCTGCTGCTGAGATGGGCGATCGCCTGCTTGATCCAATCTTCGACGAAAGCGTCTTTGGGTAATCCAATATCTTCGCCGACGACGTGTAAAGCATAACTAACTTCGTGGGCGGTGTAGCCCAAAGCCAGTAAAGTCATTTGCACTTCTTCGAGAATTCCGGGAGCTGGGCCACCTGTAGCTACGAAGAAACCAGCATTTTTACGCCAATCAATCAATTTACTTTTTAGCTCCAAACAAATTCGTTCGGCAGTTTTCTTACCCACACCGGGAGCTTGAATTAATAACTGAACGTTAGCAGCAATAATCGATTGGACTAATTCGGGTAATTCCAAAGTATCCAACAAGGCAATTGCAGAAGCGCTACCAATCCCGCTAACACTGATTAAAAAGCGAAATAAATCCCGTTCTGCTGGGGTAGTAAAGCCGTAAAGTATTGGTACCTCTTCCCGAACTTGGTAATGGGTAAAGACTTGGACTTCACCCCCCGAATCCGGTAATTGTTGAGCCAATCGTGCGGGAACTTGTAAATCGTATCCGATACCGTTCACCTCTAAAGTCAAAACATGACGATTGGCGCTATTTTTTTGGATACCAGCAACGATTCCTTTGAGATAACTAATCATAAGAAACCAAAATATTTTAAGCCTTCAAGAATACCAAGGGCACATACATTTTTCGCCAGGTAACGGTGGTTAGCAGGATTTTTATTATGCCACTGGATTAATTCCGGACGAGCGTTTCCCACAAGGATACCTCGTTCTTCTCCAACTGCAAATAAAGCAATATCATTGCCCGAATCACCGCAAGCTACCGTTCTTTCTGATACAAAATCCCACTTTTGGCGAAGAAATTGCATTGCCTGACCTTTATCGCTGTTACTGGGTACAATGTCAAGGTCAATACCACTGCTGTAGATCAATTTGACATCTAAACCGCACGAGGACAAATTAGACTCCAATTGCGGTAAAACCCCCTCCGCAACTGATTCTTCAAGGAAAAAGCTTACCTTCCAGGTACCTTGTTCTGTCTCTGGTTGGGGACGTAACTCGGAGAAATCAGCAGTTTTAGATAATACCACCTCTCGGTTCCATCCTTGAGAAAGTTTTTTTGACCACTCAGGATCTGGAGTATCGCTTTTATCTAAGTAAATCTCCGTTCCTACGGATAATACCAGAGCATCTGGCTCCATTAGATTTCTTTCCTTTTTAAGTTCTTCATATAAAACTGGCGATCGCCCGGTAGCATATACAATTTTAGTGCCATGTTTTTGGCGGTGTTGGCTCAGAAGCTGCTCTAATTCTCTTAAAGCATCATCGTCACCAACGAAAGTGTTATCTAAATCCGTGACAAAAAGAAATCTAGCCACTTTTCTCAATTCCCTGGTTACAGCTTTATCATCTGCATAGTTTACATTAATTGTTAGTTATTAGTTATTAGTTGTTAGTGGTTAGTTTTTCATGGTTAGCTGTTGGTAGTTAGTGGTTAGGAATTTATAAGCTCAGTATGAAAGGAAAACCAGGCTTGGGGAATACTTAGTCCTGTTCGAGCTATTCAAGTTTTAATTAATACCAAATACTTAATTAAATATTTATAACGAAAACCGTAAAGTAAATATATAAATGACTCGATAACTAAACTGTAGGAAGAAACCTGTCGATAATCTTGATGCAACGCTAGCACCGTAAAATCCCCCTAACGCAGCAGTTCCTAAAATCGCGTATTTAAGATTAGACATAAAATCAATTCCCAATCTTACTTTGCCATTCCTCGTAGCATGGGATACAACTGACTAGAAACTTTTTTTTTATACAAACGTTGAGTGTCAGGGGAAAGGGAATAACTATGGAAAATAATCAAGAAGCTAATCCCAAAGTGAGTGTAGATTGGGCAAAGAATTTCGGAGCTAATGCTTCTGACGAAGGTTTTGGGGTTGATGTAGATAAAGATGGCAATATTTATCTTACGGGAAGCTTTGAAAATACTCTTACTTTGAGCGATGATATAAGCCTTACCAGCGAGGGTGAGAGTGATGCTTTTGTTGCCAAGTTAAATGAAACTGGCGAAGTTTTGTGGGCTAAGAAATTAGGTGGTAATTCTAATGATGAAGGAAAGAGGGTTACTGTAGATGAAGCTGGGAATACTTACTTTACAGGAACTTTTAAAAATAGCGCTGTCTTTGGTACTCCAACCCTAACCCCAGTTGTTGGGGAAACAGAAAGTTTACCAGCAGTTATGGCAGAAGAGGAACTAGATCCTGGTAATGAGCTACAGGATATGCCGCCCATTTCAAATCCAGAAGTAACTAGTATTACACTCGATGGTAATAATGATGATATTTTTGTTGCTAAATTAGACAGCAGCGGAAAAGTTAAATGGGCTAAGAGTTTTGGCGGTGATTCCCTTGATTATGGTAAAGGCATTACCGCCGATAAGTCGGGTAATACATATATCACCGGCAGCTTTTATGGTACTGAAATTTTTGGTGAAACAATCTCTGGGAATGATTCTCGCAATGGTTATGTCGCCAAATTAGATGACAAGGGTGAAGTTGTATGGGCAGAAATCCTCGGGGGTGAGTCTTCTGATAGAGGTTATGGTATAACCGTTGATGAATCGGGGAATACTTTCGTTACGGGAAGCTTTGGAGGTGATGCGGATTTTGGTGGTAAGCCCCTAACAAGTAACGGAGATGAAGATATTTTTGTCGCCAAGTTAGATGACACTGGTAATGTAAAATGGGCAGAAAAATTCGGTGGGACTTCTGACGATAGAGGTTATGATATCACCGTAGATAAGTTAGGTAATACATATTTTACCGGGTTTTTTAGACGTTCTGCGACTTTTGGCGATACTACTTTAAGGAGTAATGGTTCAAGTCGCGATGGTTTTGTTGCTAAGTTGGATGCTCAAGGTGAAGTAAAATGGGCTAAGAAGTTTGGTGGTACATCCGATGATGAAAGTTTCGGAATTTCAGTTGATGAGTCAGAAAATATTTACCTGACGGGAAGCTTTGAAGATACCATTGAATTCGGTAACACTACCCTTGAAAGCGATGGTGGTAAAGATGCTTTCATCGCCAAGCTAGATAAAATGGGTATGGTGAAATGGGCAAAACATTTAGGTAGTAATTCATCAGATGAAGGTTTTGATATTGCAGTTAAGGGAGAAAGCGAAACTTACGTTACTGGAACTTTTGAAGATACAGCCGAAATTGGCGATCAAGAAATAGAAAGTAATGGTGACGAAGATGCTTTCCTTGTCAAACTAGCTGAGGAAATGCCTGAAATTTCCTTAGCTGTATCACCTGAAAGAATTAACGAAGATGGCGACGATACACTAACTTACACATTTACCCGCAACGGTGGAAATACCGATCGGTTGAGGGTAAATTTCATGGTTGCTGGTGATGCCGTTTTCAATCAAGACTATACCCAAACTGGTGCCGATAGTTTCAGTGCTACCGAAGGAATGATTACCTTTGCCGATGGAGAAACCACTGCTGCTATTACCATTGATGCTACAGATGATACGGATATAGAAGAAGACAAAACTATAAAGTTAACTTTAGTCGCAGCAAAAAATAACAAAAAAGAAAAACAAGATAGAGAAGAAGCAACCGACAACGAAACAGAAACCTTAGAACAAATACCACAAGAAGCAACCGACAACGAAACAGAAACCCCAGAACAAATATCAGAAGAAGCAACCGAAAAAGTCGAAATTGCTCCAGAAGAAGTTGGTAAATTAATGCAGTCGATGATTAGCGATTATAAAATTGCTACAGCTTCCGAAGTCATGGCTACTATTACTAATGATGATACACAAAGTAATGGTGGTGATAATTCCGGTGGTGGTGAAACTGATAACGGTGGCGAAACTGATAACGGTGGCGAAACTGATAACGGTGGTGAAACTGATAACGGTGGCGTAATTGATAACGGTGGCGTAATTGATAACGGCGGCGTAATTGATAACGGCGGCGTAATTGATAACGGTGGTGGAGTAAATACAGGTATAGCCACTCAACTATCTAGCACCAATAAAACATTTACGCTGGATGGTGATTCGGCAAAAATCAAATTTCTACTTAAAAAGAGTAAAGCAGGCTCGGTAAACGAAATTGCTTTATTCAAAGTAGATGACGAGCAAGGCACAATCGACGGAGTTAGCCCTGATGATTCCAATTATGCAGAAATCGCTTCACAAAATGCCACCCGCGTTTTCTCTGCTTTACCAAATCCACCAGAAGGCTTTTCAACAAGTCTCAACCGGATTATTGAACTCGATAACGGTAAAAATTTCCGATTGTTAATGGTCAAAAACGGTACTTTAGATGGTTTACGTAACGGTACGATTAATTTATCCCAAGTACGTTTATCAAATTCGTTAACAGTATCCGATATCGGTGACAATAACTTTGATTTAGGTTTCTCAGAAGATGCTGATGGTGACGAAGACATCGCGGTGCAGATGCAGTTGGATAACCAAGCAGTGAAACCCATCGGTACCAACTTACAAGACAAGCAAGAAGGTGAAGTACTCGATTTGAGAGGTGTTACTACCAATCAAACCGCGACATTTACCGTAAACCGCGAAGCTGAATACGATAACTTTGTTGGCTTCTATAAAGTTGCCGATGAAAACGGCGGTATTGACACCGACAACGACGGCGTTGCAGATGTACTAACCGGACAATCTGGTTATGCAGCAGCAGCAATTAACAACCGCGTTGCCGGTATCGATTTGAGAGTTGCTGATGCAGGTACAGTTGAAATTACAGGTGAATTTGAAGCTGGTTCGATATTTGCACCATTCTTGATAGCAGATGGTACCCCCGAGCAACTATTAGATAGCGATTCGGGTAACGATCCAGAAATTTACTTCCCCTACATTGGTGCAAATTCCGATGGTACAGATCACGTCAGAATGTTAGGAGATAATATCTGGGGATTTGAAGATAAACGTGAAGGTGGCGATTTAGACTTTAACGACATTGTTGTTAGCGTTAAATTGGGTTAGTTGTTAGTTGTTAGTTGTTAGTTGAATAATTATCGACTAACAACTATTAATTTTGTCTTGATAAACTCTTCCCTACTCTTTAAATGAAGATTGATAGTTGTTCACTGCTAACTGCTAACTGATAATTGATAACTGCTCACTGCTCACTGCTCACTGTCATCGTCTTGCAGTGTTTCGATCGTTAAATCTACCTGTTGTTGTCGCTGTTGTAAAAAACTTTCGCATTCACGCAAAGATTTTACAGCAGTACCAAATTGTTCAAAGACTTCTTCTAATTGCAATTCTCCTGCTTCAATGCGAGATATTATGGTTTCGATTTCTGCGACTTTGGTTTCGTAATTCCAATTTTTTTTCATAGTTGTTTTTATTTCAAGTTTTTATTGTTAGCCTAATTGTACTGGCGGTTGAAACCGCTGCTACACAAACAAAACCCACCTCCGTGGGTTATTTTTATTTCAAGTTTTTCTGTTCCCTGTTCCCTATTACCTACTCCCTACTCCCTTCAATTTCAATAACTTTTACTTTCGCTGCACCTTTCCCCAACTGGATTAATAATTCTTCTCCTACTTCTAATTCTGAAGCATCGCGAGCAATACTTCCGTTTTCTTGTCTTACCACTGCATAACCCCGTTGCAATACTGCTCTAGGATTTAAAGTTATTAATTTTTGTCGCAATAATTCCAAATGCTGCTTTGATTGTTGCGATTTTGAATTCATTGCCTGGATGAGTTTTTCGCGTTTCCAAGCTAAAGTCTGCATTTCTTGTTCGACTTGTTTATCTAGTTGATATCGCTGCAAACGATTTCGCAGTGTTTGTATTTTATTCTGGGCAGTTTTCACCGAATAATTAACTACTTCAGATAAAACAGCAATGCGATCGCAATGTTGACTATATAAATCATCTAATGATGGTACTACTATTTCTGCTGCTGCTGTAGGAGTATGTACGCTTTCGTCTGCTGCTAAATCGGCTAAAGATTCATCGCGCTGATGTCCGATACCAGTAATTATGGGAATCGAACATTCGGCGATCGCTCTTACTACTCTCTCGTCATTAAAGCAGGCTAATTCTTCTACCGCACCTCCTCCACGCCCTAATATCAAGACTTCCGCACGTCCATCTTTTTCTACTCTTTGAATTGCTTTGGCGATAGAATTGGGCGCTTGCTCTCCCTGCACCGTCGCTGGTGAAAATAAAACCTGTAATCCGGGATACCGAGTTTTAAGTGTTTTCCTGATGTCACCCCAAGCCGCAGCAGTCGGAGAAGTGACAACGGCGATCGTTTGCGGATGAGTGGGAAGCGGTTGTTTTCTTTCGTCATCAAATAAACCTTCTGCCGTCAAACGATTTTTTAATTGCTGGAAACGTAAAGCCTGCAAACCCACCCCGGCGGGTATCGCTTGCCAGACGCTGAGTTGATATTCTCCCCGCGCCGGATACAGTCGAATGCTGCCTAAAACTATTATTTGTTCTCCAACCGCAGGCATTTGAGCGAGTTTCGGTATTTGACTCTTCCAAGTAATGCATTTTATAGAAGCATCACCATCCGTATCTCGTAAAGTAAAAAATAATCCCGCACGGTGGTTGTTGGCGCTAGAAACTTCACCAGTCACCCAAACTTGTCGTAATACAGAATCGGATTCTAACAACAATTGAATATAGTCAGTTAAACCAGCAATTGAAAGCGCCGAATCGGGAATTAAAGATTTTTTTTGTTCGGAATTCATTTTTTCAGTGAGCAGTTAGCAGTTATCAGTGAGCAGTGAGCAGTTAACAGTTATCAATTATTTGTTGATAAGTCTATAAATTAACGGTTGGGTAGTCGGAATCGAATTTGCGATGTTGTTGGTGATTTATACGGCAAATCATAAATTATCTTGACAATAATCATTAATGTTTAACTACTCCGATTTAAACAGCATGGCAGAGCTAAGATAAGCTCTACTATAATTTTTTGCTCTAACTAATCAAATAAAAAATATTTCTTCTAATATAAGTTTAAGCATTAATTAAATGCAGTTTAAAGATATCTTTTATAATATTTTTATTCTTGGGAAAGTATTAAATTTTACTACTTAACGTTATATTATCTTCTGTACTGGAGTAGACTACATTAGAATTTATGCAGCAAATAACAGCTTATTTGCCTGTTAATTTTTGCCGATTAATAATAAATTCTGCTTAAAATAATCAAACTCTGACTCTATGAGAATTTTAATAGTCGAAGATGATGAGTTAATTTCTGAACCAATTGTCAAAGCTTTGGGCGAGCAACATTATACCGTAGATGTTACTGAAGATGGTCAAGCTGGCTGGGAATTAGCAAGCGGAGTCAAGTACGACTTAATTATATTGGATGTAATGCTACCCAAGTTAGATGGAATTAGCTTGATTCGTAAAGTGCGATCGCACAATATTTTATCACCGATTATTCTCTTAACTGCTCAAGAGGGCAGTACTAATAAAGTTATTGCTTTGGATGCAGGAGCGGATGATTACGTTACTAAGCCTTTTGATTTACAAGAATTTCTAGCTCGCATCCGCGCTTTATTGCGTCGGGGAAATCCAGGTTTACCACCACAATTAGAATGGGGAGAGCTACATTTAGATCCTAGTATTTGCCAAGTAACTTACAAGGAACAACCGCTTTCTTTAACGCCAAAAGAATATAGTTTATTAGAGCTTTTCCTTCGCAATCCTCACCGCGTATTTAGCTTGGATGCAATTATCGAGCAACTTTGGACATTTGAAGAAGTTCCTGAAGGAAATACTGTTAGGGCGCATATTAAAGGTTTGCGGATGAAGTTAAAGAAAGGAGGAGTTACCCAAAATCCAGTAGAGACAATATACGGTATTGGTTATCGTTTAAGAAATCAAGATAATCGGGTAAAAAAGTTAGATAAGCCTAGGAAGAAGATAGTTAATGATAATCAAAAAAGTCTTTCTATGCCCAAAACTTCTAGTGTCGAGGAGAAACTGCACAGTATTACCGCTAATGTTTGGACAAAGAGCAAAAAAAAGTTAAACAATTTACTAATACCAATTGAAGAAGCAACAACATTAGTTCTTCAAGATAGATTTGATGATGAATTATTCTCAACAGCATACCAAAATGCTCACAAGCTTAAGGGTAGTTTGGGTATGTTTGGTTTTAAGCATGGTTCGTATTTAGCTGGTGAGATTGAAGATTTACTACTATCTAAAGCATCTTTAGTTCAAAAGCAAAAGCTGTATTTATCGGAATTAATTATCGCGTTACGTCAAGAATTGCAACTGGCAATAAATAACGATTCCGATTTTTCTTCATCCAATAAACGCCCTTTAATATTAATCATTGAACGAGATGGTTCTTTAGTAAAAGAATTATGTAAATCAGTGGCTAATTCGGGAATGAGATGTCAAGCAGCCGCAAACCCAGAAGCTGCGAGAAAGCTGATTTTGCAGCAAACTCCCGATGCGGTAATACTTGAAATTACAGATGAGAATAATGTCGAGGGATTGAAATTACTGGCTGAATTGAACTGCCATACACCGACTATACCAGTACTAGTTTTAACAACTGAAGATGATTTGCACTATCGAGTACGAATAGCACGCTTGGGAGGAGAAGCTTTTTTACCAAAACCTGCAAATACTGCTTTAATATTAGAAACCATTAACAATTTGCTACAGCCTAAAAGCAAAGTTAAAAATCGGATTTTAATTGTAGATGATGATTCTGAGGTGTTAAATATATTATCAAATTTTTTAGGACAAGAAGGTTTTGAAGTTTCGACGTTGGACAATCCCTTGAAATTCTGGGAAACCTTATCAGCGATACAGCCAAATGTATTAGTTCTTGACGTTATAATGCCTTCCCTGAGTGGAATTGAGCTTTGTCAAGTAGTAAGAAACGACCCCCGAACCAGCGGCTTATTAATACTTTTTATTAGCGCGAATATAGATGCTGAAACAATGCAAAGAGTGTTTGCGGCTGGTGCAGATGATTACCTTCCCAAACCGATTGTTGGTTCGGAATTACTAAGTCGTATTTCTCATCGCTTGGAACGAATGGGTTAAAAAAACTGATTAGATAATAATTGAAATTATAGCTATTGCAACGATACCGATCTAATGATACTTTATCCATTGAAGGTATTAATAACTAAGTTTCAATATGTATCCTATTTCACAAATAATTATACTTTTTAAATAGTTTAATCAAAGTAATTTTTAGCCCGAGTTTAGTTTTATCTCTTTGGAATAGTAGCTCCGAGACAAAACGCCCTCTAATTAAAGTAAAATCTCGGCAAAATTTATGGTGCCAGTACTTATAGTTATTGCAATTGTAATTATCACTCTATGCTTTTGGCAGTGGCTGTTGATGTATCAGCGCTTCCATACCACAAAACATATTGAATTAGCCGCAGTAAATATTAGTCAAGAAATTACAGCCCATATCGAAACTCGTATTTTAGCGCTGACTCGGATGGCACAACGGTGGGAGGTACGAAACGGAACTCCTTTTGAGGAATGGAATGCAGATGCGACAAATTATGTCCGGGATTATGCTGGCTACCAGGCGCTGAAATGGGTAGACAATCAATATTGCGTCCGTTGGGCTGTTCCGAATTCGGACGATAGGGCGGTGGAAAATCTTAATTTGTTACTCAAAGAACACCGCGATGTTTATCAAGCAGCACAGCAATCCCAAGATGCACGATTAACGCCTACTGTTGCTCTACCCGAGGAAGGTAAAGGTTTTTTAATTTATGTACCGTTGTTTTTAACAGAATCAAAAATAAAATCAAAAGAGCAAATCTCTAATAGTAATCATTATTTCGATGGATTTATGGTAGGTGTTTTTCACGCTCAATCTTTACTCGATACGATTTTTAACGAGAAAATTAAGCAGGAATTCGCTGTAGAAGTTTTTGAAGGCAATAATAAAATTTACCGAGCTTCTAACATTGATTTTGAAAACCGCATCGAAAATCAATGGAGTCAGGAGACAGTAATTAATATTAGAAATATATCCTGGCGAGTTCGCATTTATCCCCAACCTGCATATTTAAAGGGGGAATATTCTCCTCTTTCTAATATATTAAGCAGCGGTTTGATAACGCCCGTACTGTTGAAATGGGCAATTTATTTGATGCAAAGTTCCCAGACATACGCAAGGCAACTAGAAACAAAAAACAGCGAATTAATTAGTGAAAATACCGAACGCAAAAAAGTAGAATCAGCTTTACTAGAAAGCGAAGAACGTTTTTCTAAGGCTTTTAATTATGCATCTATTGGTATGGCTTTGGTTGCCCCTGATGGTAGTTGGCTGCAAGTAAATCAAGCTTTATGCGAAATTGTTGGTTATTCGGAGCAAGAATTACTCGCTACTAATTTTCAAGCAATTACTCATCCTCACGACTTACAAATTGATTTAGATTACGTGCGGCAAATGCTCGCGGGTGAAATTAGCAATTACCAAATGGAGAAGCGCTATTTTCATAAACAAGGTAATAGAGTTTGGATTTTGTTAAGCGTCTCTTTAGTATGGGATATTGACAATAAACCGCTGTATTTTATCTCGCAAATTCAAGATATTACCGAGCGCAAGCAAGCAGAAGAAGAACTCCGCAATCAAAATGAAGCCTTAGAAAGTGCGGTAGTAGGTATTTCTAAGTTAGATACTTTGGGAAATTATCTGCAAGTTAATCCTGCATATGCTGATTTACTGGGATACCAGCCAGAAGAAATTACGCAAACCCACTGGCAGCAAACTGTCCATCCAGAAGACAGAAAAAAAGCCAGTAAAGCCTATAAAAAAATGTTAGCTTCAGAAAAAGCAGAAATTGAAGTTAGGGCTGTACGCAAAGACGGCTCAGTTTTCGACAAAATACTGGTGATGGTGAAAGCCTATGACTCTAAGCAAAAGTTTAGCGGGCATTATGGCTTCATGAAAGATATTAGCCAACGTCGAGAAATTCAGCGTCTCAAAGATGAGTTTATCTCGGTAGTTAGTCATGAATTACGCACTCCCCTAACTTCAATTCGCGGCTCTTTGGGTTTACTAGCTGCCGGGGTACTGCAAGCAAAACCCCAACAGGCACAAAGGATGTTGGAAATTGCCGTGAATAATAGCGAACGGCTGATTCGTTTAATCAACGAGATGCTCGATATCGAACGCATCGAATCGCAACAGGTGCAAATGAATAAGCAAATCTGCGATACTGCCAGCTTGATCAATTCTTCCGTAGAATTGATGCGAAATATGGCAAAAAAAGCCGAAATAACATTGTCGGTAAATTCCGTATCAGCTCGTATCTGGGCAGATTGCGATCGCATGATTCAAGTTTTAACCAACTTACTCAGCAATGCGATTAAATTTTCATCCCCAGGTTCTCAAGTATGGTTAAATGCCCAAATAGAAGAAGATAAAAACCAAAATCCTTATATTCTCTTGCAAATCCGCGACGAAGGGCGAGGTATTCCCAAAGATAAACTTGAATCTATTTTTGGACGCTTTCAACAAGTAGATGCTTCCGATTCCCGCCAAAAAGGCGGTACTGGTTTGGGGCTGGCTATTTGCCGCAGTATTATCGAGCAACATTCTGGAAAAATATGGGCACAGAGTGTTGAAAATCAAGGCAGTAGTTTTTACTGTAAAATACCTTTGTTGCAGGAGAAAGAATTAATTACCGCAGCGATTAAAACGACTTCTTCTAATAGTTCATTAGAGTTAATTAACAATGCAGAAAATCAAGTTACGCCGCCACAAAGAACCAAAGTTCTGATAGTAGAAGATGATACAGACTTAGCACAGGTAATAATTTCTATATTCGAGCGCCACGATATTGAAACACACTATGCCAAAACAGGAAGAGAAGCCATACAGCAGAGTTTACATTTACTTCCCGATTTAATGGTTTTAGATTTAGCACTTCCGGAAGTTAACGGCTTTGATGTCGTAGATAGTCTGCGTCACCACAAACGTTTATGCAATATGCCTTTAGTCGTGTATACTGCACTTGATTTAAACGACGAAGATCGTAAACGGCTCAAACTAGGACAAACTTTATTACTTACCAAAGCACGAGTAACGCCAGAAGAATTTGAGCAGCGTGCCATTACTTTACTTAAAAGGTGTATTTTAAGCAATCGGGAGGAAAAAACATAAGTGGGTACTAAAAAGATTCTAATTATTGATGATGATGAAGATATTCTTGAAGTCGCTCAACTTACCTTTGAAGCGGTGAGCAATTGGCAAGTATTTACTGCGACATCCGGCAGTCAAGGTATAGTTAAAGCCCAAGCCCAACAGCCAGATATGATTCTTTTAGACGTGATGATGCCGGAAATGGATGGTATTGCCACATTTGGTCGGCTTCAGTCAAATACTAGCACCCAAAATATTCCGGTAATTTTACTAACCGCCAAAGTTCAATCTATCGACAAGCGGAAATTTGCCACACTCGAAGTAGCGGGAACAATCGCCAAACCTTTCGATCCCATGCAGTTAACTAATCAAGTAGAAGAAATACTTAATTGGTAGTGCTGAATACAAAAAAGCATCTTTAATATTATTCTCCTTCTCAAAAAATATTCTCCCTTCACAAGTTTTTCACTTTTAAGAATTAAAGTTAATCTCGAACCACACAATTTATTTTTTTCTGCATTAATTCCGGCAAATTCGTTTTCCCCTGAAATTCTGTAACAATTTGCGTAACTAATGCAATCGACACTAAATACAGGATCCATTTTTCTCCCAATAATGTTTATTTAGTACGAATAAAACACGACGCAAAGAAGAAAAGGAGGTGAGTAGAGTGAGCTATAAATGTATGCTGATCGTTGATGATGATGAAGATATTCGAGAAATTGCTCAACTATCCCTTGAAGCAGTCGGCGGTTGGCAAGTTTTTACGGCACAATCTGGTAGTGAAGCCCTAATTAACGCCGAATACAAACAACCCGATGCCATTCTATTAGATATGATGATGCCCGATATGGATGGTTTGAGTACTTTGAAAAAATTGCGGGCTAATCCACTTACCAAAAATATCCCAGTGATTTTTCTCACAGCTAAGGATAAATTACTCGATGGAGATAAATTAGCTCAAATGGGGGTAAAAGGAATAATTCCGAAACCTTTCGATCCAATGAATTTAGCTCTTCAAGTAGCGAAGTTGTTAAGCTACGGTTAAAAATGGGTAAATTGCTTTTTTCTTCACAACTTTTTCACTTTCTAAGTTTATCCTAAATACTAAGTTACTAAAACAACAAATAAAGTTTGCATTTAATATTTATAGAGGTAGAAATAGTTATCATTTTCTGCTTCATAAATTGTCGCAAATATACTTGTTTTCAATTAATCAAAAACAGGATAATTATATCTGATGGAAAAAACTGATACCAAAATAGAATTATTCGATTTTCTTGTTAATATGTTTGCAAATATGTTAAAGCAACTAAATCAAAATTCAGTAGTAGAATGCGAACAGGCATTGACAAATTTACTCGGCTATGAATGTACTAGAGAAATTATTAATGCGGCAATATTTCAGGTATCAGAATTATCTCCTCAAACTGGTCGCTGGATATGCGAAAATTTTCCAGACTTTGAAGCTTGTATTCAATTAAAAGAATATAGTGTCATGCTCGCTACACAAGAATTAATCAAAAAAGGTTTTATTTTAGGTAAAGACTTTAGCATTACTGCTGATGGCAAATTAGTTATTAATCAACAAGCAAAAACGGCACTGATACAAAGGCTTTATTTATGGGAACAGGTTTGGGTAGAATCGATTTTACTGATTCAAAATTAACGTTTTATCTTAATATTATATTTTTCCTTTTTTACAATAATTAATAATTTTGCACAGTTTCTCCTGTAGATGATTTTCAGCCATCTATGGGAGATTTTTTAGTCGGAACCTCACCCCCTTCTCCTGGCGGAAGGAGAGGGGAAGGGGGTGAGGTTCATCTGTCTGAAAACATCATTACTTATCTCTCTTTTTACTGTAACTCTATCGTAATCAAACAAAGTAGTAAATGCAGTTAATTCATCTGAAGGTTTATCATACTGATTAATAATTCAAATACTGGTTATGATTTGAAGTATTCCTCACAATTAACTCAAATTTTTCATTTATATTTGAATCAAATTTTTCAGCAATAGCGAATAGGTATAGAAATATTTCTTTAATTAGATTTTTATGGTTAAAAATATCTAAATTTTATACAATAAAGAGAACAGAAATATAAAATAGTTTTGGCTTTTTTAGACTTGCGATGAAAAATTAATACTTAATATTAGCTTAAATTATCAGATGACAAGGTATTTAAAAAAATCAAATCCTATTTTTCTTGAATCTGATGTTTTCTCTGGGAAAAAGCCCCGCGAAATCAATGTTTTAAATCGCTTTTTTGTATTAAATCATCATACCCAACCTCAGAGAGTCATAATTATTAATTTATAACTCCTAACAACAAATTTTCTATGTTTACAAAAATTTTGGTTTCGATTGACGATTCGGATATGACTCAATACGTTGTTGATAAAGCTATATCTTTGGCAAAGGCAACAGGTGCAACTTTGATGTTTTTACACGTTATATCTATATATGATAATGAACCATTATTTGATCCTTTGTTTATGGAATCAAATATTCTTAATTCAGAATTAAACAACGAAGCAGATAAAAAGAGTTTGAAAGTTTGGGAAGAATTTAAGCAAGGTAAAAAAAACTGGCTGGGTTCTTTATGTGAATCAGCGACTGCTTCTGGTGTCAAAGCTGAATTTACTCTTAATATAGGCGAACCAAGCAAGAGAATTTACGATATTTCTCGTAGTTGGAATGCCGATCTAATCGTAATTGGTCGTCGAGGTCGTCGTGGTTTGACTGAGATGTTTTTAGGTAGCGTTAGTAATTATGTAGTGCATCACGCACCTTGTTCGGTTCTAACAGTACAATAACCAGTTCTTTCAACTAATGTTCAGCGATGATTAACAGGTTTTGTTCGAGGTTTTTCAATAAAGTTGACAAAGATTGCCAGCGGTATCATCGGTAGCATTGGTAGCAAGCAAATTAACCATTGATTTAGGGTTAGCGGTGCTGTTTCAAATAGTAGGTTCATCACATTCCACTGGCTAAATATGATTTGTAGTATCGCAGCAGCAACGATACCCACAATCAAAATTGGTGCATTTGTAATCGATCTGGATCTTCTACCTATGAAATTAGCCAAGCTAATCCCTAATTGACTGATACTCAAAAGATAGATGATACGAGCCGCAACAAGAGCTTGAATTGCCATCGTGCGAGCAACTGCAATATCTCCAGTAGTAGATTTTGCCCACTCAAATATGCCAAAAATCAAAATCCAATTGAATACCGAAACTATCATAATTCGGCGTAATAATTTACCCGTAATTAACGGTTCTTTCGGATTGCGTGGAGGCAACTGCATCGAGCCGTTTGATTTGGGTTCAAATGCTAGGGGAACAGTCATGGTGAGGGAGTTAATCATGTTTAACCAAAGTACTTGTAGTGAGAGAATTGGTAAATCTCTTGCCAAAAAAGCACTGATTAAAATGGTCATGG
>JBARZF010000707.1:0-2498 GCA_049649675.1 Rivularia sp. (in: cyanobacteria) | reverse complement strand
CGCGAGATAAACCCAAAATCAAATTTAACAATACTCCCAACATCGCAAAAATAGCGCCAATCGCTAATATTTGCGCTCCTCCGGGAATGCCGAAGCTACGCACAGCCACTTCTAAAGGTGCAGCTTGTCCCGTCAAAGCCGATTTACCCAGACTTTCTGCCCCTACCCCCGCTACAGCAATGGTGGCAACTCCCACATAAATCAGCATTGTCACTATCATCGTGACAATAATGGCTTTAGGAATAGTTTTACGAGGCTCCTTTGCTTCTTCTCCCAAAGTCGCAATTCTACCGTAACCCGTATAAGCAACAAACATTAAAGCGCTCGCATGAAGCACCTCACTAAAAGAACCGTTAAAAAAAGGCGTGAGATTTTCCCTACCTACTGTAATTGCTGTAGGAATTCCCCCAAGTACAAAGAAAAGCAAACTAAAAACCGAAATAGATACAATTGCGATATTTACTCGATTAGAGCGGCGAATACCATTTAAAACAACAGCCGTAATTAAAAATACCGCAGCCAAAGCCAAAGGTACCAGCAAACCTTTTTCCGATAAACCCGTTGCATTCAAAAAATAGCCAGCAAAACCTAAAGCAGCAGTAGCCGCAGAAGCAGACTTTGCCAACAAAAACATCCATCCAGCCGTAAATCCCAACCAAGAATTTAAATATTTATAACCATATTCGTAAGAGCCACCACTTACAGGGTGATTCGCAGCAAGCTGAGCGCTATTAAGTCCATTACAAATAGCAACCAAAGCCCCAATAATTACAGCTAAAATTACTGCACTACCAGCAATTCCAGCAGCAATACCAATACTCACAAAAACTCCAGTACCGATAATCGAACCAAGCCCCATCACAGTTGCCCCTACAACCCCTAACTCCCGTCGCAGTTGCGGCGATGATTTGAGTGACACAGCACCTCTCCCTAACAACACTCGGCTCTGTTGATTGTACAAGTCAAGGCTTGGTTTTATATAGGCAAATGATTACTGAATTGGTAATTGGGCATTGGTAATTGGTAATTGGGCATAGGGCATGGGGCATGGGGCATTGGTAATTGGTAATTGGTAATTGGTAATTGGTAATTGGTAAGAGTTAGGAGTTGATATAGTTAATCATCAATCAAAAATAGGTGTTACGTAGTGCGAGCATCTTGCACGAAGGGTATCGAGCGAGCAAGATGCTCGCACTACAAAAATGAATTGAAACGACTATATTTCTCCCCCGAACCCCATCTCCCCCTCCCCCCATCTCCCCATCTCCCCCTCCCCCCATCTCCCCCATCTCCCCATCTTCCCCATCTCCCCATCTCCCCATCCCCCAAACATAAATACCCCCCTGCAATCTTCCAGAAGACTGGTTGACTACAAGGGGGTATTAACTCTGGTGACATTATATAAACACTTTCATAAAAGAATTACGTGAGGAACAATTATCAAATTGGAGTTGATAACTGTTCGCGAATCATAACTTAAGTACGTGGTATGCGCTCAATTTCAGCATATCCGCTAAAAATTAACTTTTGACCTTCTGTTTCTAAACGATTAAGCCGCATTTTTACTCCATCTAGGTCAAAACGGTCTAAATCGACCATATTATCTAAAATTTCAGCCAATGCAGTACATAAAGTTTCTGAAATTTGTCTTTGCTCCTCCGGTACCGACTCCAGATCGATTTCAGGATTTTTAAACGAAACTTTGCGTCTCCGTTCAATACCTACTTTTACAGTCATATTCAACGGCACTAATTCACCGTTGTTTAAGTCAGCTTTAGCGAAAATCTTTAACCGATTGTCTGGCAGTAATTCCACCTGAACATCGGTAAAAGAAACGGGTTCGCCGTCAGATAATTCCGTTAAGGTTGGCTCGGAAAGGTTTATCAGGCGCTTTTTGACTAATTCAGATGTAAAAGCCTGATTAATACCTTCTTGAGTCAACACAACTTGAGCGATCGCCTGAGTGGGTTGTTTTAATCGCAACTTACCGCTTAGTACCGAGCTGAAATCAATAGACACTGCATCGGTTTCAAACGACATTTCCTCAACGAAGAAATCTTTGCGAATTATTAAACCACGCCCACCCATCTTAAAGCTGTCAATACTGCCCTGTAAAAGCTTACTAGAGGGATAACAGCGGACAAAGACTTCTACCGACTCGCTTTTAGTAAACAAGTGGCGAATCGTTTGACTCGCGACAGTATTAAGCATCTGCTCGCCCCAGTCGCTGCCCTTAGAATCTTTAAAACCAGTAAGTCCGCCAAGCATTTTTTTAATACAGGTTACTAGAAGTTCTTTGTATTTTTGTAACAAATTGTGAACTACTCAGCAACCTCCTAAAGATTAAATATGCTGATAATGGAACACAAAATGATTAATAACAGTTTATAGCTTTATTGTGAAAACCCTTGATATGACTTGATTAGAGCTTATTCTAGTTATAACAAAAAATTATTATTAAAATAACAAATGTTATTGCCAGCTTACAAATACATATT
>JBARZF010000706.1:0-2629 GCA_049649675.1 Rivularia sp. (in: cyanobacteria) | reverse complement strand
ACTTCATCGAATACCGATCGCAAACGACGACGCACGGCTAGGGTTTGTGCTTGATTCCACTTATTCGCTTCTGTCACGTAGGGTGGATGATGAAAGAAAACGATGCGAGCGCGAACTTCTGAATTATTCCAAGATTCAATCAGCCTTTGTTTAAACCATTCAAGTTGTTCAAAATCAACTTGGGGATGATGAGATGCTAGCTGTTTTTCGATATCAACTTTGATTTCGTTGATTTGGCTTAATCTAGCTTCGAGAAAGTCGCTTTGTTCGGCATCTTTGGGATTATCAAGATTGAGTTTATCGTATTCTTCTAAAATCTGCTGTTCTTCAATATCTATCTCCGAGCGGCGCTGAGTTAAAGCTTTTCTGCGAATATCTCCCTGTGGTGTTGCCGGTATCGGTGAAGGGTCGTTAATAGTATTTGAATCAAGTGCAAAAAAGTCAATACCGCCGTAACGAAACGTATAATAACGGTTTGGTAAACGGGTAAAATGTCCTGGCTCGTAACGCAAACAGCGTCCGTTGTCGGTTTTTGCGGTGTAATGTTCGTCTAAATGAAACTCTAATTGTTTTTGATCGAACCGTGCTAAATAATCAAGAAATGCCTTTGCATAAGCATCACCTTGTTCGGAGCCATGCCAGCCAATTTCAAAATCTTTGTAGCGAAACAATCTACGTAATTTAAGCGTGGGGCCTGTAAGTACGCGATATTTCAAAGGTACATCATAATAATCATGATTCCCCAAAGTTGTCAAAATCGGAGTATCAAAAACCATATTGTCATAAGCAATATTTTGGGGATTTTCGCCACCTTTTAAAAACTCGCGATAGGGTTCGATAAAATTTGTTGGGTAATATTCGCGAGAACCCACAGTATAAATTACATCGCCCGTGTGCAAAACAAAACGGCATTCAGGGCGGTGTTGCAGCATTAATTTAGCAACTTCTCGCTGGGGATGATATCCATATTGACAAGTTGTGCCACTGTCACCGATAACCATAAAAGAGAATTCTTCACTATCCTCCTTACCGTCATCGATAACCATACTCGTTTGATCGATTCCCCGTTGCACAATACTTTCATGCTGCCATCGTACCCGTTGCTTCATTTTCTTGATTTTTACGGGAATAGCTGGTTCCAATATCAAATCCATCGCTTATTACTCCGGGTAAAGCACGCATCAGTATTGTAACCAATTGTTACGAGATGGGGAAGTTGGAGTTAATAAACCCATTGCTCTATTGAAGGATAAAATTTTTTATTTACATAGCCGAAACCTTGGTGAGACGTTGCATTGTGTACGCCGTCTCTACATGAATTGAATGACGATTATCCACCGACTTTGACATTTTCTTCCCAACGCTTGGCACCTTTAGAGCGACGAATATCTCGCCAAATTTGAGTTGCAGCCATAGCACCATCGGATGCTGCAACTATCACTTGATTCAATCCAACTTTCAAGTCACCTATAGCAAAAATTCGGGGATGGGAAGTACGCGCCATTTTATCTGTGACTAAATTCTCACCCTGCTTTTCTAACTCAATTCCATCTAAATAAGTAGCGTGATATTTTGAACCCATCGAGATTAATCCCGCGTCTAAATCCACTACAGTATCATCTTCAAGTTTTACACCATTCATGATGTGGTTTTCACCCAAAAATTCGCTAACGGGTGTTTCTACTATCTGATATCCATGTTCGTTCAATTTCTGACGCAACTCGTCTTCTATTTCAAATGAACCTTGGGTAAACAAAGTAATATAGGGCGTAAACCAACCGAGGGGAAATACGACTTGGGCGTTACTGTTACTATTTGCAAACACGCCAATTCTTTGATCTGCCATTTCATAGCCATCGCAAATTAAGCAAACGTGCAAATTGTAACCTGCGTAATCGAAGACGTTACGCATATTTTCTAAGTCTGGTAAATAGTCAATAATGCCGCTTGCCGCGATGATATATTTAGAACGGAAAATTTCGTAAACGCTGTTTTGCTTACCAACTTTAACTTTTATCGCAAAAGTATCTCCTTCATCGACAATTTCTTCTACGTAAGCATCAAGAAAATCACCATTTACAGACAAGTATTGGTCTTTACCTTGTCTGAGTACATTTCTTCCGGGTGTATCCGACGCTAAACCAAGGTAATTGTGTAACTCTTGCATCCAGAAAGAACGAGCTTTACCTTTATCGATAATTAAACTCGAAAGTAAATAACGTTGTAGATAAATTCCAGCAGATAAACCTCCCACACCCCCACCAATAACGATTGCATCGTAAACTTGTTGGGTTTTTTCTGTCAAATTTTGTTTTGTGAGTTTCATGGATAATTAGTTGTTAGTTGTTAGTTGATAGTTGTTAGTTGATAGTTGATAGTTGTTAGTTGATAGTTGATAGTTGATAGTTGATAGTTGTTAGTTGTTAGTTGATAGTTGTTGGTTGTTAGTTGATAGTTGTTTCACCCTATCCCCCCATCCCCCCATCTCCCTATCCCCCCATCTCCCTATCCCCCCATCTCCCCATCACTTATACCCCTGAGCTTGCAAGGAAAACAGCGTCGCATATCTTCCCTTGGCTTGCAATAACTCTTCATGGGTTCCAGTTTCCAACAATTCACCTTGCTCTAT
>JBARZF010000705.1:0-18261 GCA_049649675.1 Rivularia sp. (in: cyanobacteria) | reverse complement strand
TTCTGGATTAGTAGTCATAGACTCAATTTATTTCCTAAATTTTATTTTTGAGAACCTTCTTCATTTAATACTTCCACAAAAAAGCGATCGCCTTTCTGTCATTGGTAAAGATTGTATCCGATGTTCTTTATGCTTCTGAGATGTTTATCCCCAGTGTCTACAGGGATTTTGACCTCTATAATCGATTTAATCTTGCTATTCTAACAGTTATAATTGTATCTTTTGAAACCTTATTTATTTATTCTAGAGTATAAGTTATGCCTTAGAAATACTTAGTGCATAAATAAAACTTTACATATTCGAGAAGAAAATTCCCAATTATATATAACCCGAAAAAAGTCAAGGTAACTAATCGTTATCTTCAAAAAAATTAATGTGGAAAAAAATATTTTTACTTGAGTCCGAAATGAAACAACTATCGGAAACAGTATGGTTATGATAAATATATGATAAATGGCGATCGCCACATCGGGAACTGAGCTAACACCCACCGAAGAATAATTATAAACATCTTAATATAGCGTTACCCAAAGATACTACAAACATAATTTATTAAATATTCGATCGGGAGGTAAAATTATGTCGTAGAATACAAAAAAATAGAAGAAAAAGTAACTATACTCTTTCCCCTATTTCTTTAAATAAGTTAATTGTGATTATAGCCGTATCTGAATGTGTTACTTCTTCAAAATTATCCAAACAGCGTGAATAATTCCAGGAACATATCCAAACAAGGTTAAAAGGATATTAATCCAAAAATCTATACCGATACCAACCTGTAGAAATACTCCTAAAGGGGGAATAAAAATAGCGCAAAGTATACGAATTAGATCCATTATTGCCTCCTGCTAAGATTTAACTAATTAGCATTTATGTATATTCTAACCATAACATTTATATAGTTAGTGACCAGTTAGCAGCTAATAATTAGAAGTTAGTAGTTTAACTTACTTAAAAGTGATAAACTATACTCATATTCACTTAGCTTTTATAACTATCTTGGAATTGATTAAATTCATCTCTATAATGCATTCTAATCGCAGCCATCCCAGCAAGTATATTTTTTCAACTGCAATATAAATTACACGGGCATCCCCTTAAATAATTTGGTTTGGGGGGATATACAACAATATATTTTCTGTTATCGCTGCGAAAATAACTATAAATGTAATTAAACAATAACTGTTCGCTGTTAACTGTTAACTGTTAACTGTTAACTGTTAACTGAAATCACCCACCGCTGATTTTAGCTTTATAACCCTGTTTCTTGAGAATTTCGAGAATCTTTTGCTTGTGTTCCCCTTGAATCTCAATTTCATTTTCCTTAACCGTACCACCGCAACCGCATTGCCCCTTTAACTGTTTTAATAAAGCTTGTAAAGTTTCTGGTTTGCTTTGAAATCCCGTAATTATCGTCACAGTTTTACCTTTACGCCCAGCGCGAGTAGCCTGTACCCGTAAATCTTGTTTTTCGGGGGGTAAATCGGGTGTTGCTCTTTGAGTCGCAGCATTATCGTCACCAAATTCTCGCCAACCGGCGGATTTATCAGAAGATTTGCGTTTTGCAGCCATAGGGTTTAAATGATTTCTTGTTTATTATTAGTTCTGATTTTAACTTTACCAGCGACTATTGGTTCGTCTTTTTAGTTTCGATTGTAAGATTTGATGGAGTAATCTAAAAAATATATATGTCTTACGATATTACTTTGTGTCTGGGGAAAAACTGTCCGATAAAACAAAGTTGTTACCGCTTTACAGCTAAAATCCCAGGTAAAAAGAACTTTTTTGCAAGAATTCCCTATAATTTCAATACTAATTCCTGCGAACATTTCATCGGCAACCATCCAGATGAAAATAAAATCCGTTTGAAAGCTTATCAGATTTGGCAACAAATGGGCTGCCCAAATGGTAAATCCTTAGAATGTTGGCTTCAAGCCGAAAAGGAACTTATGTATTCGTTTTAAATTTATTAAATCTATTAATTCTAAGACTGCTATTCGATTTCTATAGAAAGTAGCCAAAAAAATAACTATCAAACATAACATTATATCAAAGGAGATTTTAAATATCCAAAAATTTTGTAATAATTAAATGATGGAGTCCCTCATTTGTAACCACATTATGACACCAGATGAGATAGAAGTAGCACTGCAAGCAGCTTTCAATGATTGCGATGCAGCCCGCTGTCCTCTCACTGATGGGCAAAAGAAGATATTGCTGCAAGCTATGAGCAAGCAAATCAATGGAAATTCGAGTCAAGAAAAATTAGATGATGAAAATCCTTTAAAAGAATTGAATTCTGAAGAATTGCAAATTTTGTCTCAGTTCATAAAAGAAATTGAGCAACAAAATCGTTCTTGGAAAACGCAATTACTTAACGATTGGCTGCAAGAAAAAGATTCTGGTGTCGTACAATTTATTCGCGAAAATCATGGGATACAGTGGTTAAATAGTGTTGAAAAATACCATTTCGATGAATTGGAAACCGAAGCAAACCTCAAATTAAAAGTAGGCGATCGCATCGAAGTTTGCAATGGATTATGGGAATGGGTACAAGAGGGAACAGCCTGCGAGCCTCAATGGTTTTTATGTACGGTAATTAATCTTGAAGAAACAGTCGATAATGATAACTCTTATACAACTTGCACTATCCGCTTCAACGATGGTGGCGAATATCAAATTCAAGGTATTTATCAATGGAATAGCTATCAATGGCGCTGGGCGGCGCAAGGTAGGGAGTAGGGAGTAGAAATTCTCACTAAATTATTTTCTCAAACTTGAATATTTTTTATTTTGTCCCTGGTACAAAAAATGTTGTATCTAGGATTTTTGCTATTTCTACAAAAATACTACTAGCTCTAATTAATTTTAAAGTTGCAATTCCCATCAAATCCTACTTCGCAATCATTGTTATAAAAACCCAAAATACAATTGCAAAAAATGTATCGAAACTTATATTTTAAGTATATAAAATAATTAAGTTTGGTAATGTTCAAAATTTTCTGTATTTAAATCAAACAGTAGCCGAAGCAACAATAGATAACGGGCAACTCTGTTCGGTTAAATACAGTGAAATTTTATTAAGAAATATAACATTAAATTGCTAGTATAAAAGCCAAAAATTTTAGCGAGTAACAAGCTAAATATGTAGAAGGAAACACAATGCTTGAGAAACTAATTCCGCATTTAAATGAGCATAATTTACCCTATCCAGATACAATTCATCCAATTGTAGTCCACTTCGTGATTGCGATGGTTCTATTTGCCTTTATCTGCGATGTAGTAGGTTATTTTACTAAAAATCATCGACTTTTTGAAGTGAGTTGGTGGAATATGTTTTTCGCTACAATTTCTGTTTTTGTGGCGGTTATTTTTGGTCAAATTGAAGCGGGTTTGGCATTAGCTTATGATGCGGTAGAACCAACTCTTAATTTGCATACCTTGATAGGCTGGTCGCTTTCAGGATTTATTACTGCAATGACTGGATGGCGTTATGTAATCCGTATTCGCTATCCCAAAAGAATACCAGTTACTTATTTAGGAATCGGATTACTTTTAACAGTTTTGCTGTGTTTTCAGGTTTATCTTGGAGACAAATTAGTTTGGGTGTATGGATTGCATACAAGTCAAGTTGTTGAAGCTGTAAAAGAAGGGGCTTTGTGATGGATTTAGAAATTATTAATCAGTTGGATGTCGGTGCAAATGGATTGCCATACACTATTCCAATTCATCCTAATCTAGTGCATTTAACATTAGGATTATTTATTATCGGCATTTCGTTTGATATTGCCGGTGTATTTTTCACATTAGAAAAACCAGTCTTCAAATTTTTATCTATTCGTGTCAACCGTTCCAATTTTTTTGATGTTGGCTGGTACAATATTGTCGCTTCAGCCATAATTACTTTTTTTACGGTTGCAGCGGGCTTTTATGAAATTATGCTGGCAAAACCTCAAGCTGATGTAAAAAGTGCTTGGGGATTGGGAGCGATGGAAACAATGCTTTGGCACGGTGTCGGAGGAGTTTTCCTGCTAACATTGATCGTGGGAATGGCGGTTTGGCGAGGATTTCAGCGCTTCAAATTCTGTAAGGATCAAGTTTTGCAAGTCCAATTGAGTTATTTATTAGTTGGACTAGTCATCATGTTTATTATGTACCTCCACGGAACATTAGGAGCGCATATGGCTGGTGAATTTGGCATTCACAACACGGCAGATAATTTATTGCAATCGGGACAAGATCCCAATACTTTGTTGAAATAAATTGGGCATGGGGCATGGGGCATTGGGCATTGTTAATTAACAACTATCAACTAACAACTAACAACTATCAACTATCAACTAACTATTATTAGTAATGAAAAGACGCGAGATTATATTATTAACTATCAGCACAATTCTCCTGGCTATTGTTAGTTTGGGGATAGGAAAACTTTCTTATTCTTGGCTTCCTCCACAGGCTGCTGCTGAATCTCTATTATTTGATGACTTATTCAGCTTTTTGGTAACTCTGGGAGCATTTATTTTTCTAGGAGTTTCCGGAGCGCTGCTATATTCGATTATCTTCTATCGTGCGGGTAAGTATGATATTAGTGATGGCCCTCACATAGAGGGTAATATCACTCTAGAAGTAGTCTGGACTGCGATTCCGTTTATATTGGTGATTTGGATTGGAGCTTATAGCTACCAAATTTACGACAAGATGTCGATTCTTGGTCCGATGGAACATCAGCATATGTCGATGGGGATGAAATCAGCATATGCAGAAACAATTTCAGCAGTATCTGAAACACCCGAAGATTCCGAAAAAATTGAAGTAATATCGAAACAGTGGGCTTGGGTTTTCAATTATCCAGAGCAAAACATTAGCAGTACAGAATTACATTTACCTGTAAACCAAAGAGCTTATCTAACTCTGAAATCAGAAGATGTGATACATGGATTTTATATTCCTGCATTTCGGGTAAAGCAAGACGTTATTCCCAACGAAAAAATCAACTTTGAGTTTACCCCTATCAGGATAGGTAAATATAGACTCAGAGATTCTCAATATAGCGGTACTTATTTCGCAGCAATGCAGGCTGATGTGATTGTTGAATCCCCTGAAAAATATCGTGAGTGGTTAAAAGAAGCTCAAAGCCGCAAACCTTCCCCTGCATACAATCGAGCCATGTCTGAATATAAAAGAAAATCAGACCATGCAATTGATACAAATTGGGCAACAATTAAGCCAGCAGAACCTCCCGTAGTGAATTATCACAGCAGTTAGCAGTTATCAGTCATTTTAATTGTTAATTCTTCACTGCTTACGGATAATCCAAAATCCAAAATCCAAAATCCAAAATCCAAAATTGAAATGACTAACACTCAATCTAAAAATACTGAGGTTGTACAGAAGCAACATCAACCTCAATCTCAACATCAACCCGAACATCACCATCATCCACCAACAACTTGGAAAACCTATTTTACTTTTAGTACCGACCATAAAGTAATTGGTATTCAATACATAGTTACGGCTTTCATTTTTTTCCTAATTGGTGGAGTATTGGCGATGATAATCAGGGGTGAATTAATGACTCCTGAATCAGATTTGGTCGATCGCACTGTTTACAATTCAATGTTTACGATGCACGGAACGTTAATGCTGTTCATGTGGACTTTTCCTATCTTGGCTGGCTTGGCGAACTATCTCGTACCTTTGCAAATTGGCGCTAAAGATATGGCGTTTCCTCGCCTAAATGCTTTGGCTTTCTGGATGGTTCCGGTATTCGGAATTATCCTCATGTCCAGCTTTTTCGTTCCCGGTGGTTCCGCACAAGCAGGCTGGTGGTCATATCCACCTGTAAGTACCCAAAACCCCACGGGTAACTTGGTTAACGGACAATTTCTATGGTTGTTAGCTGTAGCAGTATCGGGCGTTTCCTCTATTTTGGGTGCGGTAAATATTGTTACCACAATTTTCAAAATGAGAGCGCCAGGAATGGGCTTTTTCAAAATGCCCGCTTATGTATGGACGGTATTAAGCGCTCAGATGATCCAATTGTTTGGATTGCCTGCACTAACTGCGGGTGCAGTAATGCTGCTGTTTGACTTAACTGTCGGTACTGCTTTCTTTGACCCCGTACAAGGTGGTAATCCGGTACTATACCAACACTTTTTCTGGTTTTATTCTCATCCTGCCGTATACGTAATTATACTGCCTATCTTTGGTATTTTTTCCGAAATCTTCCCCGTTTACGCTCGCAAACCTTTATTTGGTTACAAAGTCGTTGCCGTTTCATCCTTAATCATCACTGCATTAAGTGCCGTGGTTTGGGTTCACCATATGTTTGCTAGCGGTACCCCCGGCTGGATGCGGGTGCTATTCATGTTCTCAACAATGTTGATTTCCATACCCACAGGAATTAAAGTATTTGCTTGGGTAGCAACAGTCTGGGGAGGTAAATTACGTTTAGATACACCAATGTTGTTTGCATTGGGTGGATTAGTAATGTTTGTATTTGCAGGCATCACTGGTATCATGCTTTCCTCCGTTCCCATCGACATTCACGTTAATAATACTTACTTCGTTGTCGGACATTTTCACTATGTAATTTACGGTGCAGTAGTGATGGGTATCTATGCAGCCATCTATCATTGGTTCCCTAAAATGACAGGAAAGATGTATTACGAAGGTTTGGGTAAACTGCACTTCTGGTTAACCTTTATTGGTGCAAACCTCAACTTCTTTCCCATGCACCCATTAGGATTGCAAGGAATGCCCCGTCGAGTAGCTTCCTACGATCCACAATACTTAGGTTGGAATGTAGTTGCAAGTATTGGCGCATTTATTTTAGGAATGTCTACATTACCGTTTTTACTCAACATTATTAGTTCTTGGATAGACGGTAAAAAAGCATCAGATAATCCTTGGAATGCAATTGGTTTGGAATGGTTGGTATCTTCACCACCACCAGTAGAAAACTTTGAAAAACAACTTCCTATTGTACTAGAAGCACCATACGGTTACGGCAAATCTAAACCAGAAGATTTAGTTGCAAACGCATCTGAATTGAATTAATAAATTTGGGGATTGGGCATTGGGAATTGAGAGTTGAGAGTTGAGTTTTAGTTTTTGGGTTTATGAAACAACAAAGGAGCAAGATGCTCCTACTACAAATGTTTTTATAACTCCTAATTCTTAACTCCTAACTTTCCATGCCCCATGCCCAATCCCCAATCCCCAATTACCAATTACCAATCCCCAATTACCAATTACCAATTACCACTTATTATTATGAGTACTACAGACGGCAAAACGATACAGTTAGAACATGAGAATACATTCGATGAATTAGAGTTAATTAATCATGGGAATGTAGCTGAACACGAGCATGATGAAGAAGGCAACAGTATGTTTGGCTTCATCACTTTTCTATTGTCGGAAAGCGTAATTTTCTTAAGTTTTTTCGCAGGTTATATTGTTTACAAAACAACAACCGTTGATTGGCTACCACCGGGAGTTGAAGGATTAGAAGTTAGAGAGCCATTCATTAATACAATAATTCTGGTTTCTAGTAGCTTCGTTATTTACTTTGCAGAAAAGGCATTGAAAAACCATAATATTTGGCTATTTCGCCTATTTTGGTTATTAACAATGGCTATGGGAAGCTACTTTCTCTACGGACAAGCAGTTGAATGGAGCGCTCTTGAATTTGGCTTTACATCTGGTGTATTCGGTGGAATGTTTTACTTATTAACAGGTTTCCACGGCTTGCACGTTTTAACAGGTGTTTTATTGCAGCTAAATATGTTAATTCGTTCTTTCATTCCAGGAAATTACGAAAACGGTCATTACGGTGTAGATGCAACTTCCTTATTTTGGCACTTTGTTGACGTAATTTGGATTGTTTTATTTGTACTTCTTTATCTGTGGCAGTAATCAGTGAACAGTGAACAGTTAACAGTAATCAGTGAACAGTGAACAGTAATTAGTAATTAGTCAATCGACTATCCATAATTACCAATGCCCAACAACTATCAACTATCAACTAACAACTATCAACTAACAACTAACTCTTAAAAATGATTATTGACGACCAACATTACGATGTAATTATTATCGGTACAGGTGCTGGTGGAGGAACTTTAGCGCGTAAATTAGCACCTACGGGTAAGAAAATTCTTGTTTTGGAACAAGGAGATTTTTTAGAAAAACAAAGTTCGCAGTTAGTTGATGTGGAAGTTTTTAAAAAAGAAACTTTCAATGCACCAGAACAGTGGTATGAAGAAGACGGCGATTCTTTTTATCCCCAAACAAGTTATTCGGTAGGTGGTAATACCAAAATTTATAGTGGTGTACTGCAACGAATGCGGGAAAAGGATTTTGAAAAGGTTCAACATCAAGATGGCTTTTCCCCTGAATGGGAAGTTAAATATAAGGATTTTGAACCTTACTATACTGAAGCTGAAAAACTCTATCAAGTCCACAGTAAAGCTGGCGATGATTTAACTGAACCTCCTCGTAGCAAAGCTTTTCCACACCATGCAGTTGCTAACGAACCTCAAATAGAAAGTATTTGTATTGATATCTCCAAACAAGGATTTCACCCTGGATACCTTCCTATTGGGGTTGGAGAACAAGGAAGAACTGATTCCGAAGATACGGGGATTTCTCCTACTCTTCAAAAATACGATAATGTAACGCTGAAAACGAAGGCGAAAGTTGTATGTTTGCACACCAATCCTTCAGGAATTGAAGTTAAAGGGGTAGAAGCGATAATTGGTAATCGCCCTTATTTGTTTGTAGGGGATATTATCGTACTTTCTTGTGGTGCAATAAATTCAGCGGCATTACTTTTACGTTCTGCTAACGAAAAACATCCCAAAGGACTAGCTAATAGTTCGGATTTGGTGGGGTGTAATTTAATGAAACAGTTGATGACGGTATTAGTACAAATTACTAACACCCCCAACTCTGGATTATTTCAAAGAACTCGCTATATTAATGATTTTTATTGGGGTGATGAAAACTTTCCTTACCCAATGGGTCATATTCAAAATTCTGGTGGTATTCTTCAAGATGTGATTTTCTCTGAATCGCCACCAATTTTATCAGTTGCAGCCAAATTAATGCCAGAATTTGGTTTGAAACAATTAGCAAAACGTTCTATCGGTTGGTGGTTACAAACTGAAGATTTACCATCACCTAAAAACCGAGTTCGTGTAGAAGGTGCCAAATTATATTTAGATTACACTGCTAATAACCTTGAAGCACACGACCGTTTAATTTATCGTTGGATTGACGTACTTAATTCTATCGATGGAAACAAACAAACAATTTATCCCCGTGGCGAAACACCCATAGAAGTAGTCGCACATCAAAGTGGAACTTGTCGTTTTGGAGAAGACGCAAAAACTTCAGTTCTCGATATTAACTGCCGCACTCACGATCTAGATAATCTCTACGTCGTCGATAGTAGTTTCTTCCCCTCCATCTCTGCAACCAGCCCCGCATTGACAATTATTGCTAACGCTTTGCGGGTAGGGGAGCATTTGATTGATAGATTGGGGTGATAGAAAGTTAGGAGTTAAGAGTTATAAATTTCGGAGACTAAGCTGATGTATTCACAAGTAAGAAGTAATAAGTATTAAGTAACACATCTCCCTTTAGGGTAGAGGATTCAAGTAATGCTGGTTGTTTTTATTCGTCTTTAAAAGACGAGGCTTTATACCATATTTCGGGCAACAGTCATTACATATAAACGAATTACATATAAACGAATTACTTAAGCCCGAAGGGAAGAAGGTAAAGGTTTGCATGAAGGATTAAAATCCTTCATGCAAACCTTTGGTTGTTTTTACCGCACCAAATGCTCTCTAGGATTTAAATTCTAAGCGTTGCTAAATTAATCAATGAATTATATTTACGTACATTTTGTAGTTATCCCGAAACCCGTGTAGAGACTTCGCACTGCTACGTCTCATATAATTTTAAATTCCCAATTCATATTTAAATTCACCAACGCCAAATTTTAGTAATGAAAGTTACATTTTTCATTTTTTAAATTTAATACTGCACATAATCGAGTTTTTATTATTACAATCAAGATATCAGTGCTAAATTGCATCAAAAGTCATCAAAGCTAAATATAAGTCTATATACAGTATTAAGGAAAAATTACTGATGTTGAATTACGACAAGTTGTCATAATTCAAATAATCTGTATTCAGAGAAAAAAATCCGACAAACAACTATAAAATATAGCCGTTTTCGTTGATTTGCATACAATTAAGAAATATTACAAAAAAGTCGCGTATTATTGCTAAGATTGAAGCGAAAACATAATCGCAAATAATTTGCTATTAATGTAGAGGGGAACACAATGTTTGATAATCTTCTTCCAGCTTTAAACGAGCATAATTTGCCATATCCAGATACAATTCATCCCATCGTCGTTCACTTTGTGATTGCGATGGTTTTATTTTCGTTTTTCTGCGATGTTATCGGCTATTTTACTAAAAATACTAAACTTTTCGAGGTGAGTTGGTGGAATATGTTGTTCGCGACAGTTTCTATCTTCATTGCAATTATTTTTGGTCAAATTGAAGCGGGTTTAGCGTTAGCTTACGATGCAGTTGAGCCAGTACTGAATTTACACACTTTAATTGGTTGGTCGCTCTCAGGAATTATTGCAGCAATCACTGGTTGGCGCTACGTTCTTCGTTTG
Source organism: Rivularia sp. (in: cyanobacteria) (assembly GCA_049649675.1). GTDB lineage: Bacteria > Cyanobacteriota > Cyanobacteriia > Cyanobacteriales > Nostocaceae > Rivularia. The sequence continues at coordinate 7,550 of JBARZF010000705.1, read as the reverse complement.
CGCGACTCTCAAAGTATTCCTATATCTTATTTAGCTGTTGGGCTATGTTTAACAGTTTTGGTGTGTTTTCAAGTATATCTCGGAGATAAACTAGTTTGGGTTTACGGATTGCATACAAGTCCAGTAGTAGAAGCTGCAAAAGAGGGGATTTTATAATGAATTCTGAATTAATTGATCAGTTAGATTTGGGAGCAAATGGATTACCCTACTCTATCCCAATTCATCCTAATTTAGTCCATCTAACATTGGGATTATTTATTATTAGCATAGCCTTTGATATAGTAGGCGTATTTTTTACATTAGAAAAACCAATATTCAAATTCCTAGCTATTAAGGCAACTCGTTCTAGTTTCTTCGACGTTGGCTGGTACAATATGTTAGCCGCGTCAGTGATTACATTTTTTACAGTTGCAGCTGGTTTTTACGAAATTATGCTGGCACACCCAGAAGCTGGTGTCAAAAGTGCCTGGGGTTTGGGAGCAATGGAAACAATGCTTTGGCATGGTGTTGGCGGTGTTGTATTATTAGCATTTATTGTTGGAATGACTGTTTGGCGTGGATATCAGCGCTTCTTATTGCGTAAAGATAGACGTTTACAAGTGCAATTTAGTTATTTATTTGTAGGACTATTTATCATGTTTCTCATGTACGTCCACGGAACATTAGGAGCGCATATGGCTGGTGAATTTGGCATACATAATACCGCAGACAATTTATTGCGATTGGGACAAGATCCTAATGTTTTGTTGAAATGAATAAATTGGGGATTGGGCATTGGGCATTGGGCATTGGGTAATTGGTAATTGGTAATTTGTAGGTTATAAAATAACAACTATCAACTAACAACTAACAACTAACAACTAACAACCTTCATTATGAAAATACGCGATATTTTATCAATAATCGTCAGCGCGATTGTTTTAGCTGTTGTTAGTCTATGGATTGGACAACAGGCTTATTCTTGGCTTCCTCCACAAGCTACTGCTCAATCTCTATTAGTAGATGATTTATTCAGTTTTTTGGTGACGCTAGGAGCATTTATTTTTCTAGGAGTTACGGCTGCAATAATATATTCAATAGTATTCAATCGTGCGAGTAAGTACGATATTAGCGATGGCCCCGCTATAGAAGGTAATATCACCTTAGAAGTTGTTTGGACGGCAATTCCATTTGCCTTAGTGATTTGGATAGGGGTTTATAGTTACCAAGTCTACGACGAAATGTCGATTCTCGGTTCTACACAAAATCAACATATGTCTATGGGGATGAAATCAGCTAATGCAGCAACTCAAAATTCTGACAAAATCGAAGTTATATCTAAACAATGGGCTTGGATTTTTAACTATCCAGAGCAAAAGATTAGCAGCACTGAATTACATTTACCTGTAAACAAACCAGCTTATCTGACGCTGCGATCGGAAGATGTCATACACGGTTTTTATATTCCTGCATTTCGGGTAAAGCAAGATGTAATTCCTGGTGAAATCATTAATTTTCAATTTACACCCATTCTTGAAGGTAAATATAGACTGCGGGATTCTCAATATAGCGGTACTTATTTCGCAGCCATGCAGGCTGATGTGGTAGTTGAATCTCCAGAAAAATATCAAGAATGGCTTAAAGATACTCAAAAGCTCAAACCATCCCCCGCATACAATCAAGCTGTGTCTGAATATACCAGTAAATCTGATAAAGCAATTAACAGTAGTTGGCCAACAGTTAAACCTGCTGCACCTCCCGTAGTTAATTATCACAGTTAATCAGTGAACAGTGAGCAGTGAGCAGTGAACAGTTATCAGTGATAAGTAATCGGTAATTCAAAACAAAAGCATCCGTTACTAAAAAGTATCCGTTGCCACAATCTAAAATCCAAAATCTAAATGACTAATACTAAACCGAAAGAAACTGAAGTTGTTGACAAACAACATCACCATCATCCACCGACGACTTGGAAAACTTATTTTACTTTTAGTACCGATCATAAAGTAATAGGTATCCAATATATTGTTACTGCTTTCGTATTTTTCCTGATTGGCGGTATTTTTGCGATGATTATTCGGGGGGAATTAATTACTCCTGAATCTGATTTGGTCGATCGCACCGTTTATAATGCCATGTTTACCATGCACGGTACGGTAATGCTGTTTATGTGGACTTTTCCGGTACTGGCTGGTTTGGCAAACTACTTAGTACCTTTGCAAATTGGGGCGCGGGATATGGCGTTTCCCCGGTTAAATGCTCTTGCCTTTTGGATGGTTCCAGTGTTTGGAACTATACTCATGGCGAGTTTTTTGGTTCCTGGTGGCCCTGCTCAATCTGGTTGGTGGTCTTATCCACCTGTAAGTACCCAAAATCCAGCGGGTATTTTGCTCAACGGACAATTCCTTTGGTTGATAGCTGTGGCATTATCGGGGATATCTTCGATTTTGGGTGCGGTAAATATTGTGACTACAATTTTCCGGATGAGAGCGCCGGGAATGGGCTTTTTCAAAATGCCTGCTTATGTATGGACGGTATTAAGCGCCCAGATGATTCAGTTGTTTGGATTGCCCGCATTGACTGCTGGTGCGGTAATGCTGCTGTTTGATTTAAGCGTGGGAACCAGTTTCTTCGATCCGGCGAAGGGCGGCGACCCAGTATTATATCAGCACTTTTTCTGGTTTTATTCACATCCTGCGGTTTACGTAATAATACTGCCTGTATTTGGAATTTTTTCCGAAGTATTTCCGGTTTACTCTCGCAAACCTTTATTTGGTTACAAAGTAGTAGTAGTTTCATCAGTGATAATCACTGCTTTGAGCGCTGTAGTGTGGGTTCACCATATGTTTGCTAGTGGTACTCCCGGTTGGATGCGGATGTTATTCATGTTCTCCACAATGTTGATTTCTGTACCCACTGGAATAAAAGTATTTGCTTGGGTGGCGACAATTTGGGGAGGAAAGTTACGGCTTGATACACCAATGTTATTCGCGTTGGGTGGATTAGTGATGTTCGTATTTTCTGGTATTACAGGAATCATGCTGGCTGCGGTTCCCGTTGATATTCACGTTAACAATACTTACTTTGTAGTCGGTCACTTCCACTATGTAATTTATGGTGCAGTGGTAATGGGTGTTTATGCTGCCTTATACCATTGGTTTCCGAAGATGACTGGAAGGATGTATTACGAAGGTTTGGGAAAACTGCACTTTTGGTTAACCTTTATTGGTACAAACCTCAACTTCTTCCCCATGCACCCATTAGGATTGCAAGGAATGCCCCGTCGAGTCGCTTCCTACGATCCAGAATTTGCATTTTGGAATGTGATTGCTAGTCTTGGTGGGTTTTTATTAGGAATGTCTACGTTACCGTTTTTACTTAATGTAATTAGTTCTTGGATTGACGGTAAAAAAGCACCAGATAATCCTTGGCGTGCAATTGGTTTGGAATGGTTAGTTTCTTCACCACCACCAGTAGAAAACTTTGAAAAACAACTTCCTATCGTTATGGAAGAACCCTATGGTTATGGGAAATCAAAACCCGAAGATTTAGTTGCGAATCCTTACGAGCTTAACTAATTAATTTGGGCATTGGGCATTGGGCATTGGTTACAAATGAAATTGAGAAGATGTTTAAAAGAACAACGGAAACGTTTGAAGTAACAAGGGAGCAAGATGCTCCCACTACAGTTGTTCTTATAACTGTTCACTGCTCACTGCTCACTGCTCTTACAAACATAAATAAAATCTAAAATTATTGGTTATGAGTACTACAGACAATCAAGCAATGCAGTTAAAAGATGAGAATGCATTAAAAGAATTAGAGTTAATTAATCATGAAAGTGCAGTCGAACACGAGCATGATGAAGAAGGCAACAGTATGTTTGGCTTCATTGTCTTTCTCCTGTCAGAAAGCGTTATTTTCTTAAGTTTTTTTGTCGGATATACAGTTTACAAAACAACAGCTGTTGATTGGCTACCACCGGGGGTTGAAGGGTTAGAAGTTAGAGAGCCATTCATCAATACAATAATTCTAGTTTCCAGTAGCTTTGTAATTTATTTTGCGGAAAGGTTTTTAAAGAAGGATAATATTTGGGGTTTTCGTGTATTTTGGCTGTTAACAATGGCGATGGGAAGTTACTTCCTCTACGGGCAGGCTGTTGAATGGAATGGTTTAGAATTTAGTATTACTTCTGGTACATTCGGTGGAATGTTTTACTTATTAACAGGATTCCACGGTTTGCACGTTTTTAGTGGTGTTTTATTACAGTTGACAATGTTAATTCGTTCCTTTATTCCGGGTAATTATGAAAATGGTCATTATGGCGTAGATGCGACTTCACTATTTTGGCACTTTGTTGATGTAATTTGGATTATCTTATTTTTACTTCTTTACGTTTGGCAGTAATCAGTAATCAGTGAACAGTTAACAGTGAACAGTGAGCAGTGAGCAGTAATCAGTTAACAGTGAACAGTGAGCAGTGAGCAGTGAGCAGTGAGCAGTGAATTAACTATCTATAACTCCCGTTCTCTAACTAACAACTAATAACTAACAACTAACAACTAACAACTAACAACTATCAACTAACAATTAAATTATGATTATTGACGACCAATTTTACGATGTGATTATTATCGGTTCTGGTGCTGGTGGAGGAACTTTAGCGCATAAGTTAGCAGCTACCGGGAAAAAGATTCTTGTTTTGGAGCAAGGAGATTTTTTAGAAAAAGAAAGTTCGCAGTTAGTTGAAGTGGAAGTCTTTAAAAAAGAACAATTTCATGCATCCGAACAATGGTATGACAGTGAAGGTGAACCTTTTCATCCTCAAACTAGTTATTCGGTTGGTGGTAATACCAAAATTTATAGCGGTGTATTGCAACGAATGCGGGAAAAGGATTTTGAAAAGGTTCAACATCAAGATGGTATTTCCCCGGAATGGGAAGTTAAATATCAGGATTTTGAACCTTACTATACTGAAGCTGAAAAACTCTATCAAGTCCACGGTAAAACGGGTGATGATTTAACCGAACCTTCAAGGAGCGAAGATTTTCCACATACTGTAGTCGATAGCCAAGCTCAAGTAGAAGATATTTGTAATCGTATTGCTAAACAAGGTTTAAATCCAGCATTTCTTCCTATTGGTGTTGGTAATCAAGGACGAACTGATGCCGAAGATACCGGAATTTCTCCTACTATCAAGGCTTACGAACGTGTAACCTTGAAAACAAAAGCTAAAGTCTTATGTTTACATACCAATCCTTCAGGAAAAGAAGTTAAAGGTGTAGAAGCAAAAATTGGCGATCAATCTTATTTATTTAAAGCAGATATTATTGTTCTTTCCTGTGGTGCGATAAATTCAGCAGCACTATTGTTGCGTTCTGCTAATGAAAAACATCCCAAAGGACTTGGTAATAGTTCCGATTTACTGGGATGCAATTTAATGAAACAATTAATGACGGTGTTAGTACAAATAACTAATAAATCCAACTCAGGATTGTTTCAAAGAACTCGCTATATCAATGATTTTTATTGGGGTGACGAAAATTTTCCTTATCCAATGGGACATATTCAAAATTCTGGCGGTATTCTTCAAGATGTGATTTTTTCAGAATCACCACCATTATTATCCATCGTAGCTAAACGGATGCCGGGATTTGGTTTAAAACAGTTAGCGAAACGCTCTATTGGTTGGTGGTTGCAGACTGAAGATTTACCAGTACCTAAAAACCGCATTCGTGTTGAAGCCTCCAAATTATATATAGATTATACGACTAATAACACCGAAGCCCACGATAGGTTAATTTATCGTTGGATTGATGTACTCAAAGCGATCGATGGAAATAATCAAAGTATTTACCCTCGTGGTGAAACACCGATTCAAGTAGTCGCTCATCAAAGTGGAACTTGTCGCTTTGGGGAAGATGCAAAAACTTCAGTCCTCAACCTTAACTGTCAAACTCACGATTTGGATAATCTCTATGTTGTAGACAGTAGTTTCTTCCCTTCTATCTCTGCAACCAGCCCCGCTTTAACAGTAATTGCTAACGCTTTGCGGGTAGGGGATCATTTGATTGACAGGTTGGGGTAAGTAGAGGAGGTAGAGGGGGTAGAATTTATAATTAATAATTCTTCACTCTTAACTCCTCACTCTTTCGGTCAATTTTGTTCAATTTTAATTTCCCAAGTTTGTAAGGTTGTTCCAAGAAATTGGTCGAGTGTTGTTAAAGCGTTAAGATATTGGATAGTAGCGGATAGTTCGGCATTTTGTGCTTCTACTAAAGCATTCTGAAAATTGACAATATCCACAACTCTTGTTTTACCACCCAGTCTTTGTTTTTGTTGTTCGATATCAAGCTGTCTTTTTGATAATTGGGTTGCTTGTTTGGCTAATTCTAGTTGAGAAAAACTTAAATTCACGTTTCTAATCCGATCTTGTAATTCAAGATCCAAGTTTTTATTAATATCCTTAAAGGTGTTTTCAGATTTTTGCAAAGTAATTTGTGCTTGTTCTACTCTTTGCTCTAACGATAAATCTCCGATAGTCCGAGTCATGCTTAGTCCGGCTCTTGCGTCATTCTGGAGATTGTTACCGTCATTAACGTTGACATTAAAACTTAAATTCCAGCGCTTTTCATCTTTTGCCAAAATCAGCCCAATTTTATTTGTTTCTAGGTTAAGTAGTGATTGTAAATATGATGGTTGATTTTTAATTGCAGTTTGTTTGAGGTTATTTAAATCAAGCTTAACCCGTTCAACTTGAGGAATTTCTGCTGCTTCGATATTTATATTTTTGTCAATATCAAGAATTGCTAGTAGTGCTAATTTTCTTGATTCTAAACTATTTTGTGCTTCAACTAAGCTCAGACGACGATTAGCGATATTTGCTTCTTCTTGAACAATTTCAACTGGTGCTATTCTACCAGCCCCAATCAATGCTTTGGTAACTTCTAAAGATTCTTGAGCGTTCTTCAAAGACAGTTGCTCAATTTTAACTCTTTCTTGTGCTTGCAATAATTCCCGATAGGCAAAGATACTTTTAGTAATTGTTTCAGCTAATATTAATTTTAAGTTAATAATATTACCTTGCTCATTTATCCGTGCTAATTTCACTGAGGCTTTATTAACTGAAGTCCCAGCACCTCTTAATAGAGGTTGACGAAAGCTTAACTGTAAGTTTTGGTCAAAACCATTATTGTTAATAGTATTAGCTTGTGCATTACCACTCCAACCAAAATTAATTTCTGCTCCAGTCGGAATTTTCATCACTACTTTTGCATCAAGGTTACTATTTGTATTCGTTGTATCTCCTAATTTATTCGCAGATACAGATAATGTAGGAGTAAAATCTGGTTTAAACTTATCTTCACTTTTGATACGTCCGGAGAATTTTTTGGCACTAGGACCAATAGTTTTAATCCGCGCTGGTTGATTGACTTTTACTTTTCCCGCTTCTAAGGTTACGAGTTGAAGTTTGACCAATTCTTTTTCCGGATTACCTAAAACTAGTAATACTTTCCCCGTTTCCAAACCATCGCCATTTTTTACTTTAATGTCGAGGATTTTGGCGTTCA
>JBARZF010000704.1:0-2413 GCA_049649675.1 Rivularia sp. (in: cyanobacteria) | reverse complement strand
TGTTTCTTGATAGCTTTGAATTAATCGATCAAAAACGACTTCTGATATTAAAGGTTGATCGGCAAGTGCGATAATTACTGCATCTAAGTTGGGATTACTTTCTTTGATTGCAGTTATCCCCACACGAATTGAAGATGACATTCCTGTTTCCCATTCTGGATTTTCTACTATTTGGATGGCTAAGTTATTTATTTCAGGTTTAATTTGTTCTGCATAAGCTCCCAAAACTACTAATACAGGTTTACAAATAGAATTTAAACCAATCTTTACAGCATGAGATATCAAACTAGTGCCTTGATAAGTTAGCAGTTGTTTCGGTTTTCCCATGCGGCTGGCTTTTCCCGCAGCTAATATTATTAAACCAACGTCTTTCATCAGTTATCAGTTATCAGTTATCAGTTATCAGTTATCAGTTATCAGTTATCAGTTATCAGTTATCAGTTATCAGTTATCAGTTATCAGTTATCAGTTATCAGTTATCAGTTACAAATTATCCGTTGCTAACTCTTCCTTCGCGTGAATTGGAGCGTTACGATTTTTTAAGAATCCTGCATCGCGGTGAGATATTACTGCTTGAATTTCAGCAATTATCGAAAGTGCGATTTCTTCGGCGTTATCTGCTCCGATATCTAATCCAACGGGACTATATATATTAGCATTTACGGTAATTTCTTCTTCTTGTAACTCTTTTAATATGCGATTTGTTCTTTTTTTAGGACCTAATATTCCTAAATATTTTAAGTTAAAGGGTAACAACAAGTTGAGCATTTCTAAGTCGTCTAAATAATTATGACTCATTACTACGGCAACGGTACGCTCTGTAATTTCAATATTTTCTAAAATATCTTCGGGGGAGGAAAGCTGTATTTTATCTGCTTGTTCAAATCGCTTTTTACTGGCTTCTCTTTGACGGTTATCTACGACTGTTACATCCCAACCGAGTTGTTTGCTAAAATTTACTAATGGTAGAACATCATAACCAGCACCAAATACGATTAAAGATAAAGGTGGTTGAATTACTTCGATAAAGACTTCTATTTTAATTGTTGCTAAATTATACTCTTTTAAAATAGAAGAGTTATTTTGTAATGCTGCTTTTGTATCGCTTAAAACTTCCGTTAATAAATTATCATCTGTCAAATTATTAATAATAGTATTGTCACCTAATAATAAACGCTGCCCTACTTGGGTTGTAGCTTCACCTTCAACTCTAATTACCGTGGCGATCGCACCATAACTTCTACTTGACAAACATTTTTTGATAAAATCTATTTCCTGTAATTTATTCTCTTCTAAAGGTTCAATTAAAACATAAGCAATTCCTTGACAACCAAGCCCTAAACCCCAAATCATATCTTCTTCTGAGGTGGTATCATATGTAATTACGCGAGGATTTCCAGATTTAATTACAGTTTGTGCTTTTTCAAAAACATCACTTTCTAAACAACCGCCGCTAATTGCACCAATATTATTACCGTCGCTACTTATTAACATTCTTGCGCCGGGGCTTCTGTAAGTCGAACCGCTTACTTTTACCAAAGTTGCTATTGCTGTTTCCTTAGTTTTTTCTAAATCTTCTATAGCTGAAATGATATTTTTTAATTCTTTCATTATCTCTCTTTACTTCTTTCCTCTGCGTACTCAGCGCTTCCCTCAGCGCCCCTTTGCGTTTAACTCTTCCTTGAATTCTCGTTTACAAATCAAAATACAAGAAGACGTAGCACTGCTACGTCTCTACTTGATTTATTTACATCACTTTGTCTGGAGTAATTGGTAAGTTGCGAATTCGCTTACCCGTAGCATGATAAACGGCATTTGCTACCGCAGCAGCAACACCTGTAATGCCAATTTCACCGATACCTTTTGTACCTATTGCATTGACATTATTATCAATTTCTTCGACCATTTCTATGTCAATATCGGGGATATCGGCGTTTACTGGAACGTGGTATTCTCCTAAATTAGCATTCATTACTCTTCCTAAATTTGGATCGACGACGGTTTCTTCCATCAATGCCATGCCGATACCCATGATGATACCTCCCATAAATTGCGATCGCGCTGTTTTATGATTGAGTATCTTTCCACAAGCGAAGGCTCCTGTACAACGGTTAATCCGCACTTCTCCAAAATCTGGATCGATTCTTACTTCTACAAATTGAGCGCCAAAAGCGTGTTTGGAATATTTTTTTTCTTGTGATGACTGGGCATCGTATTCTATTTCAATTTGTTGTTGATTATTTTTTGCCAGGATATTTGCGTAATCTTCGATTGTCAGGGAGTCGTTTTGGTTTTTACCCCCAAGTTCTAAAACCTTTGCCTGCAATCCTTTGACAGCACCATATACGGCACTACCCACGCTACTTACTGTCATCGAACCACCGCTGACGGGTGCTTTTGGTAATCTGGTATC
>JBARZF010000703.1:0-10575 GCA_049649675.1 Rivularia sp. (in: cyanobacteria) | reverse complement strand
ATAAGCGCGTATCTGCTTTTATATATCTTTATCGCCGTTATCAAGAAAGTGTTAGTGATGAAGCAGCGAAAAAAGATTTACATCAAATTTGGATTCCGAATGAAACTTGGCAACAATTTATTCAAGAGGTAGAAAATAAATATAAGTAATAAATAATTTATTTTTCATAGTCTAAGAAAAGGAAACGGGCTTTAACAGTGACTTCCATATGTGTCGTCTCACTCGGAACCCCGCTTCGGGAGGCTCTGCCTTTATTTATACTGGCTTTACTTGGCAGAGCCTTGTAACCAGAGCTATCTGAAGAAAGCAATTTTCTAAGCAAATAAACCAAGAATCAATTAAAAATAAATTACACACAAAATTAATTTTTTATTAAATATTATTTTCTTTTTACAACCTTGCGCCCAAACGTGATAACGTTTATAACTCGTTGCAAGTTAAGGGTTTTTCCTCTTTTTGCAACGGATATTTGCTACAACATCATTAACCGTGTCGTAGTTATGTCCTCGTATTTGCACGAGTTAAATTATTAACTATGTCTTCTCAACCTACAATTCAAAGTATATATACTGATGGCGCTTGTACCGGCAATCCAGGCCCTGGTGGTTGGGGTACTGTTATTTACTTCGATGATGGTTCAGTCCACGAACTTGGCGATGCATCAAAAAAAACCACCAACAACAGGATGGAAATGCAAGCTGCGATCGCGGCTTTAGAATTTCTAGAATCTTCTGCACAGAACAAACCCGTTACTCTTTACACCGACAGCGAATATCTAATTAATTGCGTCACGAAGTGGGTAAAAGGATGGAAGCGTAAAGGTTGGAAGAAATCCGATGGAAAACCCGTACTTAACCAAGATTTATTAGAAATCTTAGATAATCTTAATAATCAACAAATTAAATGGCAGCACGTTCGCGGTCACGCTGGTAATATAGGTAACGAACGTTGCGACACAATCGCCCGTGGTTTTGCTTCAGGGAAAATACCATCACTTAAGCGAATGCTGGATATAAATATCAGTGATGCTAATTTCGCACAAACAGGCGAAGTTGAGGTATCATCTACATCTAACTCACACATTTCGCCACCCATTATTAACAAAAAGATACATAATAGTACTCTTGAGTCGGAAACAAACAATACGAACACTATGGAATCATCTAGCGCTTCTGCTACCTTGCAAAACGAAGACTTACCACGCGAAACAAGAGTATCGCAACTCCGCAGTTTAGTTGAAACTCTTCGCATTGCTGACGAAATAGCTGAAAAAGGTTACTTAATCACTAGTTCGGAACTAGCGGATTTAATGAACGTTCATGCTAGTGCTGTTACCAGTCGCGGCGACCAATGGCGCTGGAGAAACTGGATAGTTTCACGAGTACGTCGCGAAGGTAATCAAATACTTTGGGAACTCGAACGTGCCGATAAACTTGACGACGAAGAAGGAGAGTAAAAAGAGTTAGGAGTTAGGAGTATTGAGTTAGGAGTTATCTACTCCCCATCTCCCCCCTCTACCCCCTCTACCCCCTCTACCTCAACTATACTTTCGTCCTCGCCACTGTCGCGGGGTGCGGAAGGCTGATAGAAAAATTCGTAAAACTGCTAAGGGGTCTGCTATTGGTGAAAGCCAAAATAACCAGCCCCCTTTGGTTTGGGTGAAATCGTAAGAGGCTGATATTGCTAAGAGCATTGAAAAACGTATCAATAGTAAAAATAGGTTTAGCGATAGAAGAATGAGAGGGGGGAAGAAGAGATTGGGGGAGGGGGAGAGAAGGGGATGGGGGGAAAGAAATAATAATGACAGCACTATTATTAAAGGTAAACCCTGTACTGATGTTAGTAACCATAAGTCTCCCCAAGTTTGAGCGCGAGAGGATGCGTCTTTGAGATCGAGGCTTCTTCCCCATTCTTTCCAGGTTTCCGCAGCACCTTCGTACATCCTTACTTTCAGGACTTTTGCTCCATCTAAGAAACCGACTTTAAAACCAGTTGCAGCTATCTGTCTTGCTAAGGTAACATCATCGCAAAATGAACTTTTGGCGCTGGTATAACCATTTACTCTCTCTAAAACAGAACGACGACACAGAAAACACTGCCCGTTCGCCATTACGCGCTCTGATGTCTGAGTGTTTACCCCCGCAGGATCGAACCGATAAAGTAGCGTCATTAACAGCGCCGGTTGAAGTAAAGATTCGCCGGGATATTTAAGAATAAACTGAGGAGAGAGGGAAACTAGATCGTAATTGCCCGCAGAAGCACGATTTACTAAACCAGCAACTAAACCGGGTACTGGTTGAGTATCTGCATCCATTCCCAAAAACCATTCACTTTTAGGGTCAATATCTAGAAAGCCATTGTGTAAAGCCCAAGGACGACCTACCCAGCCTTTAGGTAAAGGATCGTCAGTTGTTAAACGAAAGCGCGGATCTTTTTCTGCCGTTGCTTTTACCAAATCGCGGGTACCATCTTGGGAATTGCTATCTACAACGATGACTTCCCGCACTTCATAACTTTGTCTGCTTAAACCAGTTAATAAAGGGCTAATACGCTCGGCTTCATTGAGAGTCGGAACCACTACGCTAACATTCCCTAAAAGTTCCGGTGTCGGACTTTGAGGTTGAATTGGAGGTTGACGAAATGGCCCTTTTAGTAGACGCGACAGCAGAACAAAAACTGCTGGTACCTGAATAAGTAAAATCAAAAGCGAGATACCGCTTAAAAGCTCCTGCATTATTAACCACTTGATTGAATCGTTACTTTACAGCAACTTTTAGAGAAGCAACTGCAACTTCCGCCGCTACATTTTCTACACCATCCTCAGCATAAGACGCTGGTGCTGATGAACTTTTCAACCATAAAATTACAGCGGGAATAACACCTAAAATGAAACCGAAAGAAACTGGAACGACAAAACCGTCTCCCAAACTTAGTCCAGCAGCGAAAATAAAGTTACTTAAATAAACAATTAGAGGTAAAACTAGTTGCGATCGCCATAATTTAATCGGTTTATTTCCCCATATCAAAGCTGCTGTACCCATAAATAACGCGCTCGTACCAAACCAACCAGCATAGTTACGGTAAGGTGTTCCAAAGAAATCTCCCGGAGTTTCCCAGTACCAGAAAGGAAAAGCTGTTTGACTCATAGCTGGTTCGAGAGCAAAATCCCAACTTGTGAAGAGTAAAGCACCAATCGCGATCGCACCAATATGGCGAATCAAAGTTGGTTTTTCGGCTACCTTTAAACCACTTCTTGCAATTAAGTAAGCTGACAAACCGACATAAAACCAAGATAAAGGTATTGTAAAAGGAACCAATCCGCCAATTTTATAACCCAAGCCACTGAGATAGCTATAATCACCAAAAGGAAAACCAGTACTAGTTCCGAGCAATTCACTTCCTACCGATATCAAAACAGAAGGAACCAGAAAACCCAGCCAAGTCTTCCATCCTAAAACCCTACAAGCATAAATAGAAACAGCTATTATTCCGAAAATAATATCCACCACACCACCATTAGCCATACTCAACTGCATGGCTGTTTGTCCAAAGTCTCCAAAATTCAAAATCATTTTGGCGTTAGGTATGACCAACATAATACCTACAAGCCCAAAAACCTTAGCCAAAATATGACTTATAAGGCAGACGCGCTCCGCAATAACAGATTGTCTCATGATAATCCCTTAACAAGATATGATAAACCGCAACTTAACCGATCTCAGTTTACAAATGTTTAAGTATTATTGAAATAAATTTTAACGAAATCTTATTTTACCCATAAAGTCGCCAAAATATCTGAACAAGTCTTCTTTAAAATATCAAAGATAGGATTATACTCTACGGCATTGCAGAAAAAAGAGTACGGTAAAATAATTTGCCAATACGATCGGGGTCAATTTTCTCTCAAGAGTATTAATCAAACAAACGCTTCAATTTTTATACGTTAAATTACTCACTTTCATTGCTAATATTGCGTATGTTTAATCACCGTTAATTTATTTTATTTACTATTATTGCAGGTGAGGCGCAGCCAATTATGATATCTTTTATAAAACAACTTCCTTTTCGTTCTCTTACGCTTGTATTGGTTACATACAGCGTATTTGGCTGGATATTATCTCAAGAAAATCTACCAAATTTTGCATGGTTAGTAATTGTAATTAGCATATTAATTCTGGTTGCAGGCATAACTACCCCTTGGTCAAAAACCGTCAAATATGTTCGCGTTTTGTTTAACACAAAGCTTAAATCTTTTGGGTTTGCAGTTTTAGGTGCTTTCTTATTCTTTCTTATTTTTGCTGAGTTCCGAATATTTCTCGATATTATGTTAATTATTAGCGCAACTATTTTAGTAAGACTAGATTTTCAAATGGCTGGGATAAAAGAAACACAAGCCTTTTTGCTTACCTCCGTATTTTCTATATCAGGCTTGATGTTGGGATTTTTATTGAATCTGTTGATTTGATGAAATGGGAATTGGGGATTGGGGATTGGGAATTGGGCATAAAAAATAAGACGAGTAATTTACCCGTCTTACAATCGTTTAAAATCTTGTGGGATGAGCATCCTTGCCCGTCCGATTCAAATATTACTTAAGAAGCAACAGCTACTGGTTCAGCCTCAGAAGCGCCAGTGTAAACGCTAACTTTCTTGCGGCTCTTGCCCTTTCTTTCAAAAGTTACAACGCCGTCAATTAAAGCAAACAAAGTATCATCCTTACCGATACCAACGTTGTTACCGGGGTGATACTTAGTACCGCGCTGACGCACTAAAATATTTCCAGCGATAACATTTTGACCGCCATAGCGCTTTACGCCAAGCCGTTGAGCATTTGAGTCACGTCCGTTCCTAGTACTACCCGTACCTTTCTTATGAGCCATATTGTTCTCCTTATTGGTGATAAAAAGGTTAAAGGTTAAAGGTCAAAGGTTAAAGGTTAAAGGTGAGAAATGAATTCATAATTCCTATGCCCTATGCCCTATGCCCTATGCCCTATTCCCCATTATTAATTATTCTGCAACAACTTCGGCAGTTACGGCTTCTGCTGGTGCATCTTCAGCATCATTGCTAGCAGTACTTTCAGGTTTTGTGGCGATCGCCGAACCATTCATACTGATTGAATCAATCATTAAACGAGTGATTTCTTGACGATGACCGCGTTTTTTACGGGTTTTCTTTTTCGGCTGCATCTTGTATACCAAGACTTTGCGCCCTCTATAGTGGCGCATCACCGTTCCTTCTACGGTTGCTCCGGAGACTAACGGCTGTCCAATACTAACCTCGCCGTCGTGCTGCACGAATAAAACTGAATCTATAGTAATTTTCTCATCCGGTTCGTTGTGCAGTAATTCTATATCATAAAAGCGACCCGGCTCAACCTTGAGTTGCTTTCCGCCAGTTTCAATAATTGCGTAACTCATTTATTTATCCTTAAAATTGCCGTACAGGTAGCTGGCTTAAAACTTTTAAAATCGTTATATCCAGCTTTTACAACGTGCCTACCTGATCCGAGCAGGAATTAGACAGCCGACAGACAATATTACTATCATGGCGGCTTGTTTTGCAAGTTTTTGCTTGCCTTAGTTAAAAATAGTAAGACTGAAGCGAAAAGAGATTCTATTGGCACCATAACGTAGAAAGCGGAAGCAATCTTAGTATCAAAAGCTAATTTCAAGGTAATTTCATTGTTTGTGCGTAATTTTTGGAGAAGCTTAAAATTCAAATTCTTAATGCAAATATTATCGCAGAAAATATGAAAGCAGGTATTACAAAAAAGTTTTAGCGACTCAATAAAGCATAACTAGAAACATTTTTTCTTGTAGCAACATTAAAAGCCGGATTTGATAAACAACAAGCTTTCCAGTCACCTTTGACTAAACAACTATTTAATAGCCCGCAAGTGCCACCACGCTGACCTAACGGCGTAAAATGTTTACAGCATCTACAACTTGAAGCAGAACGATTTAAAGTACTCATAATTATCTCTCTATTTCAAATACATTCAAATATCTACTTTGTAACAAATAGCTTGGCGATTGGCTAGCTATTCGCGAAAGTTTACAATGCTTGATTTATGAATGTTGTTTACTATCATTAATGATTGCGAAAAATAATTGGCCATTCCACTATCTTGGGGTTGATATTACTATGATTCTGTATTCCTTAAGGATGATAGTAGATAATCACCTACTATAACCGCAATACATCAACTTTTATCAATTAGTATTCATTTACAGTCTCAAGCTAATTATACAAATAATGCCTTCAAAACAGATTTAACTATACTAGTCTCAATTAATTTTAATAATTTTTTTGGAAGCTAAATAAAAAATAATAAAAATTATCCAATTGTATTGCAACTGGTTTTATAGAGAGCGATCGCAATCTTTTATGCATGGATTATTGCCAAATATTCGCCCTTTGCTAAACTTAGGACAAAGAAATACTAAGCGACGTATAGCTATGCTTCACTTGTAGCAGCATTCTTATAATAAGAAGTTGATCGTAACTTCGTCTGGATAATGTTGTTCTTGCTCCTGGGTTTAGCCGTTTGTGTATTCTGATATAACTTTGCGCCAAAAAGTCAGAGCAGGCTTATTTCGAGGTAAAACACTCACCTGCCATGATTTGAACATATCAAAAATTTTTGTTGCAGCTAATTGCCCGATACCTTTACCGCGATAAGGATGAAATTTATTAAACCCGAAGTCATAATTAAGAAACCCGGTTTTTTAGAAAAACCGGGTTTCTGGACATTTTAAATTATTGGATTAGCACTTTTACCAATTTCACAGATATAACTAAAAAACGATTATTAATTACCAGCTATTTTTCGCAATCAAATATGAAAAGAATAGAAGTAGAAGCTAGAACGATTTTTGTAGGATTAGCCGGAAGCCACGGTTACGGGTTAAACCGTCCCGATTCTGATTACGACTGGAGGGGTGTATTTATCGCACCAAAACAGTATTATCTTGGATTTAACAAAGGTATCGAGCAAAAAGATAGCGGTTGGAACGAACCGGGAATGCATTCTTTTCTAGATAACAGCGAAGATACTGTTATTTATGAACTAAGAAAAATTATTCAATTATTAGCAGGAGCAAACCCCAATGTTTTAGAACTGTTGTGGTTAAATGAATATCCGGTTTTAACACCAGTCGGACAGCATTTAATGAACCACAGAAAACTATTTTTAAGTAAAAAAGTAAAGCATACTTATTCCGGTTATGCCTTTGCTCAAATAAAAAAAATAGAAACTCACCGCAAGTGGTTATTAAATCCCCCGCAATCCAAACCAATACCATCTGATTTTGACATAGAAAACGAAACACCTTTAGCTAAAGAAGAATTAAATGCTTTTTTAGAATATCTATATTTATTAATTAGAGGGAAAATTGAATTCTTAGAAGAAGCAGAACAGCTTTATAAATTATTGACAGCCGATATCGACTTTAAAGGAATGTTGAAACAGCATCCTTTACCTGATGAAACTATAGAAAAAACTCAACAATTCACCAATAGCCGTAAAGATTTTATTCGGTTGCTGCAAAGAAGTCAAAAATACCATAATGCATTGAGAGAATGGCAAGCGTATCAATCGTGGAAAAAAAATAGAAATCCTCAAAGAGCGGAAACAGAAAAATTATCCGGTTACGATCTTAAACACGGAATGCACTGCATTAGATTATTGCGTAGCGGTTTAGAAATATTACGCAAACAAGAAGTAATTGTAGATAGAAATAAAATCGGCGATGCAGAAGATCTCAAAGCAATTCTTCGTGGCGAATATTCCTACGAACAACTAATGAAAATGGCAGAGGACTTAGTAGCTGAAATGGAAACAGTTTATGAAGAATCAGCCTTACCTCATAAACCAGATTTAGAACAAATCAACGATTTATGTATAGAATTAGTTGAAATGCAAGGGTTTTAATCAGTGAACAGTTAATGTAAAATGCGAAGGTATATTAATAGGACTTACTCACGAACAACCAAGGTTATAGTCATTGCGACAAAGGAAGCAATCCCAAAACATAGGAAATTCATAACTAGTGCGTAAGTCCTGATTAATTCAGATTTTGAATAATGAGTAAACAAAATAAAAATAAGTTTCTCGCAGCAGAAATTCAAACTTTTTTTTAAAAGTGCGGTAGCGGGTGGTTGGTGTCGCGGCAGGATAAGCATCCATTCCTAAATCTTGTGCCATTAATACAGCGCGTTTGAGGTGTAAAGGGTCGCTAACAATTAGAAATTTACTTTTAATTAATTTATTTTCAACAGCTATTTTTCGCGCATTGATTAAATTTTGTCGCGTAGTTTTAGATTCAGTTTCAACAAAAATATCAGTTTCTTTTACTCCTCGTTCTACAGCATAACGTTTACCAACAACAGCCTCAGATAGTTCGTCACTGTCACCGACACCACCCGTAAAAATAATCTTACGAACATCTTTATTTTGATAAAGATTAACCGCATGATTAATGCGTTCTCGAAAAACAGGGGATGGTTCGTTACCCCAAACAGCAGCCCCTAAAACAATTGCAGCATCAGCTTTAATATTAGGACTTTCGTTACCGTAAACATAAATGTTAAACGCTGTAGAAGTAATAGCCAGCAATAGCGAAGACACCACAGCAATTAAAATCAAACCAAGCCATCGTTTTCTTGACGATAGGGAGTTGGGCATCGGGCATTGGGCATGGGAGAATATAGGGAGAGAGGGGGAAGAGAGGGAAGAGGGGGTAGAAGTTTTAACTTATAACTCCTAATCTAAAATCCAAAATCTAAAATCCAAAATCATTTGATATGCAAATTACTCAATGTTTGCACGTAGCCATTCTCGTCACTGACTTAAACCGTGCCGAACACTTTTATGGTGAAATCTTAAAATTACCTAAAGCAGAGCGTTCGCGCAATTTTCCCGGTAGCTGGTATCAAGTCGGTGAATATCAATTACACCTTATAGTTACATCTTTACTTTCAAGCCAAGCTAAAAACGAAAAATGGGGCCGCAACCCCCATATTGCTTTTTCAGTTTCCGACTTAGATGCCGCTAAAGAGCGGTTATTAAATTATAACTGCCCAATTCAACCAAGTGCTTCCGGTCGTAGAGCATTATTCACCCAAGACTCAGACGGGAATATTATAGAACTAAGCGAACAGGAGTAGGGAGTTAGGAATTAGGAGTTAAGAGTTAGGAGTGATAAATTGATAATTGATAACTGTTCACTGTTCACTGTTCACTGATAACTGCTCACTGTTCACTGATAACTGGATGAAGTTCGCATATACTTACAGCGACCCTTTATTAGAAAAAATTCCCGAACCTGTAAGTTTAGGATGGGAAGTAGATCGGGTTTATCAAGATTTGGGAAAACGGTTGGAATTACAACAGTTATTCAAAGACTGTCAAACAAATCCTCCAGATTGCGTTTTTATCCGACGCTTGGAAGAGTTAGGAGATTCTGTTGAGGAAGTAACATCAAATCTTTCCCAATTTGAAGAGATGGGAATAAATATTGTTGCAGTAGAACAAAATTATAATTCTGCAACAAAAGCAACTAATACCCACGCTAATTTACTCAAACTATTACACGAAATTCAGCAACAAAAACGCAGTCGTCGTATCCGTCAAGGACACGCACGCAATCGTTTAGAGGCAGCGCCACCACCGGGTAAAGCACCTTACGGCTACCGTCGCAGTAGAGCAAAATATACAATTGACCGTACTACTTCCCCGGTAGTCAAAGAATTTTTCGATAACTTTTTATTGTATGGTTCGCTACGGGGAGCCGTGCGTAATTTAGCAAAAAAATACGGTAAAAAAATATCCGTTACTACCGGAAGACGTTGGTTATCTAATCCCGTGTATCGTGGCGATACCGCTTATCGGAATGGGGAAATTATCCGCGATACTCACAATGCAATAATTTCTCGTGAAGAAGCAGCCCAAGTCGATAGAATTTTACGTCGTAACAGTCGTTTACCGTCTCGTACAGCAAGTGCTAGGCGTTCTCTAGCAGGTTTAGTTGTTTGTGGTGAATGTCAATCTCACATGAGCGTTACTCGCGTTACCTTTCACAGACAAAAGAAAGAGTATATTTATTTACGTCCTATTAACTGTGCTAAAAATCAAAAATGTCGTGCTATTTCTTACCAAAAAGTATTAGAAAACACGATTGAAAAAGTTTGTAATGAATTACCTCAAGCAGTAGAAAAGATCAATTTTGCGTTTTTTGATGGGATAAAAAATAATTTAACCGAAGCTATTATTCTTCAACAGCAAATACTAGAACAAATACCAGCATTAATTGAAACTGGTATTTTGGATCGAGAAACCGCCAAAATCAGAACTTATAAACTCCGCACCGAAATCTCAAAACTTCAAGCACAGTTAGCAATATTGCCACCAGTAAATTTACGTTCCGTTGCCCAAGCCGTTTCCATTCCGCAATTTTGGTTTGACTTATCTGAAACAGAAAGAAGATTTTATTTTAGAGAATTTATTCGTCAAATCGAGATTATTCGTCAAGATAAAGATTGGGATTTACGAATTATATTTATTTTTTAAAT
>JBARZF010000702.1:0-8507 GCA_049649675.1 Rivularia sp. (in: cyanobacteria) | reverse complement strand
CCCCAACCCCACCGATTGGGTTAATTCGGATTAGTTGGAAACGTTTTCATACCGTAAGCGGTAATGAAAACGGACTCCCCACCGATTGGGTTAATTCGGATTAGTTGGAAACTAAATGGTTTCGTTTGGTGTTTCTATGACTTCTGACCAGCCCCACCGATTGGGTTAATTCGGATTAGTTGGAAACAATAATGCACTGACCTTCAACATTCTCACTATTCCCCACCGATTGGGTTAATTCGGATTAGTTGGAAACTCGTCATCGTCGTTGTTGATTGCGTCTAGAAGATCCCCCACCGATTGGGTTAATTCGGATTAGTTGGAAACGAGTCCCTGAACAGCTAAACAAATTGTCACTTTACCGAGAAGATGACAGTAAGGTGGAAGCAGTTGATGGCAGTAAAATTGTCTCAAACCCTGATTAATACGTTGTGTAGAAAATACAAGTTGCATCCCTAATACAGTACGGCAGAAATTTGGCAACCATTCCTAATAGTTAAAATCCTTATCCTAAAAGACTTTTTACTTTTGAATTCCGCGCAGCTGTATTAGTGGAAGGAGTTGATGGCAGTAAGTATAAATATGGAAGCACAAACGTGGCAGTGAGTTGACTGTATATTTTAAAATATTTAGGATGCTCTCATAAAAAAAAGCCTACCGTTTAAATTGGTAAGCTTTTAACATCAATATCGAATAAAAATCAATCTGTAATTAATTTAAATAATTAATAATTCCGAAGAATACCTTTAAACATAGAAACACCCCAATTAACCATAACTTCACCCGTACATCCGTAACCAAATTGTTTCTTCATTTCCATAGTTACTTCATTAATTAAAACATCTTTAGCTACACCTCCAAAACTGTTACCTTGAATAATTGAGGACATAGTTGTAAATGCTCTCGAAGATATTCTATCGTCAACATTTTGTGCTGAACTACAGAAAGGAAATCCAGCTAATGCAATCAAAAATTTAGTCGCAGGATTTACATGATTTGCATAAAGTTTGTATCGAGATGTTTGGAAACCATAGTTGACTACTTTAATAATTACATCTTTATTCTGGGTAAAAAATGGTGTAATAACTAACTCTGTTTGTGTTCCCAATTCATCTTTTTTAGATAATAATTTTCCATTGCTAGAATCATACACAGAAATATCAAAATCTGACCTACCGCTATGATTTTTGAGAGTGAAAACACCAAAAGTATTAGCAGGAATTTTATATTGATAGCGTGCAATACCTTTTGAGTTTAGCCTTTGGTGATAATATGTATCGTCTTGATGCTCAAATCTAGTAATCTGCTGGGAATTCGCAATACCTGGGGAAACGAAACATAAACCTAATGCTGCGATACCTGCAATTAACTTATTCATTTGACTATTTTCCTTTTTAGTTAGATAAAGCAAGCGTTATTTTCAAATTCATAATTATCGAAGCAATAGGTTTTCCAACGAACTTAAATCGGGATTAAAACCTTGATTTAACTGTTCTCTAGTATTTTCAATTAATGAAAGTTGTTTATCGATATGTGTAATCAAGCGACTACCATTCAAAGCATGAACTCGTAAAAATGTATCGATAATATCGCCAAAAATAGGGACTATTCCTACCACTACATCAACAAAAGTAAGAGCAACAATCATTAATTTATCCTCGTTTTCGGCTCGTACTTTGTAGGATTGTAATAGTAGCCAAATACCCATTATTCCCGTATACATTCCACCGACTCCAGGAATCGCTCCAATAAGAGCATCCAGCCCAACTTGGTCAAACAATAAACCTTCCGACCTTTTGATAAACTTCTGAATTTCATTTTTATTTTGAATTAAATTTGCTTCATGAGCTTGAATCTTTACAGGTAAGGATTTGTTGATATCCATAATTATTAGTAAATTTTTCGTGTTTTCTTAATTTCATGTATTTACTTTAGTTGCATGGTGGAAAGGGATATTTCCACTTGTAAAAACATCTTTATGAATTTAGTAATAATTTTAGGACTTACGCAAAGTCCCCTTAAAAAGTGGGGTTGGGGGGATCTAAACGCTGCGAAACAAATCTAAAAAACTTATATGTACGCCATATCCTTAATAAAAGAGGGGTGCTTGTCAGTGCGGTTTGAGGTTTTCTTTTCTTTCAAAATAAAGGAAATAGCATATTCCACCTATCGGTTTAAATTGTAATCAAGCAAACAAAAAATTCAAAAAAAGGTTAAAAATCCAATGGGAAATCTACATCGAGTGATGATTATAGCTGATGGTGATAACGCATTTATGGCAGCGCAAAGTTTTAATCGTAAAATAAACTGGCATAAAATGCGGGATTATTTAGCTGATTCCAAAGAAGGTAGAGAGTTAATCGAAATGGTAATTTATTTTGGTCTACCTCCTGCAAAAGATAGATTTGAAGAGCAGAGAAAAAGTAAAGAGAAATTTATTTATTGGGCAAAGAGTAATGGATTTTTAATTGTTACAAAAGAAGGTAAAGCCAAAGGAGATGGTTATGAAAATAATGTTGATGTGGTAATGGCAATAGACGCGATGGAATTAGCTTTAGAAATTAAACCAGATATTGTGGTTTTGGTAACGGGTGATTCAGATTTTGCTTATTTAGCACAAAAATTAAGAAGACGAGGAATAAGAGTTGAAGTAGCTTCAGTAGAACAATCTTTAGGAAGCGAGTTAAAGAATTCAGCTAATAGCGTGGTGGATTTAACCGAAGTATTTGATGAATTTGACCCACATAATTCTAATGCGAATTATCACCGAATTGGTCATGCAAATGTTTTTGATGCATGAGTAAACATAGTTGAAATAAATAAAAAATCAAGGGAGTTATTTATGGAAACAGTAAACGGTAAGTTAACCAATCAAAAACTAAATCAATTTGATGAAATAACGCACAATGTTGAGTATATAAATCGACGTTGCGAGTATCTACAATCTCAATTAACTCACATTAGCAGTCAAGATAATTTACAATATTTGCAAAAACTTGAACAGCGAATAGGTTTCTTAGAAAAACTGACATCAAAGCAATCAAAGCAAATATCATTTATCAAAATAAGCAGCATCATCGCGTTGCTTTTTGTATGGTCTTCTTGCAATATGAATAATCAACAAAATGATGATAATAGCCAGGTTCCAAAACAATTAGAAACAGTCGAGCTAATTCAACTAAAATCAACTAGTTAGGTATGACAAATTATGTAAACTACGATTCCAATTGATCGAGATAATCATCGCGAAGTTGAGGAAAACAAATGAGAGCAATTGTTAACGGTAAATTAGTTGATCTACCCAAAGGTGCAACTGTTGAAGAATTAAGAAAAAAGCTACCAGAAATTGGTCAAGATGATGTTATGGAAGAAGGATTTGGTGGTACTCGTCCGTTGAAAAGTAACGAAGCATTGAAGGAAGGTTCAAAGGTTTGGACTGTACCTAAGATTGTCAAAGGTAATTGGTAATTGGTAATTGGTAATTGATAAAGAAGGTAAATTATGGCAGTTAGAATTAGTCAAGACAGAACGGGATTTCAACCTAGTCAGAGAATTATAGAAGAACTTAAACTATTGGAAAAAGTTGCCAAAAATATAATCGTTGGTAGCAAAACTGTGGGTGATACAAGATATACCGCTGTTTTAATTAAGGGAATGCCTTTATCTTCTCAAAAATTTAAGGTTTCCAACACCGATGTCTTATTTTTACTACCATCGGATTACCCGCGACTTCCTCCTATTGGCTGCTATCTAAATTATCCCTGGAGTACTGTAGGGGAAGGCGACCATCATTTCACCAGACAAAGCTATTACGGTGCCCCATTTTTAAGCGAACAAGGATGGTATTGGTACTGCGTTGGATTGGGAGGAGGATTCAATCACGATGTCTGGTTGAATTCTTGGCGACCTAGTAATAAAGCTGAAAATGGTCACAATTTAGCAACACTATTTGTTACTGCACGCCATGCGATTAATAGCGACGATTAATTTAGTAAGAGTAAGAAGTCAGAAGTAGGATATTTATTTTTGTAGGGTGTGTGACGGTTACGATGATTTATCACTTGTAACAAAATTATTTGAAATTACCGTCACGCACCATAAATTCAAACTAACAACTAACCACCAACAACTAACAATGACTACTAAATTTTCTCTACATATACCACCAAAAATATGGTCTGATTTTCAAAAATCAATGCTTGAGTCTCGGCGGATGTTTAATGAAGAGGTAATTGGTTTTTTCTTTTGTCAGCGTCATCAGATTTCAAAACGTAAAATTCGATATATACCTAAAACTTGGGTTGTTCCTACTGCTGAATGCTACGAACATCAATCTACCGACGGATTAATTTTGTCGCAACGTTTTCATTCTTATTTATTAGAAAATCATATATTCCCCGGATTAGACTTAGTTCATATTCATACTCATGCTGGTAAAAGTATTCCCGATTTTTCCTATATTGATGACCGTTATGAATCCGAGTATGCGCGGTTTCTTGCATCGAATTTTTCTCAAAAACCTCGCTTAATTTCGGGTGTCTTTGATGAAAATTTGCAATCTGGTAAATTTCGGATGTGGGATAGAAAAGGACGAAAATTTCAAGAATGTAGCTTTATTAATTCATTATTTGAATTTTCTAATGCTCAATATCTTACTCACAATCCAGATTTAATGTTTGCTCGTCAACAAATATTTGGAGAAAACAATCAACAAACTCTCAGTCAATTAAAAGTCGGATTAATTGGCTGTGGTGGAATAGGTTCTATTTTTGCTGAGTTATTAGGACGTTTGGGTGTAAGAAATTGGGTGTTAATCGATCCCGATCGATTAGAGCAAGTCAACCTAAATCGGATGACAGGTGCAAGCCAAAAAATGGTAGAACAGCAATGGTATAAAGTGCATTATGTCAAGCATCTGATTAAAAAAATTTACGATCAGGGTTCCCACGTTAAAACCTTACCAACTGCGATCGCAAATGAATCAGCCACGCAAGAAATATCTGATTGCGATTTAATTGTCGTTGCTACTGATAATCATCTTTCTCGCAAAACTGCTCAAGAATTGGCGTTAAAGTATATGCGCCCTTTGGTATGTTTGGGGACTCATATCGACGTAAAATCAGATGGAACACCGCGAATGTACTGTAGAATCACCATTCCTCCTCTGGGTGGTGATTGGTGTTTGATGTGCGGTAATATCATCAATCTACAACGCGCGGCTTTAGAGTCTGCACCATCGGAGATTAATAACATGGCTGCGGGTGCGGGTTATCTAGAAGGAGTAAACGATCCATCAGTATTTTGGTTGAATAGTATTTGTGCAAGTACCGCTGTGGGAGTAATTCACGGGATGGTAAGCGGTTTCTTGAATATGGATTCTGGTATTGATTGGATTTATGAGTTTCCCGGTAGTGAATGGCGCAAAACTGATACCACATATTTACAGACGGATGATTGTTATTTTTGTGGAATGAATAGTTCGGAAAATTCGGTTCAACATTCAGATTTTGAAGAGCAAGATTTTGATAATTCGGATTTTATCGTTTGGTAAAAATGGAATACGCCTATTCCACTTCTATGTCATAGTAAATCAGTAACCGCAAGAGTTAATTGTTGTATGCAAAGTTACCAAATAAAAATAGAAGGTGATGTGTTGCACGTTGGTTTCAATCGTAACATTCCCGCGCAAGGCGATCGCATTGCTAAAGATGCACTAGAAAAAATAACTCAAATGATTGATTCGGGGGAGATTTCTGGAGGAAAGCGCATTTTAATCGATGGTCCACAATCAGTTCCCGTTGCTTATATTCTTTCCCACAAACTGGTTCATTTATACGAAGTAATTGCCGTACTAGATCCTAAATTAGGTAGTAAGATTAGTACTTTAGATGGTGCTATCAGGCACAAAACCTATATAGTCACCTCCGTACACGGCTCCACAGAATATCAGGTAGGAGATTTGATTGAAACCCAAGAATTCCCAGAAGAAAGTTTTTCTCCCATCAGAGTGGTTTTATGCGGTCCTCCACAATCGGGCAAATCATGCTTAAGGGATGGCTTGAAAAGAGCTATTTTCAGTAATTTGGGGGCACCTTATCCATACATAATCACAGCTTGCCCTGATGGAGAAGGGTCTTGGCATCAAGAAGCTTACGAAAATAACGAGCAAGTAGCCAAGGATTGCAAACGCAAAAATAAAGCACCTGTAACCCCAGAATTTGCCATAGAAGCTGCACAATGGGTAAAGAGTGTGAACCAATTAATCAATATTATCGATGTTGGTGGCAAAATTACGGATGAAAACGAGCTAATTATGCAACCAGCAACCCACGCAGTTATTTTGTCAGGAGACACAAATAAATTTGCAGAATGGGAAAATTTTTGTCAAACATTAGGATTAAAAGTGATTGCTAAAATTCACAGTCAGCTAAATGCAACTGAAGATGAAGTTTTGTTTCGTGATGGTTGGCAGGAGAATACCAGCGAATTGCTAGAAACTACACCTTTGCTTACGGGTAGCGTACATCGTTTGCAGCGAGGAGAGAATTTATCAACTCGTTCGATGGTGAAAGCCTTAGCAGATGTATTGATTCATTTGACGAAATGTTGAAAGAATCTTGCATTGGAGGAAATCTTAAATAAATCCAAAACAAATCATTATTTATTAAAAATAAGATTATCGTTAGCTGTAATATTTAATACTAAATTATTCTTTTGATAAAAATGTAATTTGGAAAACAAATATTAGATAGTTGATACCTTATTGAAGAATGATAGAAGTCTAAAACTTGGTGCATACAGGCATAAATACATAGTCGTCGAGTAGTTTTTAGATGCATGAAAAATAAAATTTACACGGTAATAACCTTTGCTCCGGTGCAAGGGTTTATCGAAAAGTCGCGAAAGTTACGAGATTTGTATGGGAGTTCTTATTTACTTTCTTACATATCTTGGGTGATTTGTAATGCTGCTGACAATTATGGTTGTAAAGTCATTTCTCCAGCTTCGATAAATGTCACTCAGGGAATGCCAAACCAGATTATTATCAAAGGTAACTTCCCAGAGAATGAAGCTAAATCAGTACTTTTAAAGGCTTGGAAATGCATTACGGAAACTTGCCGAGAGTGGATTGAAACAAATGTTGAAGTGATTGAAGGAGAGAAAATTGATTACACTCCTTGGAAAAGAACTTGGGGTTTGTGGACTAAATATGCATGGGAATTTTTCTGGGTTCAGGGCGAAGAAGGTGAGAGTATAACTAAAGTTAGAGGAAAGTTAAACGAGAAAAAACGCGCACGTAATTGGACTGGTATAAATTGGCAAGGTGAGAGTTCAACTCTTTCCGGTGCAGATGCGATCGCATATCCAAAACTTGGTTTAATTTCCGATCCTCGCAAATATAATTACCAGCAGGAAAAGAAGGATGTGACTGATTTTTATACAGCACTGAGCGAGAAATTGGGGGAATCATTTATCAAGTCAGTAAAGTTAAAAGTTCCCGATGAAGAAATGAGCGAGCGGAGTCAAGAGTATGGAAAATCTTTTATAGATCCAGACGAAGAATTGAGCGTTCCGGAGTTAATCAAAAGGTTGATTACCCATAAAGCAGTTGCGATAAAAATAAAAGAACAGTTCAATCAGTTTTTTGAGGATAACGAAGTTTTGAATGGCTTAGAAAAGCTATCTGAAGACCTGAATCCCGAGAAATTTACTGATTTAAACAGGCTTAAAAAAACAAAACTTATTAATGACAAACAGCAATTAGAGCAACAGAAGTTTTTTCAAGGTTGGTTTCAAGGTGATGGTGATAAAGCTGGTGACTACTTGAAAAAGTATCCTCACAAAACCCATGAATTTAGTGAAGAAATGCGAAATTGGGGTAAATGGTTCAAAAATGAACCGTTAAAATTTGGTCGTGTTATTTATGCAGGAGGAGATGATTTTTTAGGTATCTTTTATGATAAAGAAGATTCGGGAGATAAATTAGAACCAAAGTATTGCGTTAATTGGTTTGAGGATTTTAAATCTAAGATTTGGCATGGAAACAAAACCAGTAAGGAAGAGCAAAAGAAAATAACCGTCAGTGTCGGTTTTGTCTGGACTTATCCCGATATTCCACAACGGGATGTACTGCAACATTGTCGAGAAGCTGAGAGGTCAGCAAAAAATAACGGACGCGATCGCATTGCTTTTCGGATTTTATTCAACAACGGTAATCACTTAGAATGGGTGTGTCCTTGGTGGCTATTAGAAGCTGGTTTGCTATCGGGTTATCGCGATAGAGAGGGAAAACAAAACTGGACGCATATATATAACGATGTCGCCGTTTTAGAATCCCGTCACGCTTTTGATGATGATGGTTTGGATGTAGCGTTAGGTTTACTTGAGATATATTTTCCCGAATATTTAGACACAATTAAAGATAATCAAAATCAATTACATCCCCAGAAGGCAAACTTAACAGAAGTCACTGCTGGAATATTAGGGGAAGAGGATATGTATTATCA
>JBARZF010000701.1:0-11596 GCA_049649675.1 Rivularia sp. (in: cyanobacteria) | reverse complement strand
AAAAAAATCATTCCAGCAATTACAGCCCGTTTCAAAATTATTGCCAACTTAGATATCGCCGAACGTCGTCTTCCCCAAGATGGACGCATCCGGCGGATGTTTGAAGGACGCAAAGTTGATTTCCGGGTAAATACTTTACCAAGTCGTTACGGAGAAAAAGTAGTACTCCGAATTCTGGATAACTCCTCTACTCAATTGGGATTGGATAAATTAATTACCGACCCCGAAACATTGCAAATTGTTCAGGATATGGTCAGCCGTCCTTTTGGCTTAATTCTTGTTACCGGACCGACGGGTTCTGGTAAAACAACGTCTCTGTATTCTGCCCTTGCCGAACGAAATTCTCCCGACATTAATATCAGTACTGTAGAAGATCCGGTGGAATATAGTTTACCGGGGATTACTCAGGTGCAGGTAATTCGGGAAAAAGGACTGGATTTTGGTACTGCATTGCGAGCATTTTTGCGACAAGATCCCGACGTAATACTTGTAGGAGAAACCCGAGATAAAGAAACCGCGAAAACAGCTATTGAAGCAGCATTAACGGGGCACTTGGTATTAACCACCCTGCACACCAACGATGCTCCCGGTGCGATCGCCCGTCTCGGAGAAATGGGTATTGAATCTTTTATGATTTCCAGTTCCCTACTCGGAGTTCTGGCACAGCGCTTGATGCGTCGCGTATGTAGCGATTGTCGTATTGATTACGCGCCCACTCCGCAAGAACTTGCACGTTACGGCTTGTCGGCATCTCAAGAAGCTGATGTAACTTTCTATAAAGCCAATACTTTGACTATAGATCAAGTCCAAGAAGCTAAAACAAATAATACGCTTTGCGAAAAATGTAACGGTATTGGTTATAAAGGACGTTCGGGTGTTTACGAAGTAATGAGAATTACCGAGCGCATCCAAGCTTTAATCAACGAAGAAGCACCAACAGAATTAATTAAAGAAGCAGCGGTAGAAGAAGGAATGAAAACCCTGCTTGCTTACAGTTTGGATTTGGTGCGTCAAGGAGCTACAACTCTCGAAGAAGTAGAGCGGGTAACGTTTACCGATACAGGTTTGGAAGCAGAGTTAAAAGCTAAACGTAAGAGTGGTTTAACTTGTCGAAATTGCGAAGCTCAATTGCAGCCTGAATGGTTGGATTGTCCTTACTGTATGACATCAAGATTTCAAGATTAGTGGTTAGTGGTTAGTGGTTAGTGGTTAGTAGTTAGTGGTTAGTGGTTAGTGGTTAGTAGTAATTAACAACTATCAACTATCAACTATCAACTATCAACTATCAAATATCAACTATCAACTATCAACTATCAACTATCAAATCATAAATAAAAAACAACAAAACAAGGTGTATAACAATGGAAATGATGATCGAAGATTTGATGGAAACAATGATTGAAATGGGAGGTTCGGATATGCATTTATCCGCTGGTTTACCTCCTTATTTTCGTATTAGCGGTAAGTTAACACCCATCGGAGAAGAAGCTTTAAGCGCCGATCAATGTCAGAGACTAATTTTTAGTATGTTGAATAACTCCCAACGTAAAATCCTCGAACAAAATTGGGAGTTGGATTGTTCTTACGGTGTTAAAGGATTGGCGCGTTTCCGGGTAAACGTTTACAAAGAACGCGGTACTTATGCTGCTTGTTTAAGAGCATTAAGTTCTAAAATTCCTAACTTTGATAAATTGGGTTTACCAGATGTTGTTCGAGAAATGTGCGATAAACCCAAAGGAATGATATTAGTAACTGGCCCCACAGGTTCTGGGAAAACGACGACTTTGGCGGCAATGATTGACTTAATCAACCGGACAAAATCAGAACATATTTTAACAATAGAAGATCCGATTGAATTTGTTTACGAGCCAGTTAAAAGTCTCGTTCACCAACGTCAACTTGGTGAAGATACAAAAAGTTTTGCTAATGCTTTAAAAGGTTCTTTGCGTGAAGATCCAGATATTATTTTGATTGGAGAAATGCGAGATTTAGACACAATTTCTCTAGCTATTTCCGCAGCGGAAACTGGTCACTTAGTATTCGGTACTTTGCACACCTCTTCAGCAGCACAAACTGTCGATAGAATCATCGATGTATTTCCCGCTGACAGACAAACTCAGGTGCGCGTACAGTTATCTAACTCTTTAGTTGCTGTATTTAGCCAAACCTTAGTACCCAAGAAAAATCCCAAACCCGATGAATTTGGTCGAGTAATGGCTCAAGAAATCATGATTATTACTCCTGCTATTTCCAACATGATTCGCGAAGGAAAAACAGCTCAAATTTATTCCTCTATTCAAACTGGTGCAAAAGTAGGAATGCAAACTTTAGAGAAAGTTCTTGCCGATTATGTAAAAGCAGGAACCATCTCTTTTGAAGCCGCAATGTCAAAAACTTCCAAGCCAGATGAAATTCAACGTCTAATTGGTTCGGCACCAACAAATGGTAAAGCTGCTGTAAGACGTTAGTTTGAAACCAATCTACTAGTAGTTAGTCCTTTTGTTTTATTTCAATTGCTAACTACTAAGTATTTTTTGATCGAACAAATTAAGATTTTGATTTTTTTGAATTTAAACTATATAAATTATGCCAACTTTTGTCGCTAAGGTTCGCGATTCACAGGGAAAATCCAAACAAGAAAAAGTTAGTGCAAACTCTTTAGCAGATGCTCGTACTGAGTTAAGACAACAAGGTTTTGTAATCCAGGATTTAAAAGAATTTAAGGGTTTTGATCTTGGTGAAGCTCTCGATTTAACAAAACTACAAAATAAATTTGTTACAGTTGAAGTTAAAGATAAAGCTATTTTTTCTCGTCAGTTTGCTGCTTTAACAAATGCAGGGGTTGCCATTGTCAGAAGTTTAGGAGTACTTTCCGAACAATGTGGAAATCCAAAGTTAAAAGAAGCACTATTAGATATTAGTAGTGAAGTACAAAACGGTGTTAATCTTTCCGATGCAATGCGGAAGCATCCCCAATGTTTTGATGGCTTGTATGTGAGTATGATTCAAGCTGGTGAAGTTGGGGGTGTTTTGGATGAAGTTCTTAACCGTTTAGCAAAATTATTAGAAGATACGGCTCGACTGCAAAACCAAATCAAAGCGGCAATGTCTTATCCTACTGTTGTAGGTGCTTTAGCAGTAATCATCTTTCTCGCAATGACTATTTTTCTGATTCCAATCTTTGCCAATATATTCAAAGATTTAGGAACAGAATTACCAGCCCTAACGCAGTTTATGCTCTGGATAAGTGGGGTTCTTACAAGCTGGAAGCTTTTTGTTCTTATTGGTATTGTTGTTGGAGTAAAAGTAGCTTTTGATATGTACTATAAGACACCTGTAGGTACATTAAATATCGATGCTATTTCTTTAAAACTACCTTTATTTGGTGATTTAATTCAAAAATCAGCTATCGCTCGGTTTAGCCGTACTTTTGGTTCTTTAACTCGTTCCGGAGTCCCAATTTTAACCTCATTAGAAATTGTCCGAGATACATCAGGAAACCAGGTAATTGCTAACGCTATTGATTCTGCAAGAAACGAAGTTCAACAAGGGGGAATGATTAGTTTCGCTTTGCAGAAAGAAAATTGCTTTCCTCCTATGGCAATTCAAATGATGAGTATCGGAGAAGAAACGGGAGAATTAGATGGGATGTTAATGAAAGTTGCCGATTTCTATGAAGATGAAGTTGAGCAAGCTGTAAAAGCTCTTACTAGTGTTTTAGAACCTGTAATGATTGTAGTTATTGGTGGTATGGTAGCTACAATTTTGCTGTCGATGTACTTACCAATGTTCGCAGTCTTTGAAGAATTAGGCTAATAACAGTTAACAGTTATCAGTTAACAGTTATCAGTTAACACTCAATAGTTAATTGATAACTGTTAATTAATACAGGGAAAAGGGAAAAGGGAATAGGGAACAGGGAAGATTAATAATAAAAATATGAATATTAATTTGTAGTACATTGCTCTTAATTCCTAATTCCTAACTGTTAATTCCTAATCCAAAATCTAAAATCCAAAACCCAAAATTCTTTATGCCTGTACAAAAATCACAATACGAAATAAGTTTAGCGGAGTATAGCGATCGCTCCGAAGCTGTTGCTCTTTTAAAGCAGCATCGCCCTTATTTGGAAATGATTCCTAGTTTGCGTCGCCCCTCGGAAAGTCTTGTTACGATTCCTTTACCTATTATTCGTATTCGTAAGACTGAAAAAGATTTTCCGCAGACAACTTGTCTACCTTGCGATTTAGCAATATTAATGTGCGATCCAGAATGGAAAATTAAAACGGGGATTGAAATTCTTGTATTTATTCATCGCCCCGATGAGGATTTTTCTGAATTGCTAGGAAGATGGCGACAAACTCAAGTCTGGTTAGATAAAGATTACGAGTGGTTTATGCCTCCTCGTTACAGTCATATTTTGAATGAAGGAACTAATTCCATATATCCTTTATTCGTAGTTTTTCCTGAAACTTCAGAACTAATTAAGCGTGGTTTACTCGCTTCTGAGACTCCTTTTATTGTTCAAACTTCAGAATTAGTTTTTGATGAGGAAATTAAACAAGAAGAACAACAATTGGGCAATTAGCAATCAGTTAACTGTTAGCAGTTGAATAATTTGACGTATTTAAAGGTATACAAAGCTTTTTTTTAGATTTGATCGAATACAGGATTTACGCAACCGCAACGACAAACTAGGCATTCCGGAGGTAAAGATTCTCTCAACCGCCTTTTGAAGCAGTGCTTTGCGTAAGTCTTAATATAATTTAATAGTTTTGATTTTTAATTTTATTTAGGCTTTAATTGTTTTATAGCCTAAATTTTTTTTGTATTTTGAACCAGCTACAAACAGTCGATTAGGTGTCTCTGCCTTTGAAAGTCTGACAAATTTTAAATAAATAATCCGCGTCAGCGGCAACTTAACGACCTTTATAGACATAAATCAATCATAATCATGGGTTTTATATCTATCTTTTTCAATTTTCAGCCTTATACCTTGAGGTATAGCTCAACTCTACACCTTCCGAGATAATTATATTAAGCAACTTAATTTACACCTTGACTTATGTGCTTCATTAAGAGAAACTTACATATACTTGATGTAAACACTACTAAACATAATAAGTTTTGTAACGTTTTTAAATAAATATATTTTGGAGGATAGAAAATTAGTTAATTAATGACTAATTTTATCGTTAAGGGAAAAATGTTGCGATTTCGGGCAGGATTTTAGATTCCGCTTTAGAGCAGCATATAAAAACTTCAATCAACATGGTTGGTCAAAAGCATGGAGACGTTAGAATTTATAATTTATCCAGACGGTAGAGTACAAGAAAAAGTCACTGGAATA
Source organism: Rivularia sp. (in: cyanobacteria) (assembly GCA_049649675.1). Taxonomy (GTDB): domain Bacteria; phylum Cyanobacteriota; class Cyanobacteriia; order Cyanobacteriales; family Nostocaceae; genus Rivularia. The sequence goes on along the minus strand of JBARZF010000701.1, from coordinate 6,246 downwards.
GTTGGTAATTCCTGTGCTGAAGTGACAGCTGCTATTGAAGCAGAGTTAGGAATTGTACTTAAGAGCGAGCCAACCTCAGAATATTTCACCGCCAAAGTGTTTTCTCACAATGATGTTGCGAATACTCAAGCGACATTCAGTAATTGGTAATTTTCGACGCAAATAAACGTTTAGTCTCACTGCTAACAAACTATTATGTCACATTTTAGCCAGATTAAGACTCAAATTCGCAATATTGAATCTTTGAAAAAAGCTCTTACCGATTTAGGTGTAGCTTGGAAAGGTGGTTCGCATTGTTTACGTGGCTATAAAGGTATAACCCATACAGCTGAAATTGCGATCGAGCAAGACAACGGCTACGATATTGGCTTTAAGTGGAATGGGAAAGAATACGAATTAGTCGCCGACTTACAATATTGGGCACAAAATCTTTCTGTCGAAGGTTTTTTACGTCAAGTTACACAGCGTTATGCTTACCGCACCGTAGTTGAAGAAACTGCGAAAGTTGGCTTTAAAGTTAGCGAACAGAAGCAGAATCAAGATGGTTCAATTCGCCTAGTAGTACAGCGCTGGAGTGCGTAATGTCTGAAAATTTGCCGCCGATTGATGAAGAAAATAATCGTTCTGGTTTGGAACCGGAATTAGGGGGTTTTTTACGAGAAGACTCTCTACGTTCTGGTTTGGAACCGGAATTAGGCGGTGTGCTGCGTCAAAAGGGCGTGTATGTCGATGAGATTACTTGTATTGGGTGCAAGCACTGTTCCCACGTTGCTCGTAATACTTTCTATATAGAATCGGATTACGGGCGTGCGCGGGTTATGCGTCAAGATGGGGATTCAGAAGAAGTAATCCAAGAAGCGATTGATACTTGTCCTGTAGATTGCATTCACTGGCTTGATTATAAGTCATTGAGAAACTTTGAAGAAGAACGTAAATATCAGGTGATTCCGGTAGTTGGTTATCCACTCGACCCGGCAGTGGTTGCTACTCAAGCTCGTCGAAGAAAGCAAAAATTGAAAAAGAAAAAACCTCGATCCTAGAAATTGAAATTTTATTTATTAGAAAAAGGGTTGCATTGGCAACCCTTTAATTTTGTCAATAAGCTATAGTTGATCAAATCAGGTGGGACTGTTATCGATTGCTAACTAATGAAGGATTGGCATGACATTCGTAGTAAGAGTGTCTGATTCTTCATTGACAGAAGTGAGCCGCATCAATAGAAAAACTAGGTTTATGTAGTCAAGGATTAGACATTGTGATACTTAACAGATAATAAACCTAGTTTCTTGAATCTTAATCGCTGACTTAATTAACAAAATGCAGGTTTATTAATTTTTAAAGGTACTTTTCCAAAGTATTGGCTAAAGTGGTTTTGGGAACCGCTCCAACAACCATATCAACTTTTTGCCCACCTTTAAAAATCATCAGTGTAGGAATACTGCGGATACCGTATTGAGAAGCAACATTAGGATTCTCATCTGTGTTAACTTTTACAACTTTAATTTGACCCTCGTATTGTAAGGAAATTTCATCTACAACGGGGGCTACCATGCGACATGGCCCACACCAGGGTGCCCAAAAGTCAACTAACACAGGGACTTCGCTATCGAGTACTTCCTGCTTAAAACTGGAGTCTGTAACTTGTGTGGCTGATGACATGCCTTAAAACCTTATAATTCAGATGTTTTTGATTTTTGTGAAATTTTACCACAGTAAAAACCACTGCTTTTGCATTTGGAATATACATTTACAGAGTAGCGCGAAAATCTATGCCAACCCATAAGGAACCGCCCGAACAATAGTCCGGGCGGAGTGTGGTGTGAGGAGTGAACGGAAACATGCGTCTCCGCTATTTCTATTGTAGGCGACATATACGATTTTTCCAGCCATAGTTTAAAAGTAAGCAAAAATTTCTTTAAGAATATGTTGGACAGCTAGCTGTATTGAATTGAAAATAGCTAACGATTGATGGTTTTTTGAATCATCGTCATATCCCAACTAATCGTTAACTATTGCATATTTTTCATTCTTTATATCTTTGGACTCAATTTCCTTATTTACCCATGCCTAAATGTTGAGCTTTCTGATATACTTTGCCTTCTGTCAATAGTGATGGAGCAATAACAATTTCAACCTGCTGCATCTCTTTAAGATTTTTTGCTCCCAGGGTACCCATGCTTGTTTTTAAAGCACCTACAAGATTGTGAGTACCGTCATCAAGTTGTGCTGGCCCGGTTAGTATTTGCTCTAAAGTACCAGTGGTGCCTACTTTAATGCGAGTACCGCGAGGCAATACGGGAGATGGGGTTGCCATACCCCAGTGATAGCCGCGTCCGGGGGCTTCCGCGCATCTAGCGAAGGGAGAACCAATCATCACACCATCAGCACCGCAAGCAATACATTTACAGATATCGCCGCCAGTGATTAAACCGCCATCGGCAATTACTGGTACGTAATTTCCAGTTTCCTTGTAATAGTCATCTCTGGCTGCCGCACAATCAGCGATCGCACTTGCTTGAGGAACACCTACTCCCAAGACTCCACGGGAAGTACAGGCGGCACCAGGGCCAATTCCGACTAATACCGCAGCTGCACCAGCTTTCATTAAGTTAAGAGTGACTTCATAGCTAACACAGTTACCTAAAGCTACTGGCATGGGCATTTCTCGACAAAATTCAGCCAAATCCAAAGGAGTTATGGATTCTGGCGATAGATGTGCGGTAGAAACCACTGTAGCCTGTACAAAAAATAAATCTGCTCCTGCTTCAGCTACTACCGAACCGTATTTACTAGCCCCAACAGGAGTCGCGCTGACTGCGGCAATACCACCGCTCGATTTGATTTCTTTGATTCGCTGTATAACTAATTCCGACTTGACTGGTTCTGCATAAAGCTCTTGCATCAAGGGTACAAATTCATCTTTGTTAACAAGGGCGATGCGGTCTAAAATAGGCTCTGGATTTTCATACCGTGTTTGGATTCCCTCTAAGTTGAGTACTCCTAATGCTCCTATTTCTGATAAACGTACAGCCATACGAACATCAACTACACCATCCATTGCACTAGCGATGATGGGAATTTCTCGCTCAATATTACCGATACGCCATGTCGTATCTGCTAATGTTGGGTCTAATGTTCTTGTACCTGGCACTAAAGCAATTTCATCTATGCCGTAAGCCCTGCGGGCTGTTTTTCCACGCCCAATTTGAATATCCACGCGCTTTTACTTATTCTCATGTATTTAAGCTAGAGTATCAAATTGTGGGAGTATTTTGAGCGCTTTTTTTTGAAACTAATTGTTTCAAGTAGAACAGATAAAAAATCGCATTGAAAAGTCATTGATAAATATGTCAAACCATACTAATAGTCTTGTTCGTTAACAGCAGTGTTTTTCTATTTATCCTGCATCCCGGCTACATTCCGGCTTTTGTTGGCGACCGGATCTGTCTACAGATCGTCACTATCTAAACAATCTTTGAACTACCGTTTTAGCAACAATGAATTCAAAGCAGGATGATTTAAGATATATTTATGTATAAGTTGATTCATTTTAATCCTTAATCTTAGTAGCATTTAATACTTTTGTTGTTGTTTATACTCAAGAGAAACCAAGCATTTATTCTCAACTAATTATTTTAAAAAGTATTCTAGATTACAATTCATGTTTACCACAAATATAAAAGTATTATTAAACACTCACTCTTGGATATGAAGGAAAGTAATCCTTAGTAGTCTAGTTAGATATTTAGAACTGAAGAAAAGTGAAGCAAAAATAGATTATAATTGTTTACATCTTGAAGTACGCGAACTTTTTTAATAAATATTAGTTTGTCAGTTGTATATCTAAAAATTCACAATTTTTATACAACAGCAATTTTATGAATGAATTTTTACGGCAGCTAATATTCTTTACTGAAGATCAATACCGGTTCAAGAGTATCAAAAAATACAGGCAAGGTTTATCGATCAAACTGCATGTGAATGAAGAATACATATATAGCTAGGTTAAAAAATCTACGCCTAAGTAAAAGTTCTTAATCAAATATAGAAAATAGAGACATACGGTTCGCAAGCGTCTAGAGTCGCTAATATTATTAACATAACTTCCGCCATTATTATTTAAATCGCCTTGATCCAATCAGAAACACTCGAATTATTGGAATGGTCTCGCTTATGCCAGCATTTGTCCACTTTCGCGGCAACTAAGCTGGGGGCGATCGCTTCACGTAACATAGCGATACCTTCTTCTCAAGCACACAGCGAATATTTATTAGAACAAACCAAACAATTATACGAATTAGAAAATCGCTTAGATAACGGGATTTCTTTTGAAGGGATTCAAGATTTCGGCGATTCCTTGGAAAGAGCCGAACTCAAAGGCATTTTGGCAGGAGATGAATTATTGGCGATCGCCACAACCTTGGCGGGAATTAGGAATTTACGGCGTCTAATCGATAACCACCCAGATTTAGAAATATTAAACGAATTAGTTGCCGATCTAAGGACTTATCCAGAATTAGAAAAAGAAATCCATCGCTGTATTGACGAGCGGGGACAAGTAACAGACCGTGCTAGCGAGAAACTCCGCGATATTAGGAATTCATTGCGTCAAAACCGCAGTCAAATCACTAGGAAGCTGCAAAATATTATCCAGGTGAAGGCGAACGCCCTTCAAGAAACAATAATCACTCAACGTAGTGACAGATTTGTAATTCCGGTAAAAGCACCCCAGAAAGACGCAATTCCCGGTATAGTACATGACACTTCTACTTCCGGGGCCACCTTGTATGTAGAACCCAATTCCGTTGTACCGATGGGCAATCAGCTGCGTCAATTATTGCGAAGAGAACAAGTAGAAGAAGAAGCAATTCGCCGCAATTTATCAGAGCAAATAGCTGAAGTAAAACCAGATTTAGAAAAATTATTAGCAGTCGCAACTGCATTAGATTTAGCTACTGCGAAAGCACGGTATAGCTTTTGGTTGAAAGCGAATCCGCCTCGTTTTATCAATCCCGTAGAAGAAAATATCACCTTACGGGAATTGCGACATCCATTATTAGTCTGGCAGCAGCATCACGAAGAAGGGCATCCAGTAATTCCGGTAAACTTAGTTATAAATCCATATATTCGAGTTGTTACCATTACCGGGCCAAATACTGGTGGTAAAACAGTAACTCTTAAAACCTTGGGTTTCGCAACATTAATGGCAAAAATAGGTTTATTCATACCAGCCCGCGAGCCGGTGGAATTACCTTGGTTTGACCAAATATTAGCAGATATTGGGGACGAACAATCCTTAGAGCAGAGTTTATCAACCTTTTCCGGTCATATTCGCCGGATTAGTCGGATTTTGGATGCAGTTTCGAGAGAAGAAATAGGACAAGGGGATAAGGAGACAAGGGGAGAAGGAGATAAGGAAGAAGACGAAGAAGATGAAATTACTTCCCCCCCTCCCCCTTCCTCCTTAGTTCTTCTTGACGAAGTTGGAGCCGGTACCGATCCTGTAGAAGGTAGTGCTTTAGCCATTGCTTTATTGCGTTATCTTGCAGATAATTCAATGCTGACAATTGCTACCACTCACTTTGGCGAATTAAAAGCGCTGAAATATCAAGACGAACGTTTTGAAAATGCTTCGGTAGAATTTGATGAAGCAACTTTGTCACCAACTTACCGTTTACTCTGGGGAATTCCCGGACGTTCCAATGCTTTAGCAATTGCTTCTCGCTTGGGGTTAAAAGCAGAAGTAGTAGAAAAAGCAAAAGATGAAATGGGTGGTGCGACGGATGAAGTTAACATCGTTATAGCCGGATTAGAAGCCCAACGTCGTCGTCAAGAAGAAAAAGCAGCACAAGCGCAAGACTTATTGCAGCAAGCAGAACGTTTTTACAAAGAAGTTTCTGCAAAAGCCACAGACTTAGAAGAAAGGGAAAAATCTTTACGTGCTTCTCAGGAAATAGCAGTACAGCAAGCAATTGCTTCAGCAAAAGGTGAAATAGCTGCTGTAATTAAACGTTTGCAACAAGGTAAGCCAACTGCTCAGGATGCGAAAAAAGCTACCGACAATATAAATAAATTAGCAGATAGATTTATACAAAAAGCTGCACCAAAAGAGAAAGTGGGCTTTATGCCCAAAGTTGGCGAACGAATTCGCATTCCTAGATTGGGGCAAACCGCAGAAGTATTAACTGCTCCCGATGAAGATGGAGAGTTTAACGTCCGTTTTGGAATCATGAAAATGACCGTAAA
>JBARZF010000700.1:0-10332 GCA_049649675.1 Rivularia sp. (in: cyanobacteria) | reverse complement strand
ATACCTTTACCAGCGATGGTTCATTTACATATACTCCTTTAGAAGGATTTAATGGTACAGATAGTTTTACCTATACAGTTAGCGACGGTACCTCGACATCCGAACCCGCAACGGTACAGATAAATGTCGGAACCCTCACCAATAGCGCTCCAGTAAGTCAAAACGATATTTATACTGTTGCTTCTGGTGAAGAGTTAAATGTAGATGTAGATAGCGGAATATTAGCAAACGATACAGATGCAGAAGGGAATAGATTAAGCGCTACGATTGTCGATGCTCCAGATAGCGGTAATTTTAACTTTACCAGCGACGGTTCATTTACATATACTTCCCTTGAAGAATTTAACGGTACAGATAGTTTTACCTATACAGTTAGCGATGGTACCTCGACATCCGAACTTACAACGGTACAGATAAACGTTGGAGAAGTTACCGATACTCCCCCATTAGGCTCGCAACCAGAACCACCTGAATCAGAAACTGGTGAAATTGTCAACGTTGTATTTGATGCAAACGAAGATAATGCACTCAACAGTTTAATTTTCGATGCAACTCCAACAAACGATGGAACTGATATTGTTGCCAGACTTACTGATGATGTGTTGGATTTAGGAACGGATGCAGCCTTTGACAACCTTGTAGGTTTTTACGAAATAGTAGACGCAAACGGCGGAATAGATACTAATGGTGATGGTATAGCCGATATTCTTCCCCAACAAGAAGGTTATGCACTAGCTGCAATTGAAAATCGCATTGATAATTTTGTCCTACAAGCTGGTGGATCGGGAGAAGAAGATGAAAACACCTCAGTTGAAGAATTTGGCAGTGTAATTCTTAATGGAGGTAATTTGTATGCTCCCTTTATTATTGCTAACGGTGGGGAATTAGGCTTTGATGGATTTGTAGAAAGCGAAGCTGGGGAAGGTAATGCATTTAATAATGCTGCACAATCCCTTGATGATGCAGTAGCTTACTTTGGCTTCATCGAAGCAAACCCCGATGGAGTTTCTCATTTACAAGCCCGTGGAAATAATATCTTTGGTTTTGAAGACCTTCCCGGTAATCTTGGTGAAAGCGATAATGATTTTAATGATGCTGTATTTGGATTTGATTTTTCGGCATAGATGATTTGAGATTTCCTGCTCTGTGAAGTATGGACAAGTCAGACACTTGACTCTTACAACTCTCACTTCCTGTTTCGACCGGAGCAATCACCCTTCGGGCGACGCTTCGCTAACGGAGCGGTTATCCGTCCACAGGCTTTCAAGGACAAGCCATCCTCAATTTTTTAAAATTAGATAGAATATGCTAGTTTTGCTAAATTCAGTGCGGCATTTAAATCTCTATCTATCTTTAATCCGCAATTTGAGCATTCATAAACACGGTCTTTTAAAGTTAAATTTTCGTGTTTATGTCCGCAAGTAGAGCATATTTTTGATGAAGCAAACCATCTGTCAGCGATTATTAGCTGACAACCAAACTTTTTAGACTTGTACTCTAATTGTCGTTTAAATTCATAGAAGCCACAGTCAGAAATTGATAAAGCTAGATTACCATTAGATAGCATACCAGAAACGTTCAAATCCTCTATTACAATTTTCGCGTGGTTTTTGCATATGTAATGAGTAATTTTGTGGAGTAAGTCTGTCCTGAGAAAAGCTATTCTTCGGTACATTCTTTGAAGTTTTATCTTTAACTTATTTCTATTGCTGCTTCCATATTCTTTACGAGATAGTTGTCTTTGTAAGCACGCTAGTTTATTGAGATTGCTTCGGAGGTATTGGGCGTTATTAAAAATAACTCCAGTAGATAAAGTAGCTAGAGTTTTAATTCCTAAGTCAATACCAACAGCATCAATTTTAAATTTAGGTTTTTTTAGCTTCTTTTGATTGTATGCAAAAGAAATATACCAATCATCAGCTATGTTCGATATTGCTACTTTTGATGTTGTACCATGAGGCAAACTTTCATGTAACTTTATCCAACCGATTACGGGTAATTTAATTGATTTACCACCGAATGGCATTGGTTTGCCACAGTTGTTTATGGTGAAAGAATCGTTTTGACCTTTTTTCTTGAACTTGGGATAGCCTGCTTGTTTTTTGAAAAAACGTGTAAAAGCAGAGTTTAAATCTTCAAACGCAAATTCAGTTACTTTCTGGCATATACCTTTTTCTTTAATCCAAGAGTATTCTTTTTTAAGATGTCTATTAAAGAAAGTTCTCAGAGTACGATAGTTGAATTTACATCCCGAATTGTACAAATCTTTCCAAGTAGCCAGACCCCAATTAAATGTAAATCTTTTGATGCCTGCGTGCTTTGACATCAAAACCTTTTGGTCCTTCGATAAATCCAATTTAGTTTTAATACCAAGCAACATAAATTCAGACACCAATAATTACCTCAACATTGAATTTCTTTACTTTTGCATTCTATCTCGTACTTACTAGGGTTGTCAATACTTTCTTTCAACTCTTTTTTTAAGCTTTTAGAATAACTTCTTAACCCATAAAGCCTGCAAGAAAAGCAATGGACAATAGACATCAGATCGTTACAAAGTTCAGATTCTGGTGACAGTTGAGTTTGATTAGCTACAATAATTTGGCAATCTGAATATTTTGCTAATTGTTCTACAAAATCAAACGCAAATCGGCATAACCTGTCTTTGTGAGCAACAACAATAACTTCTATTTCTCCTTTGAGCATTGAAATTACCATTTCAATAAACTTCTTTCTTTTAAAGTTTAATCCGCCGCCAACCTCAGATATAGTTTCTGATACAGAATAACCACAGTGATTAGCGAATTCTTGCATCGCTTTTACCTGATTTTTAAGTTCTGGTCTTTGATTGCTTGAAGACACTCGACAGTAAACTACAACCTTTCTGATTCGAGGTCGAGGTTTTTCACCTAAAGCAATCCTTAAATCTTCGTCTGTATAATACCTGTAATTGGAAGGAGTTCTTTTTGCGGGCAGCTTTCCGTGATTGTCCCACCGTTGCAAGGTTTTTACCGACACGCCAACTAATTTAGCGAACTCATGAGGCTTATAATGCATAACAATACAACATAGTCTTGGTTGACTATTATTGTACCTGGTTGTCTATCGAATTGATAACAAAGTCAAGCTCTTTTATTAAAGGGGGATTTTTGTTCATTCCGGTATCGGAATAGAAGGATGGTGAAGAAAAAAAACCATTATAGTACGCAGAGAGCGCTGAGGAAGAAAGTAAAGAGAGATATGTCGTTTTAGAGGGGGTAGAGGGGGTAGAGGGGGTAGAGGGGGTAGAAAAAAATTTCTCATTATGTATGAGAATTAGTATTGGGGAAAGTTGAAGATGTGGCGTTACGCGGAGCGTCAAGCCCCTGGCTTATCGCCAATTTCATCTTAAGTAAATTCACTAATCTATTTAAGACAAATATCTGACATAACAAGTAAGGTGGAATCAATATCTTACTTATGGAACATCAACAACCAAAACCATACGATGCAGTACTCGGTGGTCAAAATCAACCTTCCGAAGACGCAGCAGTACTCGGTGGTATTCAAGGTGTAAAACTGCGGTTGAGTAATTCAAATCCACAGGTGAGGATAAAAGCGCTTCACCAAGCTTTGAATTACGGGGAAGCGGGATTAGATTTAATTATTGAAGCTTTAGAAGATGAATCACCACAAGTTCAAATCAAAGCTCATTCCTTATTAATTCCCTTATCGGAACAGAAAGTTAAACAAGCTCTACTTGAATTCAATCCTTATAATTTAAGGCTTGAGCCAATTGAAGTAGTAACTGTAAACCGTTATGGTGAGATAGTTCAACGTCAGCAGCGTTTAGTGAAATATTTTGTTGAGGATTTGGGTAATGGGATTGATTTAGAAATGGCTTATATTCCTGGTGGTACTTTTATGATGGGTTTACTAGAAGATGAAGAAACACAGCATCAAGTAACTTTGAAATCCTTTTATATGGGAAAATTCACTGTTACTAAAGCACAATGGAAAGTAATAGCTTTACTACACAAAATTAAGCGAGATTTATACCCAGAACTTTCTAGCTATGAAGAAAAAGATAAAAATCGTCCGGTAGAAAGAGTTTCTTGGACTGAAGCAGCAGAATTTTGTGCCAGGTTATCGAAAGCTACAGGAAAACAATATAGATTACCCAGCGAACCAGAATGGGAATACGCTTGTAGAGCAGGAACCACCACACCATTTCATTATGGAGAAACGATTACCAGCGAATTAGCTAATTATTTCGCTCACAGAAGCAGCTACGCAGACGAGCCAAAAGGAGAATCCAGGGGAAGAACAACTCCAGTGGGACAATTCCCTCCTAATGCTTTTGGGTTATACGATATGCATGGTAATGTCTGGGAATGGTGCCGAGATACTTGGCTTGATGATTGCGAAAAACTTCCTACAGATGGTAGTGCATGGATCAATTACCAAAATCGTATAAATCGTTCGATGCGTGGTGGTTCATGGACAGTCAGTCCTGATAAGTGTCATTCTGCTTATCGTCTTAAGGTAGACCGAACTAATCTCATCCCAGAAAACGGCTTCCGAGTTGCTTGTGAAATATTTTAACACCAACTTTTCTCCCATCCCCTTACCTCTACTCAGCGCTCCTCCGCGCTTCCCTCAGCGCTCCTCTGCGTTAAAAAAAAACTATTCCGATACCGGAACATTAAATATAACCACACTCCCCCAACCTCAAAAATTACAACAGATGGAATGGTGCGTGACACCATAAACTATTACGCTACGTTTGAAATTACTCAATGTGTCACACACCCTACAAAATAAAAATAATATCCAGTCCTATTTATAGGACTTTTGCTATTAGACCGGGGTTTGCAACCCTGGGCGGGTTAGGTTAATAACGAATTAATTCGCATCTTGGATATGTTGGGTTTCTCAGGGTTCAACCCTACCTACGAACTCTCCTCACCTCAATTATTTACTCAGCGCTCCTCCGCGCTTCCCTCAGCGCTCCTCTGCGTTTAAAAAAATACTATTCCGATACCGGAACACCTGATATAGCAAGATATTCCCTTTCCCAATCTCAAAAATTACAATACACCCATTGGTGCGTGACACAATCAAAATTATCGCTACGTTCAGAATTACTCAAGGTGTCACACACCCTACAAAATAATTACCAATTACCCATTCCCAATTCCCCAACAATTGCATAAACTGCTTCCTCCAACTCCTACTTAATAAGTGATATGTAAAATCAATAGGGAGTAAATGTGAACACATCAGTTCAAGCGGAGCAGAAAAATACACAAAATATCACCAGAGATAAAAATCTTTACATCATTATTGGTGTAACTTTGATATCTATCATGGGAGGGCAGACGGTTGCTCCAATATTACCGAGTCTGACGGAAGTATTTGATGTCTCTACCAGGGAAATTGAACTGGTGATGACGCTTTTTGTATTACCTATCGGTTTAGCAACTCCCTTTTTAGGGGTTTTGGCCGACCGGATTGGAATTCGCAAAGTTTTGATTCCGGCTTTAATTTTATTTGCGATCGCCGGAGCTTCGATTGCTTTGGCAAATACTTTTACGAGTGTTCTCGGATTGCGTTTTTTGCAAGGATTGGGTGCGGCTCCTTTGGATGCTTTATCTTTAACAATGATTGCCATGCTCTATCAAGGTAGAATGCTGGGTGCGGCAATGTCTATCAATGCTGCTGTAATCGGCATATCTTCGGCAATTTATCCGTTGGTAGGTGGAGCTTTAGGAAGTATTAATTGGTCATACCCATTTTTACTTTCGGTTTTGGCTTTTCCTTTGGTAATGCTGGTAATTATGGTTTTAAAATTACCAAAAAGACCTTCTAATGTAAAACAAGAAAGTTTAAAAGTTTATCTCAAAGGTACTTGGAATAGCGTTAATAACCGTTCCGTGATGGGATTATTATTCGCTGTTGGTACCATATTTATGATTCAATTTGGAGCTTTCATAACTTACGTACCAATTTTTGCAGGGGTTAATCTTGGTGCTTCTGGGTTTATGAATGGAATTATATTATGTGTAATGTCGTTGGCTGTTGCTATAAGTGCTGCTCAATTGGGATGGTTAATTCAAAGGTTTTCGGAAATAACTTTAATTAAAACTTCTTTTCCCATCAGTGCGGTAGCATTAATAATGATTCCGTTAATAACTAATCCTTGGATGCTGTTAATTCCTAGCGCTTTATTTGGTGTAGCATTAGCATTTGCTTTACCATCATCTCAAGCATTATTAGCAGGATTATCCGCTCAAGATTCCCGTGCTGGATTTATGGCTGTGAATGCCAGCGTGCAATCCTTAGGGCAAGCACTTGGCCCCATACTCGGAGGTTTAGCAATTGGCTTAGGTGGAATCAAAGTTGTATTTTTCAGTGCTGCTGTTTATTCTGTAATTGCATTTTTTATCTTCAATATTCTCATAACTCCCAAACAAGCACAACCCATAGCAACAGTCAGCGGATTAATAGCACAAAAAACATTTGTTCCAGCGACAGATTCACCGACAAATTTACAAGCACCCGTTCCTCAATTAATTCATACTTTAACTAACCAAGTTGTAGACTTACCCGAAGTTCCTTCAATAATTAATATCGGCAAAGGGAATAACGAAAATTCCGACAATATAGACGTTGCAAATTTACCTCACTCCGAAGTAGTTTCTCGAAATCACGCCCAAATTAAATTTGATGGAGAAGATTACTATATTCAAGATATGGGAAGTTCTAACGGTACATATATTAATAAATATCCACTATTACCAGGTATTTGGTATAAGTTAGGTCCTGGAGTCAAACTCGGTTTAGGTAAACGTGACATGATAGCGTTTGTATTTTATTTTCATTAATTAAATAAACGCACGGGTTTGGAGTCAATATTTTTAGCAATAGCATTAACTCTTTTAACCACACTCATCATATATTTATAATCGGGAGGTGATGCATTTGGAATATATCTAGCTTGTTGAATCAAGGAAGTAGGAGCTTTTTTTAAATGATTGCGAATCAAATCGGCACGTTTTTTTTCTACAAGCGGACTACATAACAAAGAGCCGGAAGGTACAGAATGAGAATCGCTGAATAAAATCCGAAACTGTGAAGAATCGAATTTTGTTTTATGTAAATTAAACTCTTCTAAAGAAAGAGCAGCAGCATCAACTTCACCTGACGATAACCATTCTAAAGATATTTTTGGTGCAGAAGCAAATTGAACCGATGTTAATGTCAAACCATAAAGATTGAAAAGTGGGAAATAATAGCCGGTTGCAGAACCCTGTTGTCCTAAAGCAAGCTTTTTATTTCGTAAATCTTGTAATTCATTCAAAGAACTGTTTTGATTGACAACAATTACAGAACGATAACCTTTATCTAATTGTAAAGGGAACATACTCCAATATTGATAACTAGCAATACTCATAGCAGCTAAACCAGGAGTAGAAAAAACTAAAGACCAAGATTTACGTTTCATGCGTTCGACTGCTATTCTTTCATTAAAAGCCGGTTCTAATTCAACAATCGTTTTTAACTTTTCGCTTAAATATTCACGAAAACCGCTTAATCTTTCTACAGTTTGTTTTCCTTGTCCATAACTGAGTACACCTATAACTAAACGTTGATTTGGTATGCTTTTTTCTGTGGTACAGGCTGCTATTGATAACAGCATTTGTGAAAGAAATACACGTCGAGATAATCTAGGATTCATTTTAATTTTTAGAGTATGACAAAAAGGAAACTTTTCTTATTTAAATAAGATCGACAGCGCCCTAAAGCGTTAAATAGACTTTTATATCAAAATACCAAATATGTTAACGATTATTAATAGCCATGCTGATATTGCTTTTGAAAACGATAATGTTAAATTTTTCATAAAAAGCTTGCTAAAAATGATTGTTTTATCTTAAATTATGCTTTATTACTAATATAAAGCCCGCTAATTTAATGATAATTATTACACTCTAATATATCAAAAAAAACTTAAAAAAGGATTAAGGAATCATGAAAATAGGAACTAGAGTAACAATAAATTTGATAATTGTTTTTGCAATTGGGATTTTAATTAGTGGAATAGCGCTATCAAATGTATTAAATGCAAAAGCCCGAGGGGAAGTAAATTCAAAAGCTTTAGCGTTGATGGAAATGAATAATTCCATTAGAAACTATACAAACGAACGAGTACAGCCTTTGTTGTCACCCAAAGTCGAGACTGGGGATACATTTATTCCAGAATCAATCCCAGCTTTTTCTGTCAGAGAAATCTTTGAATATTTACGTAAAGATCCAGATTATGCCAAATTTTTATATAAAGATGCCACATTAGATCCGACTAATTTACGAGATAAAGCAGATGAGTTTGAAACTCAAATTGTCAATCAATTTCGTAAAAATTCCAATAAGAATACTTTATCCGGTTATCAGACAATATCGGGAAGAAAGCTTTACTATACAGCTATACCTTTCTCGGTAACAAATGAAAGTTGTCTTCGCTGTCATAGTACTCCAGAAAGGGCACCTAGAAGTCAAATCGCAACCTATGGAACAGAAAATGGTTTCGGATGGAAATTAAATGAAGTTCTTGGAACCCAAATAGTTTACGTACCTGCCGAAAATATTCTCAAAAATGCTCGCGACTCCTTTATATTGATTACCGGAATTGTGGTGATGGTTTTTGCAGTTGTAATTATTGTGATAAATCTGTTATTAAAAACAACTATTTTACAGCGGATTAAACGAATTGCATCAGTTGCCGAGCAAGTTAGCGTTGGCGATATGAATGCTGATTTTGGTAAACAAAATAAAGATGAAATCGGAGACTTAGCCGAAGCTTTTAATAGAATGAAATACAGTTTAGAAATTGCTATGGATATGATTAATAAAAAGAAAGGTCGTTAAGGTTAAAGGTAAGAGGTTGAAGATGTTTACCAATTACCAATTACCAATTACCAATTACCAATTATCAATTATCAATTATCACTCTTTTAAAATCATGAAAATTGGAACTAAAGTAACAATCAGCTTAATAATTGTTTTCATCGTTGGTGTATTAATCAGTGGAATATCGCTGGCAAATGTATTAGAAGATAAAGCTGAGAGCGAGGTAGATTCTAAAGCTTCAGTATTGATGGCAATGAATAATTCAATTAGAACCTATACCAACGATAGGGTACAACCTTTATTATTACCAAAATTAGATACTCAAGAAGAGTTTATTCCGGAAGCTATACCAACTTATGCAGTTAGAGAAACCTTTGAATATTTTCGCAAAAGTCCGGAATTTAAGAGTTACTTCTATAAAGATGCGGCATTAAATCCAACCAATTTACGAGATAAAGCTGATGATTTTGAAGCTGATATTGTCAAAAGATTTCGTGGGGAACCCGATACAAAATCTATATCTGGTTTTCGCAATAAGAATGGAATCCAACTGTATTACACTGCCAAACCTTTTCAAATTAAAAATGAAAGTTGTCTCCGCTGTCACACTACTTTAGATAAAGCACCGAAAAGTCAGATAAACACTTATGGAACAGAAAATGGCTACGGTTGGAAGTTGAATGAAATTGTTGCTACTCAAATTGTTTATGTACCCGCCCAAAGTGTTTTTGACAATGCGAGTCGGTCTTTTATAATAGTCATGGGAGTTGTGGTGATGATTTTTACAGTAGCAGTTGTAATTATGAATCAGTTATTAAAAAGAACCGTTTTAGGGCGAATTAAACGAATTGCCACAGTTGCCGAGCAAGTTAGCATTGGCGATATGGATGCTAGTTTTGGTAGACAACGTAACGATGAAATTGGTGATTTAGCTGAAGCTTTTAATCGGATGAAATATAGTTTAGAAATTGCGATGAATATGTTGAATAAGAAGGATAATGGTGAACAGTGAACAGTCAACAGTTAACAGTTAACAGTTAACAGTTAACAGTTAACAGTGAGCAGTTAACAGTAACAGCTAGTAATTGAGAGTTTAAAATTAATTGTTGCTATCTTCCTTTAATAGAATAAAAATAAGAAAGGACATTGCAATGAATATGTTGAAGAAGAAGGGAAGGGGTTAGGAATTTTATTTCTACTTTCTACTCTTGGAGAGTGTTGGGTTACTCTATGATTTGTGTCTTGTCGTTAAAAATTAATTTGTAGTCATGTCTAACCCAACCTACAATAGTTAATCTTCAATGCCCTATTCCCTATTCCATCACACGTTTTTTAAATTCTTCAGCCATTCCGGAATCGGGTACGTTTTGTGCTAATTTGTCAACAAATTCTGTTACAGAAATCTGGGGGTTGGATTGCAATATCTCTTCAATAATAAAGTTT
>JBARZF010000699.1:0-2543 GCA_049649675.1 Rivularia sp. (in: cyanobacteria) | reverse complement strand
AATTCGTAATTCGTAATTCGTAATTCGTAATTAATATCCCCATAAATAAAATTTAGGGGCTTCTATGGTTGGTATGATCCACGGATAAATCCGGGGGCTTCAAACCTAAAAAAATTACTCGGTGATGGGGAATAGGAATAGTTAGGAGTTAGGAGTTAGGAGTTAGGAGTTAGGAGCAGTAATTAACGAGTATTAAATATGTAGTGGGAGCGTCTCGCTCCCTAGAAAAAATCTCGCTCTCCCCATCCCCCTCCTTCTCTAATACTCAATCCCCAATGCCCAATCCCCTATGCCCAATCCCCAATGCCCAATCCCCAATGCCCAATCCCCAATTCCCAATCCCCAATGCCCAATCCCCAATTATTAATTATTAAATAAGCAAGTGTAAATGGAAGGATGTTATAAAGCTATAGGTTAGAAATAAACGTAAATTTAAGATCCTACCAACATCACCATATGACTAGTAGTTCATCCGAGCAAAAATATAATCGGTTAACGTCGCAAGAAGTTTCTGTTCCTACCACGGCTAAAGTTAGAGTAGAAGACGATCGCACTGGTATGAGTGAGGAAACCCTCAAACGTGCCATTGCTGATAGTTTGTATTACGTTCAAGGTAAAGGCGAGTATTTTGCTACCTTGCACGATTACTATATGGCTGTTGCTCATAGCGTTCGCGATCGGATTCTGCAACGACGCATCAAAACAGCGGAAACTCACATGGAGAAGCAGGTAAAAACGGTTTACTACCTGTCGGCTGAGTTCTTGATGGGACGCTATACGGGTAATTGTTTAATTAATCTCGGACTTTACGAAAAAATCAAAACTGTTCTGAAAGAATCCGGGTTAGAGTTAGATGACTTATTGGAGCAAGAAAGCGAACCGGGATTAGGTAACGGAGGCTTGGGAAGACTTGCAGCTTGCTATCTCGATTCTTTAGCAACTCTAGAAATTCCTGCTGTCGGTTATGGAATTCGTTATGAATTCGGGATTTTTGAACAAGTTATTCGTAACGGTTGGCAAGTTGAAAACCCCGATAAATGGTTGCTTTTTGGCAATGCTTGGGAACTTCCTCTTCCCGAATACCGCGTAGAAGTTAAATTTGGCGGTCATACCGAAGTATATAACGATCGCAGCGGACGCTTCCAATCGCGTTGGGTACCGCAGCAAAAAGTATCTGGCGTTCCTTACGATACTCCCGTACCTGGTTACGGTGTTGATACGGTAAATATTCTCCGGTTATGGAAAGCTGAAGCAAGTGATGAATTTGACTTACAGGCTTTTAATGCTGGTGACTACATCGGTGCGGTAGGTAGTCAAATGTTCTCGGAGAATATCTCGAAAGTTCTCTACCCTAACGACGATACAATGCAGGGTAAAGAATTGCGCTTGCAGCAACAATATTTCTTCGTTTCTTGTTCCTTGCAAGATATTCTCCGTCGCCACCAAAGAATTTTCAATACTTTAGATAATCTGGGTGAAAAAGCTGCAATTCAGCTTAACGATACCCATCCTTCAGTTGGTATCGCTGAATTGATGCGGTTGCTGATTGACGAGCATCAAATGCCTTGGGATAAAGCTTGGAATATTACTGAAAATAGCTTTGCTTATACCAACCATACCTTGTTGCCGGAAGCTCTCGAACGCTGGCCTGTAGAATTGTTTGGTAGATTATTACCCAGACATTTAGAAATTATTTACGAAATCAACTTCCGCTTTTTGGCTGAAGTTAGAAGACGCTTTCCTGGTGATTTAGAAAAGATTTCGCGGCTATCTTTGATTGAAGAAGGCGACGAAAAGAAAGTCCGCATGGCACATTTAGCTTGTGTCGGCAGCCATAAAATCAACGGTGTAGCGGCACTTCATACCGAGCTACTTAAAAAATATGTCCTTCACGACTTCTACGAATTATTCCCAGAGAGGTTTATCAACAAGACAAACGGTGTAACCCCCCGTCGCTGGCTGTTAATGGGCAATCCCCGACTGTCTGGTTTAATTACCGACAAAATCGGCACCGATTGGATTAAGAATCTAGATGAACTCAAAAAGTTAGAAAAATTTGTAGACGATAAAGAGTTCAGAAAAACTTGGCGCGAAATCAAACAAGCCAACAAAGAAGAGTTAGCAAAACTAATTCAAAAATCCAACGGAATTACAGTCGATCCCAATTCCATGTTTGACGTACAGGTAAAGCGACTGCACGAATATAAGCGTCAGTTACTCAACGCCTTCCACATCATTACGCTCTACAACCGCATCAAGAAAAATCCTCAAGCTGACATCCAGCCCCGGACATTTATTTTCGCCGGTAAAGCAGCCCCCGGTTACTTCATCGCTAAACTAATCATCAAATTAATCAACGCCGTTGGTAGCGTAGTTAATAACGATGCTGACGTTGCCGGACGTTTGAAAGTCGCATTTATACCTAACTACAACGTATCCTCAAGTCAATTCATCTACGCAGGTGCCGAACTTTCCGAGCAAATTTCCACAGCCGGGAAAGAAGCTTCCGGAACAGGTAACATGAAATTTGCGCTTAACGGTGC
>JBARZF010000698.1:0-3731 GCA_049649675.1 Rivularia sp. (in: cyanobacteria) | reverse complement strand
TCAAGACAGCGAATAGCAGTAGTTTCAGGAGCAATTTCTACAGTTTCAACTGTTAAACGTCCTGGGTTAGTTGTAGTTTGAGTAGACTGTGTGAGTTGAACCATTAGTTTTATCCAATAAAGATTTTATTTGCGGTGGTGTTATTACTTATTATCTTCACCCAAAATATTCAATTCGTAAAATGTCAATTTGTAAAGCGACTCATTAGTAAAACTTATTTAAGCTTGCATGAGGAATAAGTTTGTATTAATAATCAATGGATTTACTAACTATTGTTAAAAAATGCATAGAAAACTGAACTTACTCATTAAAATCAAGCCAGCGAAAGTGTAAATATCAGACTATTGTAAGAGGTAAATGCTGCTCATCTATGATAATGAAAATGAGTTTTTTAGATAGTATGAAAAAAGATTTATCAATAGAACAAGTTAATCTCAAGACTGAAATCACATTCCGTACTCTGAGCTAAACAAACTGCATTGGAATATATACCGTCTTATGTTGCGAGGTTAAAAAATATTATCTTGCGCGGGTGTGTTACGGCAAAAATAAATAATTTTTGAGGTTACAAATTAAATAAAGCCGTAACGCAGCATCGAAAACCTCAGTGGGTTATGGGTTCAATTGTATATTTATTTCGATCGATTTCCTTTAATAGCCTCAACAGACTCTACTAATTTCGCTTTATATATTATGAAAGAATATTACAAAGAAGACTTAGCATATATTCATGATGTTGGTTTCAGCGATTACTGTCTCAAATCAGCACCCGGCATTTTAAAAATTTTGCAAAAAAACAATATAAATACAGGTTTAGTAGTAGATTTAGGTTGCGGCAGCGGATTATGGGTGCAACAACTTGTAAAATCTGGTTATCACGCAATTGGAATTGATATTTCCCTATCATTTATTGATATTGCTCGTCACAGAGTACCGGAAGCAGAGTTTCGTGTAGATTCGCTATTCAATGCAGAAATTCCACCTTGTAATGCTGTTACATCCATAGGTGAATGTCTCAATTACCTGTTTGATTCGGAAAACAATAATCTTCTTATTAATTGAGTTATTCCGTCGTATTTATAAAGCGTTGATTCCAGGAGGTGTTTTTGTCTTCGACATTGCGACACTAGGGCAGGTGAGTGCGGGAACTACAGCTAAAGGATTTACCTTTATGAGAAGATTGGATAGTACTAGTTGAGAAAGAGGAAAAGCAGAAAATATTGACTCGTCGGATTATCACTTTTCTCCGCTGTGGGGAACACTATAGACGAGACGAAGAAGTACATCATCAGCGGTTATACGAAGCGACAGACATTGTGCAAGCACTCGATCAAATCGGTTTTCAAGTTGAAATTTTAAACGGTTATGGTGAGTTTAATCTACCGCCGAATCATGCAGCGATTATTGCACGTAAACTAATATAATATACTATAAACTACTTGCTCTTATTACCAAAAATATGGTAATCCATAGAATAATAATTAACTACTAGCGTTTAATTGCGATCGCGTATATCTTTAAACTGGCTGTTTTTTATTAACTCGCACATGAACGCAACAACATTTTCACCTCAAGAAGTTCTCAAACAACTAGAATGGCGTTACGCTACCAAAGACTTTGACTCGGGCAAAAAGATTCCAGAAGACGTTTGGAAAGTTTTAGAGCAAAGTTTGGTACTTGCACCTTCCTCCTTTGGATTACAACCTTGGAAATTCTTCGTAATTCGCAATCCTGAAATTCGTCAGCAATTGGTAGAACATTCCCCTGGGGGACAAAAACAGGTCGTGGATGCTTCTCATTTAGTAGTTTTGACTATTAAAGAAGATGTAAACAAAAAAGATGTTGATACTTATGTTCAGCGGATGTCGGAAGTCCGAAATGTTCCGGTAGAAAAGCTTGAAGGTCTTGCTAGTATGGTGAAAGGTTTTCTCAAACGACCTTCTGATGTTTTTGATAAAGATGCATGGTCTGCTAAACAAGTTTACATTGCTTTGGGATTTTTTATGTTTTCTGCGGCAATGTTAGAAATTGATACCTGTCCGATGGAAGGTATTATTCCCGATAAATATGATGAAGTTTTGGGATTAAAAGATAAGGGATATCGTACATTAGTAGCTTGTCCGGCTGGATATCGGCTACCGAGTGATAAGTATGCAAATATGGCTAAAGTTCGTTATGAGACGGAAGATGTAGTGGAATATGTAGATTAAAGGTTTTTTGTACAGTGTAGGGTGTGTTACAGCATAGAGAAGATAGAATTAATACGAAGATTCTGTTTTTGCTGTAACGCACCATTCATTATTAAGGTAAATTACTATTAATTAATATTATATATTCCCGAAAAATGAGTTCTTTAATACATTTATTTATTAATTTTCTCTTCAACTCCAATATGTAAAAATGTTGCCGGACGCAATGTCTCTTAATACCTGTTATTAAATTTTAAAGATCCTTTTAAATAACAATTTAACAGAAGGTGCGTGACGCAAACAAAACTATTATTTACCCCGCCCAATCTCTCGAAGCGTCACACACCCTACAAATAAATTCTATAAAATCCACCACTTTATTAAAATAGTAATAAATAGAAAGTTATTGATAATATGCAAATCAACGAAACCACTGCATCAAAACTTGTACAATTAGTTTTAAACTGCGTCGAATGCGAGTATCCCCACAGCAATATCTATTGGCTTGATAGCGACGAAGATGTAAAACCACCACGCGAATTGACTCCCGCTTTTTATGGCTGTTTGGATTGGCATTCATCAGTACACGGGCATTGGTTGCTTGCACGTTTGGCTCGTTGTTTCCCTGAAGCATCTTTTAATTTATCAGCAAAACAAGCTCTGGAAAAAAGTTTAACGTCTGAGAAGATTGAGGGAGAAATGGCTTATTTTAAACGTCATCCCCGCTTTGAAGTTCCTTACGGTGTCGCTTGGTTATTACAACTTGCTGCGGAATTGCACGAGTGGGATGATGCTGCTGCAAAACAATGGCTAACTGCATTGCAACCATTGGAAACCCAGATTGCAAGTAACTTACAGCGATGGCTAGATAAATTAACGATTTGCGATCGCACTGGAATGCACAAACAAACTGCTTTTGGATTGGGTTTAATCTTAGATTGGGCAATCATTTCGCAAAATACCGATTTTATTAACTTAATTGAAAATAAAGCGAAACAATTTTATCTAGATAATAAAAATCATTCATTAAGATTTGAGCCGTTGGGATATGATTTTCTTTCACCTTCTCTTGCACAAGCGGATTTAATGCGACGAATACTTACAAAAAATGCTTTCGCTGAGTGGTTAAGCGAATTTCTTCCAGATATACCCGTTGATGATTCTACAAATTGGTTAAAACCAGTCGAGGTTGATAATTCCGAAGACTATTCACAATCTCATTTTTACGGATTAAATTTGAGTCGCGCTTGGATGATAGAAGGAATAATTTCTGGATTACCAAATGGCGATCGCCGTATTAAAACACTGCAAAATACTGCTATTGTTCATCGCGAAATTGGATTAGCAAATGCGATATGCGAACATTACGCAGGTAGTCACTGGCTAGGAACTTTTGCTGTTTATTTCACAACTTATCGCGGTTTGAATATTTAATTACCTATTAATTATAAAATTATTATGCAGCAAAATAAAAAAAATTAAAAAGCCTTCATGACTCGGTTCCCATACGATCAATTTGCCAAAGACTATCTTAAAGAATTA
>JBARZF010000697.1:0-3070 GCA_049649675.1 Rivularia sp. (in: cyanobacteria) | reverse complement strand
AGTTATTACCAGCTTTTGCTTCTACCAGTAAAGGAACGCTTAATTCTACAGCATTTTCCATCACCGATTTTATCTGGATTTGTAATTCTTCCAATTCTTCAGGAGGAACTTCAAAAATCAATTCATCATGAACTTGTAACAACAATCTGGCTTGATAATTTTGCAAAAGTTCGTGTATTTTTATCGAAGCAATTTTGATAATATCGGCGCTAGAACCTTGAATTGGTGCATTAGCAGCAGAACGTAATAATCCAGCATCATAAACGCCTAAATTCTTTAATTTACTTAAATCAATCTCTTCAGGATTCTTATTTTTTTTATCAATTAAACGTTGATTAGTAAAATCAACGTAGCGTCTACGTCCTAAAATTGTCTCTACATAACCTTGAGAAATTGCTTGTTTTTTCAAACCTTCCAAAAATTCAAAAACTTTCGGATATCGACTGTAAAACCTTTTAATAAATTCATTGGCAAGATTTTTATCTATACCAGTTGAACGAGAAAATCTTAAGGAACCCATCCCGTAAATTACGCCGAAGTTAATAGTCTTTGCTACTCGTCTTTCGTCTGAGGAAATATCATCTTTTTCATATACCAACCGCGCTGTCACGGTATGTATATCTTCATTATTGTTATAAGCTTCCACTAAAACTGGTTCTTGACTCAAATGAGCCAAAATTCTCAATTCAATTTGCGAGTAATCCGCAGCTACTATCAACCAACCTTCTTCCGGGATAAACGCTTTACGAATTTGACGACTAAAAGCTGTACGAATTGGAATATTTTGTAAATTTGGATTGGAAGAAGATAGCCTTCCAGTTGATGTTGCCGTTTGATTAAAATCTGTATGCACCCGCTTAGTATCTTCCCTGACTAAAGCCGGAAGTGCATCAACATAAGTAGACTTCAATTTAGATAAAGTCCGATATTCAATAATGCTTTCAATAATCCCAGTTTCATCGTCTTCTTGCAGCTTTTCTAAAGTTGCTGCATCTGTAGAATATCCGGTTTTGATTTTACGAGAATACTTTTTATTTAAACCTAATTTATCAAATAATATTTGGCTCAACTGTTTGGGAGAACCTAAATTAAAATTTTCTCCCGCTATTTCATGTACCTGTATTTCCAACTTATTTAAATCTGTTTTTAACTGCTGCGAAAGTTCGTTTAAATAAGCTGAATCAATGCGGATTCCTTGATATTCCATCTCCGCTAAAACTTCTTCTAGCGGCTGTTCTACTTCCAACAAAAGTTTTGATAAACGGGGAAAATTATTTAATTCTTCCCGCAGTTTTGCGACTAACCCAAAGGTGCTATAAGCATCCATCCCACAGTAATCTGCTACTTCAGAAATACTGATATCCGCAATAGTTTGACCTTTTGGAACCAACTCAACGTAACTTTTAGCTGTCAATTTCAAGTATTTTTGAGAAAGTTCGCTCAAACCGTGACTGCTGTCGGGATTAAGAACGTAACTTGCCAACATCGAGTCAAATATTACCCCTGCAATATTAATTCCCTGACATCGCAAAACTAAACGGTCAAATTTAGTATTTTGAAAAGCTTTCGGATAATCGGCACTTTCTAAAATTGGACGTAGCGCTTCCAAAGCAACATTTTTATCCAGATTATTCCCGTTTTTATGCCCCACAGGAATATAAGCAACTTCGTCAGCTTCAGTTCCCCAACAACAGCCAATTCCAACTAAATCAGCATCTCGCGGTTCTAAATCGGTAGTTTCGGTATCCCAAGCAACGGGTGTTTCGGCACTTGTAAATTTTTTGAGTATTTTAATTAATTGTTTAAGTTTCGCTTCTGTATCAATAATCAGCGGTTCAATTGGTGAAGCATTTTGTTTTTGGAATTCTTCTGTATCTTTAGCACTCCAAAACCACAAATCATTATCTTCAACTTCTACAGCTTCCGGTTGCGCTATTTCCTCAACATCACCGCCAAACTTTTGCTGAAGCTGATTAATTTTTTTCAGAAAAGAACTAAATTCCAACTTTTCTAAAATTGGCTTGAGTTCGCTATTCTCAAAACCTTTTAATTTGCACTCTTCTAAATCAACTTCTAACGGAACATCTTCAACTATTTTCGCTAAAAACTTAGATTTATCCGCGTCTTCCTTTCCTGCTTCGAGTTTCTTTTGAGTTGCGCCTTTAATTTCATCTAAAGACTGATAAACTTTGTCCAGAGTACCGTAAGTATCGAGCAACTGTACTGCTGTTTTCTCTCCAATTCCCTTCACACCGGGAATATTATCCGATTTATCACCGCAAAGCGCTTTAAAATCAACAACTTGAGTTGGTAAAACTCCCAATTTTTCCTTAACTTCTTCCGAATGAAACTCTTTTAGCCCCTTACTCGAACGCTGTAGAGATTCCTTATTCAAATACAGAACGCTAATTTGCTTATCTTTATCAACTAACTGAAATAAATCTCTGTCCCCAGTCAGGATTTTTACTTGATATCCTGCCTTAGATGCCTTTTGCGCTAAAGTTCCTAAAACATCATCTGCTTCATAACCCGCAGCAGTCAAAATTGGTAAATTTAATCCCGTAAGTAATTCGTGGAGATTTTCTAAATCCGGAATAAAATCTTCTGGAGTTCCCGGACGATCGGCTTTATAGGTATCATCAGCTTGATGACGAAAAGTAGGTAAACCCAAATCAAAAGCAACGGCGATCGCTTCAGGCTGCTGCTTTTCCATTACTTCGAGCAGAGACTTAATAAAGCCAAAGCACACGCTAGTGGGTATACCACTTTTGGTACGAAGCCCGCCATCTCGCCCTTTAGCAAAAGCGAAATAAGAACGAAACGCCAGAGAATGTCCGTCAACCAAGACGAATGTAGGATTTTTCGGAGAACTTTTATCGGAAGTCAACTGCTTAGAACGTGTAATTGGGGACATCTACTTATTTTAATCAGTTGCCTCACTTTTGGAACATTTGTTTTAGTGGAGACGTAAAATTTTACGTTTATCGCTGCGAAACACCATTCGAGCAACTCGCAGAAAACTAAAAATCAAAATCTATCGAGCTTACTTACGTAATTCTAAAATTTCATT